>NZ_CP053943.1 GCF_013267195.1 Halorubrum salinarum | reverse complement strand
TTCGTCTTCGAGGCCATACTTCGCCGCCTGCTCTCGGAGGACCGCCTCGTCGACGTCGACGTGGCTGAGCAGGAGGAGACAGTACGAGCGGTGGCGGCTGCCGTCGTCGATCAGTAGCGTGTGACAGCAAAGTTCCGCCGGCGAGACTGCGTCGAGATCCTCGGAGTAGACGTAGTAGCGGTGGCCGGTGAGTAGGAACTGGAGGTCGAAGGCCGCGAATCGAGCGAGGCCGGTTTCGTGGAACCCCTCTGCGTCGATCTCCTTATGGGCCTGCGCGAGGAATTCGTCGTAGTCCTCCCAGAGAATCGTCCCCTTGGGGGCGACGGCTTCGAGGCGCTGGCGATGCAGCTGGTGTGCGAGTTCACGGGCGAACTCGTGGAGGCGGTCGAAGTCGGCGTTGAACTCGTAGTGGCCGTCGGCCGTCCCGACGAGACCACGGTCACGAAACCGCTTGAGGACGCGGTTAACCGTGTTGCGGTAGTTGTCGCTCCGGTCAGCGATTTCGGAGACGGTTCGCGGCTGGTCGAGGTAGTACAGCACTTCGAGTGCCTTGCCCGTCAGCAGTTCGGGAAAGTCGATATGGGAGTGCTGGCGGACGAGGTCGCGGTAGAGTTCGACGGCGCGAGCATCCGACGGAACGACTCGTTTTCGCCGCCCGTCGCGTTCCGTGTAGACGAGTCCCTTTTCGACGAGGTCGGCGACGGCACGAGAGAGGTAGCTCTCGCTGTGGTTGAGCTTCGTCGCGAGTTCGGAGATCGTGTCGCCGCGGTCGACCGTGGCGAGGACCTCGAGTTCGATACGCCGGAGCACGGTGTAACATAGTACGAAACTTATATATAAAGAAGTTTCGAGTAGTGTTACAGTCAGCAGGCACGAGAGTCGTCTCCATCGTCTTAACCAACAAAACTATGGATTCGTGGGCCGTGTTGGTTAATACGAGAGTAGCCGATGTCCTACGAACCCCCGACCCCACCGGCGAACCTCCCGACGGAGATCGTCAACACGCTCAACGAGTCGGACCCGGAGCAGCTTCGAGACGTTGCAACGTACGCTGAGGCGCTCGCCGAGCACAAGGAACGAGAGGCCCGTCTCGAGGAGTCGGCAGATCAAGAAGAGGTCGAAGAACGACCAGACGATCTTCCGGACGACGTCCCGGCCAAAGCAACGATCACGATTAAGGAAATCAACGACAATCGCTACTACTACTGGCAGTGGCGGGAGGGAGAGAAGATTCGTTCTCAGTACAAGGGTCCGGTCAACCCGGACGAGTAAAACTCGATGATGGAGGACACCCACCCCACGTTTCCGTCGTAACTGGATGTTGGTGGCGGGGGTGGCGCTGATTTCGAAGGGACCACACCCCCCGCGTTTCCGTCGTTTCTCCACGACGGCGTAGGGAGAGGCTACGATAGTGCTATACAGCCACTAATTCTGTTGACCTAGAACCAATCTAGAGATGAACTAACTTCTGCAACACATAGATTAAAGTGGTATAGCTGAGAAACGCTCATTAAGTGTACTTCGACCGATGAAGGAGCGAAGTACTTCGCCCCCTCAGATGAAACGATCCTTTCCAGCTGCTTCTGTAGACGGCCAGTATTGGACGGATAGGCCGCTCTCGTCTTTGGTATCTCGTCGTGGACGTCTTCTTCGAGTCCCCTCCCCACCTGTTCGGTGATTACGACGGAAACGTGGGGTGTGTGGGTTCGGGATTCGACATCGAGGCGATGCTTCCGTCTACGGGTTTCCTCTCTCACGTCGGAAACGCGGCTATATTGTCAGCAATCCAATTCCACCGAATTACGGCATTTTCCGGCTGATATCGGACAAGGAACGTCGGAAACGTGGGGTGGCGTTCTCCACTAGATTTATACTCCCCCCGCTCACACCGTGTGATATTCAATGACGCCCGACTCTTCACCCAGTTCTGTCGACGATCCACTCTTTGAATCCGGGCATCGTATCTTCGCGAACAAGGATCTCCTGAAAATCGGCCACGTTCCGGAGGCTGACCGGATCGTCGGTCGCGACGAGGAAATCTCGAAGCTCGCGAAACGTCTCAACGGTGCTGTCCACGGGTACTCCCCGGAAAACGTGATGATCTACGGGAAAACGGGGACCGGCAAATCTCTCGTTTCAAAACACGTCTGTCAACGAGCTCAAAATGCCGCTCAGGATGGCGTCGAAATTGGAACAGCGTATATCGACTGTGCTGAAGACAACACGGAGACTCAGGCGATCTCCTCACTGGCCGCGAAGCTGAACGATGAATCTTCGACTGGAATCTCCGTCCCACATACCGGCCTCAGTACGTCGAAATACTACAAACTCCTCTGGAAGACGCTCGACGCTCAATTTGATTCTGTGATCATCATCCTCGACGAGATCGATCTGATGAACGACGACAGCGTGTTGATGAAGCTCTCGCGCGCTGAGGAGGCGGGGAAAATCGACTGTAGCGTCGGCGTCATCGCGATCAGCAACAAGATCCAGTACGTCGACAACGTGAACGAGCGCGTGAAAAGCAGCTTCCAGCACAAGGAGCTGTTCTTCAAGCCATACGACGCCAACCAGCTCCGGGAGATTATGTTCAACCGTGAGGACGCCTTCCAGGACGGCGTCCTTTCGGAGGACGTGATTCCGCTCTCGGCGGCCTTCGCCGCGCAGGAACACGGCGACGCTCGGAAGGCGATCGACATTCTTCGCCACGCAGGGGAGGTCGCCTACGAGGCCGGAGCAGAGCAGGTGACGGAGGAACACGTCCGCCAGGCACAGCAGCACGCCGAAAAGGACCGGTTCAGAGAACTCGTGAACGGCGCACCCACGCAGGCGAAGGCGGCGTTGCTGGCGCTCACGGAGCTGAGTGTCAACAGCAACGACGATGCGTTCCTCACGAGCCGGGTGTACGACCAGTACGAACGCATCTGCAACCATCTCGATATGGATATCCTCTCCGTCCGCCGGTTCCGCGACATCCTGAAAGAGCAAGCCTTCCTCGGGGTTGTCGAAATCGAGAAGATCAACAAGGGGAGTGCGGGCGGCATCCACCTCCAGAACCGACTCATCGAAGATCCCCAGGTTGTCCGCGAGACGATCCTCGAGGACAGCCGGATGCAGGACTGGACTCGCGAGTAGTGACCCCCTACTACTGAGTGGGTGCGGACGACGGAAATCCGGGGTGGGGCGTGAGGAAACGACGGAAACGAGGGGGGTCGGAAATTACGTCGGAAACGTGGGGTTGGATCGAAACGACGGAAACCAGGGGTGGGGTCCACTACGACAGTTCGTTGGAGGCTCCGAACCAGGTCAAAACGGCGTCCCTCTCACCGGAGAGCTCCCGGCGAATATCGGTTCGGTCCCATCCGAGGGGTGAAAACACGCTCTCGACGGCTCTGACCAGCTGCGTTTCATAGTACGAGGCGTCGTAGGTCTCGATCTCCTCGTGGGCGAGGGCGACCCGGTCTCGCGAGGATTTGTCGTCGTCGACGACCACGTACTCGATATCCTGGCCCGGGTGGACTGCTAGGTCCTGCTCGCGGACTCGCTTCAAGGCGGCCACGTTCTGGGTATTCTGTGAGTAGCCTTCCAGCGGCTTGGAGACACGGTTCCGCTCAACGAGCCGCTCTACTTCTACGTTGCCCGCCTGTAGTTCGCCGATTGCTCGTTCGAGCCGTCCGAGTACCGCGTCCGGTGACCGCGTGGCATCGAGCTGGTCGAGACAGTCCCGCTGGACGTCCTCGATGAACGGCGGGGTCGAGCGCTGCCGGGCTTCGATGCCTCTGACCTTGAAGTCGTCGTCGCCGGCGACCTTGCCGAAGTATTTCGTCAACGCGCCAGCGTCACTCTCGCGTTGCGGTACGAACGCCACCCAGTCATAGTGGGCCTCGTGTTCGAGCCGGATCTCGACGCGCTCCGTAATCTCCGTCGCAAGCGCCTCGAGGTCCTCGCGGGCATCGTCGTCGACGTCGGGGTCCGGGGTCACCCAGATAGAGTCGACGATGCCGTGTACGACGCGCCAGCCGCCGGCTTCCAGCCGCTGTTTCGCCGTCAGCAGGATCTCGCGAGCGAACGCATTGATCGCCTCGTGGCACTCGATACGCCCGAACTTCGCGTTGCTGAACCCTTGATAGCCGAAGCAAGCGACGAGGATCCACTTCAGTGCGCCCGATCGTCCCTCGAGTTCCGCCAGTCGGTCCTCGTCGGGGTCGTTCCGATCCGTCTCGCGACGGATGGCCGCCTTGATCTCGTCGCGCGCGTCGATGATCGGCTGTAGCACGTCGACGAGGTAGCCCCGGTCGTCGCAGATCGAGTACCCGAGGCCGGGGACGTCGTCGCGGTCGCTGTGGCACTCACACCGGATGACGTCCGGCGAGACGTTCCGGGTACAGATGATGTTCGGGTACAACGAGGAGAAGTCGAGTTCGTGGACGTTCTCGTGGAGGCCGACCTCGGGGGCGAAGATGAAGCCGCCACGGTCGGCGTCGTGGAGCGTCCCCATCGGCTTGTAGAACTCGTGGCGCCAGGAGTTCCACGGCACGAGGACGTCGCGGTCGTGGGCCTCGCAGATCTGGATCGCCGTGAGCACGTTCCCGATCGACGCCCACGCGAGCTCCTGAACGGGTTTTTTCGAGCGCGACACGAGGTCGAGGACGCCGTCGAGGTTCGTCTCCCCGTAGAAGAACGTGTTCGACTCGTCGATAATCGCCCGGCCGGGCACGTTGTACCGCGCCGGCGAGTGGCCGACGCGGCCGTAGCTCGAGTACGTCGACCGGCTCGCGAGCTGCTGGTAGTCGACGTCCGGCCACCGACTCAGCGAGAAGTCGTCGACGCCGGCGTCCGTCGCCATCTCGTACAGGGTCGGGATGATCTCGCTGGTTGAGCAGACCAGGACGTCCGGATCGTGCGCGTCGAGTGCCCCTTGGACGGCGGTCAGGATATCCGTCGGCGAGCCGGTGACGGCGTCGCCGGCGACGGTCAGCTCGCCGTAGACGTCGTTGCTCGTTTCGGTCACTGGGACGCTGAGCCGGAGCGTCGACAGTTCGCTCGCCGGCGTCGGATCGGCGCCGGTCTCCAGACAGTATCGGAACTCTCGCGAGAAGTCCACGTTGAAGCAGGCGAGATCCCCGACTGGATAGGCCGACAGCTGGCGTGCCTGCCGGGCGAGTGGGGTGACGCGGTCGATGTGGGCGACGTTGACCGCGAGAACGGTCTCCTCGTCTCGTCGAAAGCCGGGGCGTCGCGTAACCATCTCGGTCGCGACGACGTCCGGGTGCTGGTCGTACACCGACTGGAGCGTTGTGAGGTCGAGGTCGGTCTCTGGGTCGCGAGCGGCGACGTAGAAGCGTGGGGTGTAGTCTTGGCGCTCGGTCGCGACGGCGCCGTCGGCGGTTGCCTCCCACTCTAGGACGCGGCCGTCGTCCAGAAAGTCGATACTGAACGGCATCGTCACGGGTTCGCGTCCGGTGGGGCACTCTCCTGGTCATCGCTTGTTGCGACCGCGGCTTCGAGTTCCTCGAGGCGCTCTTCGTGGTCGTCGAGGCGGGCCTCCTGTTCGAGATCGATGCTGAGTAGCGCCGGCAGCAGCGGGTTCTGGTGGTTCAACAGTCCGCTCGCGTCGGCGTGCTCGCGGGCGTACTCGAACAGCTGGTCAAATCGTGGCTGGTCGCGACGCCGCAGTGCCCGGCGGAACTCCGCCCACCGCTCTTCGATGGCCCGGAGTGCATCCCGGTACGTCGGGTTTGTGCGCCCCATCGCTATCGCCCTCCTGTCCCGGTCGCCGTCCACGCATCGAGCAGGGGATCCGCGGTGGCCGCGACCGTCTTACCGTCAGCTGTGACGCCCGTTCCGACACCCTCCGGGGTCGGCGTCGACGGCGCCGGCGTCGTCGGTTCCACGCCGACCTGCGTGGCGCGTGCCGCGAGCAGCTGCCGCCAGTACGCGAACGTCGTCTGGTAGTACGCGCCGTCGTCGACGGGATAGACGAGCGTCTCGAAGTCTTCGCCGACGACCCGTGGCCCCATCCGGGTTTGCTCACACTCCAGATGGTGGTCGGCGACCGTCGCGACTGGCTCGGTGAATTCGTTTCGTTCGTTTCGCGTAACGAGCACCGGGATGTCGTACCCCTCGGCGTAGGTCGCCAACCGGGCGAGAGTTCGAGCCTGAAGGGTTTTCGCGTGGGTCTCGCCGAGGGTATCGTCGGTGCGATACTGGGCGTCGACGGCCGGGGCGACGATGAGGGCGGGCGTGTGGGGCGACGTATCCTCGTCACGACCTGGTGCTCCTCGACCGGCCGTCCCGGCGTCGGTGGTGGATATCTGGATCGACTTGTTCACTGCCGTCGGGAGACCACAGACGGCGCCGTAGTGTTGGTAGGCGGTAAATCCACGGGCGACGTGGATTCGGTTGAGCAACCGTTGGCTGGGCGCGATCTGAGCGAGTGTCGTCGTTGTCGCGTGTCCGTTTGCGTCGACCCAGAAGGCGGGCCCGTCTTGCAGGAGGAGATGGTCGAGTACGAGCGACTGCAGGATCGGGACGCCGCGGCCTCCTTCGACGTCGAGTAGGGTGATGCCGTCGTCGAGTTGCGGCAGCAGCATTTCGTCCGTAGTCGGATCGGCCTGGTCAGCGAGGGACCGATTGCGGTCAGCGCCCCGTGTCGGCTGGTCCACCGCCAATCGGTTCGACGTTGAGTGTTCTCCCATACTCGACTAGAGGTCCACATTCCCGATAAGCCGCGGCGTGTCGCTTCCGCGTTTCAGGGAATCGACCAGAATACAACGAGTGGCGTCGCTGTTTGCGTGTTTTCGTGTTAGGATGTACACTTCCGAGAACAATTCCGATATGAGGCGCCTCCTCCGTTAACCAACAATTGGATGCATACGCCCTCTGCCTGTTGGTTAATACGTGGGGAGCTCAGTAGGCCGGTGTCTCAGTTTGATTTCTGTGAAAATTCTAAGGAAACTGCGACTTGCAGTTCTCTCTTTACTTTACGTATTTGTCTATCAAGTAGTCGGTAATCTGCTCTTCGCGAGCCTGAATAAACGCTTGTGCGTTCTCCGGGGTCGGCTCGATATCGGGATACTGATTGACACGTTGGATACGCTCGGCCTCGGCGTTGCCGAGGTCGTCCAACCAGTCGTGGGGCCACTGGTCGCTTTTGATCTCTTCGTTCATCTCGTGTGGCAACAGCTGTAGATTCCCGATTCGATTAAGATCAACAGTCTCTCCAATAGATTCGGATACGGACTCTTTCCTGCTTTTCGGGTAGATGTGGTCAACCGAGTAGTCGCCAATACTGGTGGACGTCGATTGCGTATACGATTCCTCGATGAGGCCGAGTACTGCTGTGACGTCTGTGTCGGTAAATACAGGCTCTCCTGGACTGCTCTCGTAACGAGCGTTGGCTACGACTCGACGGATGTCTTCAGCAGATGGGCTGATGTTCTCTGATTCAAATAGTTCGTCTCCAGGGAAAACGATTGGTTCGTTGGTGTCTGGTTCCCATTCACGAAGGTATCGCATCCAGTTGCGGCACTTGCCGTAGGTCAGAACCTGGTAGTACTTGTTCAGCAAGAGGGCTCTTGCGACGAACTGGAAAACACTCTCGCGGTTCGCGTCGGAGACCTCAGCATCCGGGTTCTGGTAATAGAACACGCCAAGCAGGGCGAAGATCGGCATTGTGTTCATAACCGAGCTCCGAATCCCGCTCTCGATTACTGTCTGGAATGCCTTCTCGAGCGATGTCCGAAACCACTCGAAGCGCCGTCCGGCAACGACGGGCTCATTATACAGCCACCGCTCGCGCATCTCGTCCATTCTTTCTTCGTCGATACTGCTAAGATTGCTCCGGAGGAGGTCTGTTCCGACTAGGTATGCGGTATACCGGAGGAACAGCTTTCGATCGATTTCTTGTTCATACTGAGGGAACTTCTGTTTAAATTCGTCAATCCAATCTTGGATGACCTCCCGAGGATTGATTCGCTCATTCTCCTCTTCCGCGTACGGCCAATAACTCATTAGTTTTGAGAGAAGGAGCTGGTAGGGCTTCGGATCAGAGCCCTCCATATTCAGCCTCGTGAATATCTCGGGAATTTCGGATCTATCCTTGTTCGTACTGTCCGTTTCGAGATCGTCTTGTAGAACGTTGCTCGTAATGTCTCTCGCGACGGCCATCGAAATACTGCGCAGTTGATAGCGGGTTTCGTTGTCCGCCCTCAGTTCGGCGGTATCCACGTATTCATCGACGACTTCGCTCAGTGCTCTTCCTTCAAGTACCGTGGAGTTCCCGGAGCCCCCTTCGTCGTCTCCGTTCCATAACTCCCCGACCGGCATCCACAGGTGTCGCGTCTCGCCGGTCAAAGAATAGCCGGTCTCGTCCGCGCCCCCAAACTTCCCTGTTGATTTGAACTCAAACTCGTAGTCGCCTGCTGTATCGTCGCGATCGTACTCTGGGTGGCCGAATAGGTCAACACACAGCCGCTGGCCTTCCCAGTACTGAAGCTCATCACTGGGCTTCCCCCGTCCGCCATTATATACGGTAATTCCACCCTCGACACCGATATAGAGCGAGTTCAGGCGCTGCTGGCCGTCTATAATCAGAATCTCCGGTTCTTTGTCTTCAACCTCCTGATTGTAGAGGTCGTATTCCGCCAAAACTGGATCCGGCGGCCGATAGTCATCGGCAACGTACATCCGCAGGAAATTATACGAGTTGTAGTCGCTGATATTGGCCGCTCGAACTCTCCATTCCGTTATGGCTCCGATTGGATAGTCTCGAATCAATGAATCGAACAGTTCCTCAATCTGCCTGGGATTCCAGACAAACTCCCGCTGGAGGCCGGGAAGAAAGATATGGTCATTTATTTCAGACAAATAATCCGAGACCTGTCTGGACATAGTCACCAGAACGGAAGAAGAGTATAAATACTCTGTCGTCCCCCATCGAATTCTGGGGGTATACTGCCCCGGATCAACTCGAAGCCATGGCTGAACTGCTGAGTTACGGTGTGGGTGAATTTGTCACCGAATTTTCGGGATTGTGCGCCTGGTTCGGAGAAGTTTCCAGATCTGGCTTCTCTAGTACTGCCTCCGTTAACCAATACTCTGTACATAATGGGGCGTATGTTGGTTAAGTACGTCGGTACCGCGAAGTTCCTGTGCGACCACGTTGAAGATGCCTCCCTCTGAACTTTCAGGTATGTGTGGCCGAAACTCGCTTTTCATCGACCAGGCCGACCTCGAGGCTCGCTTCGACGCCGAGGTCGTCGCGGACGGCGGGTACACACCTCGATACAACATCGCGCCTGGCGACGACCTCCACATCATCACGAACGAGGATCCCGACGAGATTGACGCCTACCACTGGGGGCTGATTCCGTTCTGGGCGGACGAACCCGAGGAGGGCATCATCAACGCTCACTCCGAGACTGCCGACGAGAAACGCGTCTTCGAGCGGGCGTGGGAATCACGTCCCTGCCTTGTCCCCTCGTCAGGGTTCTACGAATGGAAATCGCCGAACGGCGGATCGAAGCAGCCCTACCGGATTTACCGGGAGGACGACCCCGTATTCGCGATGGCCGGGCTCTGGGACGTCTGGGAGGGCGACGACGAGACGATCTCGTGCGTCACGATTCTCACGACAGAGCCGAACGACCTGATGAACTCAATCCACGACCGGATGCCGGTCGTCCTCCCGAAGGACGCTGAGTCCGACTGGCTCGCCGCAGACCCGGACACCCGCAAGGAACTGTGCCAGTCGTATCCGAAGGACGATCTGGACGCCTACGAGATTTCGACGCGGGTCAACAACCCCGGCAACGACGATCCCCAGGTCATCGAGCCACTGGACCACGAGCAATCGGGCCTCGGCGAGTTCAGTTCCTGATAGCTGACGGGGTCACCGTTACTGCATCGGCGACGCCGCCGCTGAATCGACGAGCGAGTACTCTCGGTCCCGACTCGTTCCTTCCGCCTCGAGGAGGTTGTACTGCTCCATTTTCGAGAGGTACGTGCGGATAGTCCGCTTCGTCCGCGGATCATCGACGTCCTCGGTATAGCGCTCGTGAATCTCGCTCGGCCCGACTGGGCCGTGCTCGCGAACGATGTCGTAGACGACGCGCTGGTGCGGCGTGAGCGAGTCGAGGCTCTTCTGCTTGATCTGGGCCCGAGCATCCTCGGCGGCGTCCAGGAGAATATCGTCGGTGATGCGCTCGTGGTTCTCGCGATCGGCCTTGCCGGCGGCTGTTCGGAGGATGCCGATTGCGAGGCGGGCGTCGCCGGCGGCCGCGTCGGCGATCCGGTAGAGCTGGTCGTCGGTGATGACGTCCTCATCGAGTCCCCACTTCGCCCGCGCACTCAGAATGTCGTACAGCTGCTCGTCGTGGTACTTGTCCATCCGGACGTGTTCGCTGGAGCGCAGGCGGCTCACGAGGCGGTCGTCGACGCGGCTGAACAGCTCCTCTTCCTTGTTCGCGATGCAGATGATCGCGAACTGCGGGAGGCTGTGGAGGTCGTAGATGACGCTGGGGTCTTCGAGCTGGTCGACCTCGTCGAGGATGACGACGGTTCGCGGGCCGTCATGCTGCTGGAGGCGATCGACGAGTTCGTCGTGGGGCGTCGACTGCCGGTGGATGTCGATGGTCGCGCCGAGGTCGTCGAGGATCTGGTAGAGCGTCCGAAATCGGGTGTAGTTACGCCAGCAGTTGACGTAGATGGCCTCGACGTCGAGGACCTCTTCTCGAAGTCGTTCCGTGACGAACTTCGAGATGCACGTCTTCCCGGTTCCGCTGGGTCCGGTGACGATAGCGGTGTCGGCGGGTTCTCCGTTCGTGATGGGCTCGAGAACGCTGGAGAGGTGGTTGACCTCGGCGTCGCGATGCTCAACTTCCCGAGGAACGAACCCCGCACGGAGAACGCGAGCATCGCGGATCATCTATATCTGGTAGACGGCTTCTTCAGCTAGTATTAAAAATCTGCCCGGGTCGTTTCCGGAAACGAATGCTGATAATATCTTGGCTCTCTTTGCCGTGCGGTTATCGTTCTATTCATACTCTTTTCCGGAAACAGTAGTTCCGGAAACATTGACGAATTCCTTTCTAGCGGTATCTCCCCATCGTCAAGGGGGCTTTTTTAACCAGGAGTCTGTACCAGATTTCTAATGGCGACGTATCTGGAGCAGAAAAAGTCCCAATTCGAATCGGACCCTAGTGGGCAGGTACGTCTATCGGACGTAGAAGTGCAGGAAGAGGAAAGGTGGAACCCAGATGATCCTGCAGTAGCTTTAGACCACTTAATTGCTGTATTTCGCCGACGGGGTTTGGTCAGAGGTGATGCTGTCCTGTTACCAGTTCATGAACCTGAGTCCGCATCATTAACTGGCGAATACGTATTATACACTGAAGATGAATACGGTCATTCGCTTCAGTATTATAACACAGATAATGAGGCTCCAGATTTTATTGAATATGACAACGCCTCACGTTCCGGCTTACTGTATCGGCTCCGTTTCTGGGATCGACGATTTTCAAACCCGGACGACCTCCTATCTGATGTTCTAGACGACCGTCCTCCGTATCGACCAAACCCAATTAGCGCTGAGTCCCCGATGAGTGATGACGAGTACTCTACTTTCGTTGATGAGACGCTCGAATTTGTCCGAACTGAGCTTTTGTCCCAACATCAAGGGGACTTAGATACTATCGTTGGTCACGGTGTAGATGTCGACCGTTCTGGAGGGGGAGTGGTCAGATCAACCGATATCCACAGGGGACCTTCTACGATAACTTGTAACGTTGATCTTCCGTCGTCAGAGTCGCTCGGACGTATGTACGAACCTGTGGAGGATGTATACGACATCTATGAAGGAAATACGGTCGCTCTTCTATGGGAAGATGATTATGGTGGTACCGCAGTTTTGGATGGGATTATCACTCGAATCGATGGAAGATCTATTGTCATCGATGACGGCTTTGGAACCTATAACCGGGAGAGCGTAGATCTTAGCGAAGTTGGACAGGTCACGCTCCGGGTGGTGGAAAAAGGAGTGGCAGAACGTCGGGAGTACGAAGCATTCAAACAATTGAGCGAGCGATCCGAATCGCTCCTTCGAGGGGACTCGAATATCGATTTCAGTTCTCCACTCGATCTGGATTTCATTCCCGACCTCGAGTTGAATACTTATCAAGAGCGAGCAGCGGTCGATGCGCTTTGCGCAGACGACGTGTTCTGTATTCACGGACCTCCAGGTACTGGAAAGACGCGAACGTTGGTCACGATAATCGAGCACGCGGTCGAAAACGGAGATACTGTTCTCGTCTGTGCTCACTCGAACCAAGCTGTCGACAACATCGTCGCAGGTGAAAGCACAACCGAGGTCCCTGATGAAGCCTCCCTTCATCGAATCGTCCAACGGTTCAGTGCCGAGGATGAACTCCGTGAAATTTCGATGGTTCGTATAGGTAGTTCCCGCCAAGATGTCGATTCATTTGTCGCCTCTCGTTACTATACTCCCACCAGCCGACTGGATTCGAATATCGGGAGTCCCAATATTATCGCATCAACAACAAATACGGCGGCAGTTCTTGACGATCGAGACGATGTGAACTTGGACCTTGTAGTGATTGACGAAGCGACGCAGGCATCCGGACCTGCAACGGCTGTTCCATTCGGATGGGGGAACCGTGTTGAGGAAACCGACCATGGCCGTCTTCGTTCAGTTGGGTACCGGACTATCCTGGCTGGCGACCACAGACAGCTCCCCCCGTTCGTATCGGATCCAGAAATGCGCGACCGGGGGCTACACGCGTCTCTATTTGAGCGACTCCTTGATGTCTATGGAGAGGATCTCGCCCAGACGCTTTACCGTCAGTATAGAATGCATGAATCGATTGCCGAATTCGCGAGCCAGGAGTTCTATGATGGGCGATTAGAACACGGCGAAGACAACCGGACAGCAACTATTGATGGCCTCTCGCCTCTCCTTGCAATCGATGACAATAGTGGCGAAGCTCAAAATTCCAGCTCGAACTCCTACCACAATCCAACCGAAGCACAGTATGTAGTGGCCCAGGTTCAGAGGGCACTGAATCATGATGTTGATGCGAGTGATATTGGCGTGATCACTGGGTATAGTGATCAGCGAGAGGTCATTCGGTCTGAACTCGTTAACAGTATCGAGGGCCTTGAGTACAATAGTGTCGACGTGGAGACTATTGATAAGTTCCAAGGTGGCCAACGAGAGGTGATAATTGTCTCTTTTACTCGGTCGAATACCGAGAGCGATTCTGGATTCCTTGAGTCTCCACCTCAGACCGCACGAAAGCGGCTCAACGTAGCCATTACCCGCGCAAAGAAACGTCTCGTGTTAATTGGAGATTGGGAGACGCTTTCGACTCCCGCTGTTTTCCGTGATTCTTCAGAAAGCTGCGCGGATACCTTCGCCCGCCTTCGTGATTATCTTCAGGACCGGGATTGTATGGTTTCCAATCGGAGCTAGCTCAATCACCTTAGCTATGAAACGATTTGATACGGGAGATCGTGTTCGCATAGATATTCCAGATGAGACGGATCCGGACCATGAGCGGCTTCATAGTCGTCAAGGAATGGTTACTGAGATCATTCCTGATGAGGCAGGGACAGTAACTGGTGATGAACGAGAGAGCTATCTTTTCAAAGTGGAACTGGATAATGGCGAAACTGTCGACGTTCGCTGGCGAGATCTTCGGCCAATATGACCGGTTCGGACGTAATTGACTCGGTAGCCCTATCCCGTGGTCACTAAACACTAAGTTAGCGTACTGAATACATCTCGGCATTACGATGCTCTCACTTCCTCCGCTTGTCGATAACGCCAACAGAACATTAGAAGACGCTTACAAGCGGATTATTCCCCAGATTGAGGAGGGCCGTATCGCAACTGGGTACTTTTATCTCTCAGGATTCGACCTCTACAGGGAAGACCTTGAGAATCTGGCTGACCCCGAGGAACTCGGCCACGCTCCACTTCGGATCTTGATGGGTCGTCAGACGAATAGGGGAACTGCTGACGAAATCGGTGAGGGGCAGAATCTCAAAGAGGAGCTCAAAAGAGAGGTGAGAGAAAGCATCTCGGAGCTGAATAACGCTCAAATTGGCCGACTAGACCGGCTACGAGACTTTATCGCCGAAGGCGAGGTGAGCGTCCGTGTGCGAAATCCCGAAAACGGTTACTTCCACGCAAAGGGTGCCTCATTTCGAGCGCCACTCGAAGATGACGAAGATTGGGGACAAGACGAGGATGAAGACACCCGCCCATGCGCTACAGTTGTCGGCTCCTCGAACTTCACCAAGAGCGGCCACCAGAACAACATCGAGCTGAACCTCACGAGTCAGGATCGACACAAGGCCGAAGCGTTCGAGGAGTGGTACGACAACCAGTGGGCCAACGCCGAGGAGTTCAGTGAGGAGATCATCCGAATCATCGAGAACAGCGAGGAGTACCAGGACTGGAAGGAACAGCAGGAGGACGAGTCCGACCAGGAGACGTCATCCGAGGAGCTGGGCACGTATCTCGAACCGTTCGAGCTCTACAAGCTGCTTGCCTACGACGAACTGAGTGGGAACGTCAACATCCGTGACAGCCCACTGTACTACTTCCAGAAGCTCGGGTACGAGAGTGCAAAGGAAAAGCTCTCACAGTTCAACGGGTGCATCGTCTCCGACTCGGTCGGCCTGGGGAAATCATTTATTGGCGGTGAACTCCTCCACGACTACCGCCAACGTGGCGACCACTGTCTCCTCATTGTCCCGGCCAACCTGACTGATCAGTGGGAAGACCTACTCCAGAACGACACTGACGAAGACGGCAATCCGTACTTCGGGTTAGAGGTAGACGGCACACACCTTGACGTGATGAGTATCAGCAAGTTCCAGAATCTCTCCTACGACGAGGTGCAGGACCTCAAAGACGAGTTCGACGTCCTGCTTATCGACGAGGCTCATCGGTTCCGGAACTACGGGAAGTGGCGACCGAATCCGGACCACGATGATGACTACAAGGGGACGCGACGACACGCGAATCTCAGGCAGCTTCGCGGAAAGACGATGATTATGCTGACCGCGACCCCGATCAATAACAGCGCTACCGACCTAAAGAACCTCATCAGCTTGTTCACCAGCCCGGAGGAACTTCGGAACAAGGCGTCACTCGACTTTGATGCGTTCGACGAATATATCGAACTCTCGGAGACGCGAAAACGCATCGCATCCGGGAAAGAGGAGGTCGGCGACGACGAACAGCAAGAAATCACCGAGCAGCTACAGCGACACTCCTCTGAGATTTCGAATATCCTGAACGAAGTGATGGTTCTCCGGACGCGCAAGCACGTCAAAGATCAGATTCAGGACAGCGAAGACTTCGAGATGAGCTTCAAGCCGCCGAAACTCAACAAGCAACAGTACTCCCTGCCGGCGGCCTACCAGCCAATATATCGGATGCTTCCCGACGTGATGGACGCCCTCCACCTTCCTCACATCACAGTCAAAAACCCGAAAGCAGGGAGCACGCTGAAAGCCCTCTACAAGCTGAACCTCCTCAAACGGCTTGAGTCCTCAACGTACGCGTTCGTCCAGTCGATCGAGACGCTGCATCAGAGCGAACGCCAGCTTCTCGGCCTTCTTGGTGAACTCCCCGAGGACGAAGACATCGATATGCTCCGAACTGTTCGGGAGGGGGATGACTCTGAACTCAGTGACTTTGTCGAAGGAGCCGACGCTGCTGAAGATCTCGAACAAACACTCGAAGAATTCGGGTTCGATACCGCCGCTATTCAATCGGAAGAAGGAGCTGATACTGAGGGAGATGAACTGGCGGACGCCACCATCGGCGAGGTGAAGACGTACATCAGGGAGGACCTTACCCTTCTCTCGTATTTCCTCTCGCAGTTCATCGGTGATGTCGCCCGTGATGCGGGTGATGTGAGCGATTATGCAGTTTCCACGCGGCAATGGCTCGCTGACCACGACGCTGGTGTCCTCCCAGATATTCCCGAAGAGGAGATGAATCCGATTCTCTACCCGAATAGTGACCTGAGCGAAGTCGACCCCGCCACACGCGACTTTTACGAGGCCGTCTTTTCACTCCGCGAGTTCCGCGATCCGAAGATCGACCGACTTGCAGATGTCCTCACGAATCACGATCAGAAGGTGCTCATCTTCACGCAGTATCGAGCAACTGCAGACTACGTCTATCGAACCCTCTGTGACAACGAGGATTCCCCACTCACAGAGGCGAACAGTGCCGTCGTCAAGGGTGGTGACGAGAATAAGCAGGACATCATTCAACGC
This sequence comes from Halorubrum salinarum, assembly GCF_013267195.1. Lineage (NCBI taxonomy): Archaea > Methanobacteriati > Methanobacteriota > Halobacteria > Halobacteriales > Haloferacaceae > Halorubrum > Halorubrum salinarum. The sequence goes on along the minus strand of NZ_CP053943.1, from coordinate 138,887 downwards.
TTTGCTCCCGAGGCGTCAGGCTACCAGCAAACGCTCGCCGAATCGGGGGACTCAGAGCTACAGTACGTAGTGGCCACTGACACGCTGAGTGAAGGGGTTAATCTTCAGGACGTTCATGTTGTGGTCAATTACGACCTGCCGTGGAACCCGATGCGGATTGTCCAGCGTGTCGGGCGAGTCGACCGGATCGGGAGTACCGCCGAGAAACACGTCCACAACTTCTACCCGGACGGCGACATCGAGGCGGCGATTAAGCTCCTGAAACGCCTACAGGCAAAGATCAACGATATTGCGCTCATCGTCGGAAAGGAGAACAACATCCTCGATCCGAACGAAGACCAGATTCTTGAAAAGACAGGTGTAGACACGGAGAAGACTATCGGGGAATTACAGGTGGACGAGATCGAGGACTCTCTCCAGAAGTCCCGTGAAATTGACGACGTGAATGAACTTGACGACACGAGCAAGAATCCGCTCCTCCGCAATGCTGGGAGTAATGAACACGCTGCGTTCGAGCGGTACCTTTTGAAGCGAGAACTGAACGAGGATTATGACCTGACTGCGGAAGACTTCGAGTACGCTGAGGACTTCTTTAATGACCCGCCCGAAGAACGAGAATTCCTCTACACGAATGTAACTGACCACGATGCCGGTCCTCGTCCGGGCGTGTTCGCCCTTGCCCACCTCTGGTTTGACGATGATGACCACGAGTCCCCGCTTGGTCGCGTCCGTCGTGCTTTCTACTACAAGCCCTTCGCCGACGAGGTCAAAGAGCGGCCCGTGAGCACGCTCAATATTGACCCTTCAGTTGACGGCGAACCGATTACCGGGCATCCAGATACGGTGTTATCGAACCGTGGTGAAATTCAAGCAGTGCTTGACGAGCGTCTTGAGGTGATTCGAGAGGGCCAAGTTGAGGGTGCTTTCAAACAGGGAGAGGCCTTCTCGAAGGAACAAGAGACGATCCTCGATTTCATCAGTCACTACGTTCAGCCGAATCACGGTGATGAGCCGGCTCCTGTTGAAGAGTTTGAAACGATAGGAGAATGGGCTACCGACATCGAAGCGCGGCTGCAGGAGGTAAAGCTGGCGAACACGGATGAAGACCGAATTCTACGGGAAATCTTTCGCCAGAACGAGCAGTACGACTCTTTCCCAGAGTGGCCGACCGGGGAGTTCCTCAGTCAGCTTGAGGAGTTCTTGGAAGAGAACGTCGAAGCCTCTACTGAATACCAGACGAAACTAATGGGAGAGAGTGATGTACAAGCGAAGCTCGTATGCTGGGGGGTTGTCGGACAGTGATTCGGGAGCTACGGTAGGGGCCCCTTCTGATCCACTAAATCATATTTCTCCAAGACCAGATCGAAGTACATCTCGTCCATCAGCTTCGGACTCTCAACGCGATGGAAGTCGTCGAGGACAAACTTCACGTCACGACGTTCCAGGCCATACGCGTGGAATGCGGCCGCGTCGATTTCAGCCTGTAATTCTCTGCGTTCTTGGTTTTCTACCGCTGCCTCGATTCCGCCGAGTCGCTCACGCATTTCTTTGAATTCTTTCCCGTAACAGTTCAATCGGGCAGCTCGTTCAGCGATATAATGGAACCAATCATCTCCGTCGGTGAGCCGTGGTAGCTGGGATTCCAGCAGTTCGCGCTTGATGATGTGCGTCTCGACTTTAGTTCGCATCAGGAAATCGAACGCAATGCTGTTCAGGAGTCCCGTTGCCACGAAGAGTTCTTGATCCGTAAATCGCCGGACGTAGGGTGACCGAAGTGGGGACTCTGTGAGGTGTTCCTCTTCCGGTTCAATAGCGAACGGCTTGAACGTGTTAATGGTGTGGAGACAGATGACGTCCTTCGGAAGTACCGTAGCTATTATCGTCCGCTCGTCCCGGGATCGAGAAACGTCTCGAATGCCGATTCGGTATTCAGTGCAATCGAGCAGGACATCTTCTTCCTCAAGTCCGTGACTACGGTGTTCTTCGAGTAGTTCATCTACGAATTGAACTTGAGACTTCCTCGTTTCTGAACCTCCAAAGGCGTCGTAGATTGCCCGTTTGAGATTACCCCTGTTGAATTTCTTCTCTCGAACACGGTACTGAGCACTATTCGGTGGATCGTACATCCCCCGACTCCAGTACTGCGGTCCATCTAACGCATCTGTGTGGGTATTATCGTACTGAAACTGATGAATATTTTTGCCGCCATAGACGGGATAGTCGGCCTCCTCCGGCGATGTCAGGAGCCTATCCTTATCAGTCGATTCAACGAACTCCTTAGTGAGCATATCAACTGTCCAAGCCTCCTCTAAATCTTCACCCAAGGAAGGCTGCTCAACTACCTTCTCCAAGACGCTTACTTCGATCTGCGAGGTGATGGATGGGAAGATTCCCCCTTCTGGAGAATAACTGACGAGTACGTCGCGCGGAATGTTGACTGCCTCATCTTCGATCCTGTAGACTATATCCATGTCACGTTGGTTGAATATCCCCCGAAGAGCTGATGTCTTCCCCCCATATTCGAACGTCAGAATCGCGAACCGGTATCTATCGTCGATGGCCTCAAAGATACCCTTGTTCTCGAACCCGATGAGATTCTCCACGTCCGTATGGTCCAGCAGATGCATTCGGAGGTCTTTCCCCATTACTCCCCCGAAGATAGTACCGGGGAGGAGCAGACTCACCTTCACGCCGTCTCTGGAGAGTCTGAAGACCCGCTCAAGAAAAAGAGCTGAAAGTTCGTTCTTTGTCGGCATCGTTCGACCCCCCACCACCGGAGATTGGAGCTTATAGACATCTCCCTGCGTGAAGAAGTCTGCCTGAGTTTCCATCGACTCCTTGTAGTCCTCCCATTCCCACGCAACTTCTGGGTTTGAGAGGAGGTCTTCCATCACACCGTCCTTTTCCTCCGACGGATAGGTACGGAACTGCTCATCGTAGCGGATGAAGAAGTCGTCGCGATTCGCGTAGAGCATGTCCCACGGTGGATTCCCGATGAACACGTCGAATCCACCTTTCTCGAAGACGTCGGCGAACTCCAACGGCCAGTGGAATGGGGACCACTCCCGAATCCCCTCGATCGTTATGTCATCAAAGCCAGCGTCTTGGAATTCTCGCCGTAGGATTTCGTCAAATTTGTCCCGGTGTTCCTCAATTCTAACTTCTGCTTCTTTCCGCCATTCTTGAGCTTCAACACTGGTCTCCGCTTTCTTGTGCTTCTTGATGGCCTCTTTCACGTCCTCAAAGCGAGTTTTCACCTCCCAAGAATCGAGATCGCTGTCTCCGTCTTCGTTACTCTCGATGTCGGTATCGAGTTGGCCGATTAGGCTGTTCCCTTGCCGTACGTTGAAATCGATATTGGGGAGCGGCTCCACCTCACTCGGTTCATCCTCGATATCAGCGACCATCGACAACCAGAGTCTGAGCTTGCAAATCTCAACAGCACCTTCGTCGATATCGACTCCGTACAAATTGTTGAGGATGACCGTTCGCTTTGCGTACAGTGATGAGGAGCCTTTCCCCGACTCGATTTCCTCTATCTCTTCTCGCGTTCTGGATTCTAGCTCCCAGCCTTGCCCTTCAGCTTCGAGCCGCTGGAAATACTCAATGCATTGCATGTATAGGTCCATCAGCACCTCCTGTGCGGCGAGCAGGAAGGCGCCACTTCCTACGGCGGGATCGAGAATGTGTGCTTCCTTCAGAATGTCGTGGTAGAGAGTCTCCACATGGCTGGTCTGGACATTTTCCGTTGGAACTTGCTGAGTTATGGTTCCGCCATCGGCAACAGCTTCTGCGCTACTATCTGCCTCGGGCACGGGGAATCCGAACACATTGTCAATCTCGTCGTAGTCTGCGTCCACAGCCTCGTTGAGTTGATCGAGCAGATACGGATGGATCGTTCGGCGGGCCATGAACCCCGTGATCTCTTCCGGTGTGTAGTACGCCCCCATCTCCTTCTGATTGACCGTTTGTTCGAAGATGTGGCCCAAGATCGCCGGGGAGAGGTTCTTGGGATCGACGATGTCGAGTCGTTCGTCGACGTTCCAATTCCAGTCGGAGAGGAAGTCGAGGATATCATCGAAGAGCCCGTTCGTTTCCTCGGCAGAGCCACCTAATTTCGCGTCCTCAAACTCCTCTTCGACAGGATTCTTTGCGAACAAGCCACCGTTCAGGTACGGAAGACTACCGAAGTCAGGGTTCTGTTTGTCTTCTGCGAGGTATTCGAAGAAGAGCGGTTCGTAGAACTCTTCGTAGTGGTCACCGCCCTCGTCAACGACTTCATTCGGCTGTTCGTGAAGGTAATTCGGGTTCCGATCAAGAAGGCGTTTTTCCTGGATGAAGTATAGGAAGATCATTCGGTCAAGAATGACCTGCACATATCGTTGCTTCGCATCACCACGATCGTCAGGGATGCCTGTAACCTCTTGAATGAGATCTGTCCGGAGTTCCTCGAACTGTTCATAGAACTCCTTGACGACCTGTTGCGTATCGTAGAGCGTATCGTATATCGCAGCAGAGGAACCGTACTCGATCGAGTTCAGCTTTTGGAGAATAGTGTTCTTCTCTCCACTGTCCCGCGTGAACTGCTCCTTCGAGAACGAAATCTTTTGATGCTTAATTCGACCGTGCTGCTGCCCCTCCCAGCTTCGGACTCGCGTAATGAAGGTGAAGGTCTCGAAATCGTTGGTGGCAACAAGGTTGGTATGCCGTGAGCGATTTTCCGGTTTGAAGTCCGTGGCAGTCTCACCGGGGCCAGCATTGACAATGACGATGAATTCGTCATCATCAAGCTGGACTACAAGTTCGTTATCGCCCCCAAGTTTCGGGCGTGGTTTGAGCCCGCGTTTTTCAAAGGAGTTCGCTATATCGTGTAAAGAGTCCCAGCCCGCGATATCGGATGCGGTGATCTGCTGGAGAGTCATACCACCTGAAAGTTGCTTTACTCATATGAAAATGATGGATATGAGGGTGGCTTTCGACTGAACTGGTCAATACACTTGTTGAATAGAGTGTAAGAAGCAGCTCGTATTTCACCGGCAATCGTAAATAAAGTCGAAAACAGCCAATAGCGAGACGATCAGTTGATGCAATGCATTGAGTATTTCCAGCGGCTCGAAGCTGAAGGGCAAGGCTGGGAGTTGGAGAGTCGTAGCCGTGAAGAATTGGAGAGAATAGAAGAGGGACATGGAGGGGTCTCACTTTTCGCAAAGCGTTCTATCATCCTTCACAATCTCTATGGAGTCGATATCGAAGACGGGGCAGTCGAAATCTGTAAACTACGCCTGTGGCTGTCGATGGTCGCTGATATCGAGGACGAACCGAACGAGGTCGAACCCCTCCCAAATATTGATTTTAACATCCGTCAGGGTAACTCGCTGATCGGGTTCACTGAGCTCCAAGAAGTCGCAAGGGAAGATGCTGGCGACGCGTCACTCTCGAATTGGGGTGTCGGAACTGCAGTCAAAGATCTCTATGAGGATGTCATCCAGGAACAGGATCGCCATCGAGCTGCGGATTCTGCCCGTGAAGCGCAGAATGCCCGTAAAATGGCTGAAAGAAAAATCGACACCCACAGCGAGGAGCTTAATGAGAAGATCCGCGATCAGTTCAACGAACTTGTCGACGAGGATATTTCTCTTGAGAAATTAGAGGAGTTCTCACCGTTTCATTGGGTGCTCGAGTTCGCGACAGTCTATCGGGAAGGTGGCTTTGATGTCATCATTGGGAACCCACCGTGGGATGAGCTGAAGCCATACCGGACGGACTTCTTCCCAAAGTACGATACTGAGTTTCGTAGCCGCCCACCAGGTGAAAAGGACAAGAAGGTAGAGGAACTCTTAAAGAACCCTGAAATCGCTGCCGAATGGGAGAAGTTCCAGCGTGACAAGGAACGCCAAGCGACCTATATCAACCAGAGTGGAGAATACGAGTACCAGACACCAAGCGTAGAAGGACAACAGGTTGCACGGACGAACGACCTGTCCCTACTGTTCTTTGAGCGAGTCTATGATATCGTCAGAGACGGTGGTTATGTTTCACAGTTGCTTCCAGGTCCGTTCTTCAATGCCGCCGCTGGAAAGGATTTGCGAGTACATGCATTGGAAGAGTCTGAGATTCAGAGTATCATCGGATTTGAAAATCGCGGTATCTTCTCCGATATAGACACTAGGTATAACTTCGGTATCGTTACGCTCCGAACAGAGGGAAGTACTGATACTGTCCACGGAATCTTTCATCAGACTTCCGTTGATGTTCTTCGGTCAATTGACGATGTAGCTCTAGAAATTCCAGCGCGAATCCTCAAAGAGTATTCTCCTGGAGCTCGAATTTTCCCCAACATCGAGGACCAGCAGGAGGTTTCAGTGCTGGATAAAATTCTCCAGACACCACCATTGGCGACTGAAATTGAAGGTGCTTGGCGAACGGTCTTGTACAAGGAACTGGATCGAGGACGAGATCGGGATAGATTCATCGAAGACGAATCCAAAGGGGATTATCCGGTCTATCAGGGAAAGAACATTCACCAATTCTGTTATGAGTCGACTTACGTCGACGATCTCAAACCCATCTCTTTGTGGAGTGTCGATGAAGATAACGAGGAGCTGAGCGCGAAGCGTCGCGTTCGAGAGAAGAACTTCCGTGCCCGGGACGATGCGATCAGCCTGAAGAAGGCTATCTACAACAAGTTCGCTGATGACCCTGAGTTCTGCCATCTCCCGGCAGGTTCGCAGAAGCGATTCGTCAATCGGTTGCTAACAGAAGAATTCGACCGCCCCGAACTTTCTTTGGAGGACATCCGTCTCCATAGTTCTGAATACCGGCTTGTGCTCCGTGAAGTCGCTCGTGCAACCGACGAACGGACGCTCATTGCGGCTGTAATCCCACCGGGTGGAGTCGTCGTCCATACGCTGTACACGGTTCGGCCATTCGAAGCAAACCCTACCAAGGACGACCTTTCGGAATTCCCGATGCACAGTGCTTACGACCGTGTTTTTTCTGATAAGGAGCTTTTCGTCGCACTTGGGCTGATCAACAGTATCCCGTTCGATTTCTTGATGCGGACAAAGGTCGATTCCCACGCCTCGAAGTACAAGTTTGAGGAGTCACAGGCTCCTCGTCTCACTGACGGCGACGACTGGTTCCACTACATCGCTGATCGAGCGGCGAAGCTCAACTGTTATGGTGAGGAGTTTGCTGAGATGCGTGAGCGACTCGGCGGGATTGAGCCGGCGACGGATATGGAGACTCGGCGTGAACTACAAGCCGAAGTCGATGCGGCCGTGTTCCACGCATATGGGCTGGATGAGGAGGAAATGCAGTTCGTTCTTGATGATTTTCATCGGGTGTCGAATCCTCGAATTATGACGGAAGCGTACTTCGAAAAGGTTGCTGAAAAATACGCTCATCTTGGGGACGTAGGGCCGATGGAATAACTACTGAATTAGCGCTACACTTGGTTCCCGGTCATCAGTGGGTCCAGATTTACTGATGAATACTGTCCAGCGCTCGCCGGGTCATCGCTCCATCGACATTCAGATATTGACGTGCAGTCGTGATGTCTTCCCAACCGAACATTGCTCGGAGTGCGGGGAGATCCAAGCCTCTTCCTGCATGGTACGACGCTGCTGTGGCACGTAGTCCGTGTAACGAGGTTGCGTCGTTGGACAGTTCTGGAGACAGTTCAAGGGCAGTCTCCAGCCGTCGTTGTAAGGTCGAGAACGAATATGGCCAACCGCCATGTTCCTTAAGTAATAACTCAATCGCGATTCGGACTCGATACGAAAAATGGTACGGCACTGTTCGAGACGCGGCCTCTGTTTTCGGGAGCCAATAGCGATCTGCAAAGCTTTGGAAGTCTTTCTCGGGATTGTGGTCCATTCGTTGTTTCACTGCTTGCCGACAGTAGCCACAGATACCGCCGTCACGTCCCTTTGTACAATCTTCTTGTTTAGGAATTTGAATCATCTGACGCTCTGGGTCAATCCACGACGTAGACAGGTGCGTCGTTTCTCCTGGCCGGAGTCCCAAACGTCCCCCGAGGAGGATAGCCGCTCGTGTCTCTAGACGTCTTTGGGTATCTGACATCCGCCCGGCTCCTTCTAACAATAGTTCGAACTCGCGTTCGCTAAGAGCCCTTTCTCGTGTTGCTTCCATACCTGTCGCTGTCTGTCGATACAAAGATAATCTGTATCTTCTCCGAGTGCCAAGGAGTATAAAACGACATACCACCACACACTCAACTCAGGATTATGTCTAAACCCGACATCGAGGTTCTGGACGACAGTGACGCTTATCCTTACGCTTCCCACATCCGAGTTGATGAGAGAGAAATCCAGCTCGGAGACCTCCTACTGGTCTTTGAATCCGGTGAAAGCCAGTCGGTTAACTTCTTCGAGCGAATCTACGGATTCACTTGGCCGGGAGTCATTACTCACGTCGTTGACGGTCCCGTTCCTGCAGAATTTCACGAGTTCGACCTATTGGCAGAGGAGATTAATGGCGGGAAATTCGCTATTGCTCCACGCCGCGAACGAACGAGTTTCTTCGTCGACGATGATACCGTCCGCACAATTACTCTCTATCGATATCAGTCCCAGGACGGGTGGCAGCCGATCGTGATTGATGAGCGACGAGATCCACTTGAGGACACTCCTCTCGCCCAATCTGTAGCTCTTTGCGATGACGGTGAGCAGGTAATCGAAGAACTACTCCTGACAAACTCTCCAGAGGGAGAGCAGGAGTTTGAGCACATCCAGGAGTTCCTTGTGTCTGCTGGCTATCGGTCTGAATTGATCCCAGCTGTTAATGAAGTCCTCGAAAACTGATGAAATCTTTTGAAATCAACAAATGCTCGGGATAGAAACGCTTGCTACCGTAGGTTTGGGCCTAGATGCTGCTGGTGCCCTAATGGTTGTCCTTCCTGAGTTCGAACAATTTCGGGCATACAAAACACCTGAGTATGAAATCCAACAAATCGAACAGGGCCGGGTAACTCTCCTGAGCGAAGGGAAACTGACCTCGGATGATTCTGGATTTGAGGCCGTATGTGAGGCACTCGACGGGCGAGTCGAGGTACATGGCCCAATAAAGGAGATCGTCGTCGTAAGCCTGGAGGACGAGCCCGACGCTGTCGAAGTTCGATATCACACCGATGGGGATTCGATTCACGCTCGCGACGGACGAATTTCTCGAACACTCGTTGATCGATATATCGAACGCCACGTTCACCAGCTTGAACAACGGGCCCGCGAGTGGTATCTTCGGGCTGGCAGTTCTCTCCTCTTATTCGGCTTCTTGCTCCAGATTGCTGCGTCTCTCTTGTGACATCTGCTCTCGATAGCGTCGGAAGTGTGCGCGGTGGCCGGGTTAGCGTTCTAATGCTTCTCTGAGGTCGCTTCCAGGAGAGCCAAAGATGTCGTCGAACTCCTCAGGTTGGTCCTCTGCAAATGTTCGGAGTTCCTCTCGCGATGTGATCCCGTATTCGAGCGCGAGGTAATCCTTGGTCGCCGCCCCAATTCGAGGGAGTTCGGCGAGATCATCCTTGTATTCCAGCTGATGCGCTTTCAACCATTCGTGAGACTGTTCTAGGGCTTCCTCGGGGGTTAACGACTCATCAGGTCCCGCTTCGATTGAACGGCCTTTCCGATACCAAGCGTTCCGCTCTGCTTCTGGTGCGTTGCACGCGATTGTGGTACTCCCGTCCGGCGCCGGACTGATGGTAAGGTTGAATCGCCCGGCCGAAACCCACCGAATCCGGTTTGAGGACGCCTCTACGAGGTCCCATCCAGTGAACGAGTCCTTTGGATTCAATTGTTGTAGCGGACCTGTATCACCGAATGAACTCCCTGACGAGAAGCCGTCGAGATGGTTCGTCGCGATACTGGAGACGACATCGCGGTCCACACCGGTATCTTTTGAGATATCGATCGGATCCGCTGTCCCCAGGAGGTCGTCGACCGTTGTGTATCCTGCGTCAGCAAACGCCACGAGCCGGGCACGATTCATTAGATCCTCGTGATGCAGCTGGTCATCAATCCCTGTTTCCTTGAGGTGGTGAAGATACTCCTGGGCGACCGAGTCCTCGAAGCGGACGTTCCCAGCTTCTATTCTGTTCGCTTTGAGCGCTTCAATGAGTGCTGAAAGGGAGTATGAGGATTTGAACAGCGGATTCCACTCTTCCTCGTCATCGTCAAATACCTCTATGTCGGTTTCTGGTTTGAAGTAGATGGGTCGATTGGCGTTGGCAAATTCGAGAAGTGAGACTGACACCATTCTTACTGATGGCTGACTGACTCTCGGATTAAATAGATGTACCTCTCAAGCGAGGGGCACAACAGGGGTATTATTCTATAGGTGGACTGCTAAACTGCGACAACTAGTATGCCGTTCTTGGCCCTCCACGACGGTACCGAGGTTATCCCGAATCAGGTACAGAAAGGGGATTTCCTCGAGTGCCCGAAGTGCGGCGATCAATTAAAAATTCGCGACTCCCATCGCCGGAAGGGGTCGTTCGTCGCGCGGCATTTCTACCACGCTGCTGAAGAGGAGACGGACTGTGGCGGTGAATCTCCACCTCATTTGCGGATGAAGTCGATCGCGTATTCGAAGCTCACGACCGAGTATCCCGACGCTACAATAGGGCTAGAACAGCAGCTGGGTGACCGGCGTGCCGATATTCTCGTTGAGTTTCCACAGCCTCGGTTCCCTGAGGGCCGTGGCATCGGCGTCGAAGTACAGCACAAACACGAGGACAAGGACGTCGACGCAGTAACCGCTGAGTATCTTGCTACAGAGTACAGCGTCCTCTGGTTGGGAGAAGAGGACTTCTCCGGATTCAACGTCGATCTCTCTGGCATTCTTCCGATCTGGCCTCACGCGGTCCAACACGACTTCAGCGACGGGTATCACGGCGTCATCCACTGGCTTCGACAATCAAAGCCAGCCAATCCCTCGATGGACGTCGTCCTGCCGCGAGAATATCTAGCTGAACACAGCGAGGGGCTTCGTCGAGCATGGGAGTACGGGAAGTTCGATCAGGGAGGGCAATCGGACTGGAACGATCTCGGATTCTGGTGGTTGAGTGCCTCGTATGACCCGTACCAGAAGTGGTTCAAACTCACCGAGACGCCTGACGGGCGGACGATGCTTCAGCTCGGGAAGCAGGTCCGCGGTACTGAACACGTGCTCGCTCCAGTTCAGACTGAACACTCTCGGAATCGGGGGAAGGTTCACAGCTTGGCTTACGAGGTGGATTCAGCAGATACCTCCGCTGGCGAATGGGCAGATATCGAAAAGGCGTGGCTGGAAACCGGCTTACAGAGTACTTCAGTTATCTTCAAGCTCGTTGCAACCCCGAGCGGGGAGCTCGCTCTATCGTTGGGAAAGTACAAGGAACACAGCGACGATGGCGAGTTCATTACCGTCTCTACCGAGTTCCAGCGTAATCTCAAAGAGAGCCTCCACGAACTCGCTAACCTTCTGGGGTGACCTGACTCGGCCCGGAAACCCGCCCACAACGGTAAATGGACGGACTACAAACAGCAGTCAATAATGTCGGACGAGGCTGACGATTTGTATGATAAGTACATCGACTACGATGGCAGAGATCTCGATACCCGGAATGTCGGTGATGGGAAAGTAGTTCGGCCGATTACGGCCGAGAATTTCGAGATGGAGAAACGGACTCTGGGGGAGGTTCTCACCGATCAGAAGTTCAACGTACCAGAGTACCAGCGACTGTACTCGTGGAAGAACATCCACCACGAACAGTATTGGTCGGACATCGAGCAGTTCGTGAATGCCGACCTGGTCGCTGACCGACGCGAAGTGTCGGACGTGTTCTTCAGCTCGATGTACTTCGCGGTCAACGACGACAAACAGGTGTACGAGGTCATCGACGGCCAACAGCGGCTGACGACGACACACCTGCTGTTGCGCGTCCTTATGGAGCACCTCGAGGACGTCGATCCAGCCTCTATCGAGGACGATACCCTGGCGGAGTTCCGGGACTACGGGATCGGGCGAATCACCGATATCCTCTATGTGGAGGAGTCGTTCGGCAAACGTGAGCCCCGGCTCACGCTGAACAAACACGACGCTGAATTTTTCAAAGCCCTCATGATGGGGCCCTCCGCCCAGGTGGACTACCTCAAGAACGAGGCCGACTTCAGCATTCACGGGAACAACAGCGATGCGGTGCAAGTCTCGGAATGTCTGGACCGGTTCGGCACCACGGACGATGACCTCGCGGACCTGGATACTGACTCGCTCTCCTCGGGGGCGTTCTTCAAACTGTACCGCTCGCACCGGCGGTTGTTGAAGGCCTACGAGTTCTACGACGAGAAGATCAGCGGCGTCGTCGCCGACGCCTACACGCCGGACGAGACGGTGCGAGCGCTCGTGAACATCCTCAACTACGTCTATAACTCCTACCACGTCGGGGAGTACCTGATTCGAGAGGCGGAGTCGGACTTCCGGATGCAGATATTCGAGATTTTGAACGACCGTGGCGTCGATCTGACGAAGATCGACCGTATCAGGGCGGCGGTCGTGAACGCCTTCTTCGATACCGACGTGAAAGACGAGTACGTCGACAAGTGGGAGGACATCGTGGTGGCGTTCGCAACCGATGGTGACGCCATCGACGACTACCTCTCGATCTATCTGAGTATCGTCGACGATGGCATCGACAGGATTGGTGACGCGAGCGCCGAACTGACCAACGCCTTCGACACACGGAACATCGACTCGGATGTCGTCCCGCGGCTTCGGAATCTCGATGAAGCGAAGGCTTTCCTCGACTACGCGCACGACCTCGTCGACTACTATCAAGATATCACGACCACGGAGCTCGCCGCTGACGATCTTGAGTTAGCCAGTCACCGAGAGCAGTGTCGGGAAATCCTTGTTCGCCTCAATAACCAACAGATGGACCAGTGGCGGCCATTCGTCTTGGCGCTCTACTATCACACCAATCCTGAATCGGAACGGGATGCAGCACAGTTCCACCGCGTACTAGAGACCATCGAGAAACTCAACCTGCGACGCCTCCTCATCTCTGAACGTCCGAGTATTTTCCGCGAGGTCTTCATCGAGGCCGTCGAGGAGTTCAATCTCGCACCAACTGCCGACGCCACTCCAGATAGTGTATACGAGGCTTCTCGAGAGTACCTCATCACCGAGATGCGTTCCTCTACGCCGACGCTGTTCGGCGACAGGTTCGTCGATACGGTCGTCCAGACGCAGTCCTGGAGTACCGGAACAGCGCGACTGCTCTTCGGGAAGATCGCCCAGGATCACTTCGACGACAGTAGTCGTGCCGTCGAGCGAGACCTGAACATGGGGAACATCCATCTCGAACACGTCCTCCCGCAGACCCCCGTCAGCGACCCGGAAGACCCGACGTGGCTTCGGGAGTTTTTCAAACTCGACTCGGAGCCGGACATCGAGATCGCGTCAGAGATCGAACGCTATATCGAGCTGGTGCAGCGCTCTGATCTCGACGAAGAGGAGGAGCGACTGAAAGACAATGTCTCGGAGTTCATCACGCAGGGGTTCATCGACGATATCGGGAACTTCCTCCTGCTCCGTGACACCGATAATATCGGGGCGAGTAATCGGCCACTCGCCGAGAAGATGACGCAGTACTACTCCGAGATCGACGGTTTCGCCAGTATCTACCCCAATCGGTATTTCACGGCCGAATACGGCAACGTCGATCGCGACTCCCTCGACAAACTCCGTGAGCAGCACGATGGCGGTGACGTTTCGAATGTGGACGCCGATGTAGTGGCGTATTTCAACTCCTTCTGGACCTACGAGACTCTGCAGGATCGACGAATCGAGCTCCTCTTGAATATTCTGTCGACGCTTGAGTTCGATTCGTTTGAGGACGAGTTCGGGATTGAATCCGACCAAGATGAGGTACGCCACGAAATTCAAGAGAAGACGGACCAAGAGTTTGAGATACGTCTGTCCGTCCGATCGCTTTAACCCCCTCTGAGAAGTCGGTTTTGCGAGTACCTGTCGAAGCCTTCTCAGCTGACTATCCTATCCAGCTTCGCCATCCCCACAGAAGGTACGACCTCCTTTGCCGAAACGAAAGGAACGAACGAAACGAATAGAATGAAGGGAATGAAGTAAACGAGGTTGATGAATTGAATTCTCCAAACGAACTGGTTTGACTCTGGTTGGCTTGTGATAGAAACGAACAAAACGAACGGAACGAAGTGAGTGATAGAAATGAACGCAATTAGTTCCACGAGCGAAACGAACAGTTGGTTTTAACATCGTAGTAATCCTCCCACCGAGTGAAACACCCTCACCGAACGCACCGAACTAAACGAGAAAAACGAACGAAACGAACACAACGAGAGAAACGAAGATAATGACCGACACCAACACCGCACGAATCACGGTGGCGAATCAGAAGGGAGGCGCGGGGAAGACAACCGACGTCATTCATACTGGCGGCGCACTCGCTGCCCGAGGCCACGACGTCCTCCTGGTCGACATCGACTACCACGGTGGGCTCACCTGCTCGCTTGGCTACAACGATCTGTACTACGATACCGACCGTACGACGCTGTTCGACGTCCTTGACTTCGACCAGATGGAGTCGGTGAACGACATCATCGTCGAGCACGAGGAATTCGACATCCTTCCCGCCAGCGAGAAGCTCGCGAACAACAAGAACATCCAGACGCTGCTTGAGGCGCCGAAGAGTCGCGAACGGTTGGAGATGACTCTCGACGAGCTCGAAAAGGACTACGACTACATCATCGTCGACACGCCGCCATCCCTGAATGTCCTCACCGACAACGCCCTCGTCGCAACCGGCAACGTCGTCATCCCCGTCATTCCCGAGAAGCTCAACGCCAACAGCCTCCAGATTTTCGCAAAGCAGCTGAGTTCCCTCGAACAGGCGTACGGAGACATCAATCGGATCGCGATTGTCTGTAACCGCGTCGAGCAGAACGCTGAACACCGCGACACCATCGAGGAGATCAAGTCGGCGTACTCCCTCCCGGTGTTCGAGATCCCGAAGCGGACCGACCTCTCCCAGTCGATCGGCGAGGGGGTGTCCGTCTTCGGCTTCGGCAAGGAGAACCAGCGCGTCGAGGATGCACGCGACCTGTTCAACGAGATCGCCGACCTGTTCGACGAGACGTTTGAGAAGACCGCACCTGAGGAGGTGGAAGCATGACCGACGGCTGGGGTGATGCTTCCGGCATCGAGGGCAACTACGAAGAGGAGGACGACGAGGCTGATTCCAGCGAAACGAGTGAGGTGAGTGAAACGGTGGAAACCAGTTCATCGACCGAAACGACAGAATCGACTTCAACGAGTGAAACGAACGAAACGAGCAAAACGAAGACGAACATCAAGGACGAGTGGAACGGGCGGACGATCTACATTCCCGACGATGTCCTCGACGAGATGGAGGATACCTACCTCGAGTCCCAGCTAAAGCTCCGCAAGGCGGGCCAGGACGAGTTCAAGAAGAACCGCCACTTCTACCCGCTACTCGTTCAGTTCGGTGTTGAGGCGCTCTCTGAGGCGGATGCCGAGGAAATCAAGGCTCGGCTTTCGGAACTCGGCGACGGATGACCTCGTGCAGAGCGAGGCCCGAGATTTTGTATAGCGATATACGATATATACTCTACTGTAATGCGGAGTTCCGACGCTAAGAGACTCTAGACCCCCGAATTCTCCCGATGGCTCAAGTACAACAAGTGGTCCTGATTATGCCCGTAATCACGACCACTTTGAAGTACCCTGCCGCCGTCGGTGAAGCACGAATGCTGCAACCGGCTCAGAAAGACGCTTCCCCCAGGGTAGAGCCGCCAAGACCACGGTTCGATTTTACTATAACTCTCCACAGCTGTGGTCGGGGCGATGGTGACAGATGAGATTCGATATAGGACGAATGACCTCAACCTATATTAAGACAAAGCACGAATGGTGTGGTATGACCGAAGACAAATCAAACTCCGAGGGCCTGATGGAGCGCCAGACCACGGGTGAAGACCGTGTGCGGATGATCGCCCGGCAGCTGTCGGAGCCGCGGACAGCCAACTGGATCGCTTCCGAAGCGGGCTGGTCACACGAGCCGACCAAACGCGTCCTTGAGCGACTCGTCGACGACGGGGTCCTCCACCGCGACGATAGCGGGACTCACACCACGTACTACCCCGATTACCGCCGCCAAGCGATGCAGGAGGCGATGCGGCTTCGAGACAGCGGACACACTGTCGAGGAACTCACGGACCGTCTCGCCGATATGAAGGCGCAGATCCGCGACTGGGAGGACGAATTCGGCGTTGAATCGCCGAACCAGCTTCGCGGGACGCTCGCGGAGGAGTCTCTTGACGCCGACGAGGAAGACCGACGCCGCGAGATTGCCCGTGAGTGGGAGCACCTTCAGCGACGTATCAAGATTGTCGGGTTTGCCATCCGCGAATGGGACTTCCTCGCTCCGACGACAGAGCCTGCTGAGGCCAGCAGCTAACGGATGTCGGTTCCACATCCAGGTGGTGACCCGAACGCAAACCTCTACGCCCAACTGAAGCGGGATGTCCTCGACAGGGTTCCTCAGATCACGACCGTCGAGTTCGTTCCCGACGATATCGAGGCCAAGCAACTGCGAGCGGTTTTCGATTCGGCCCGCCTTGAGGATCCCCCGACAGGCCCTGATTCGCCGGAACTCACCGTCAAGTGGTATCGACAGGACCCCCACGATTGGTTCCGTATCAACTACACCGACCCGAACACGGGCTTTCACGCCGGCTGGCACCAGGACGAAGACCATCCCGATCTCGGACACGCGCATTTCCAGTACTCAGCTGCCGATACGGAGGACCGCTGGGGGATCACATTCGCACACGAGTCTCCCTCCCTGATTCTCTGGGAAATCGTCGAAGAACTTCTTGAGGACGTCCGTCCGAATTACCAGTACGCGAGTGATGATTCATGACGCCCCGAGAACGCGCCGATCAATCACTCGCGAGTTCCTTCGAACGCTACCTCCAAGACAAGGGGAAAGGCCGCGGTGGCGACGGCGGGAACTACCGACGAAACGCTGCACGCGAACTCGAGCGGTTCGCCGAGTGGGCCGCCGGCGACCGCGGCGACGACGACTGGACCGGGATCGTCTCCGGCAACGTCGACCAGGAGCCCACCTTCGAGGACCTCGACGAACGCGTGTTTCGGGAGTACGCCCGCCATCTTACCGGCGATCGTGGACTCAAACAGAACACGGTACAAACCTATTATCGCTATATCTCTGCGTGGTGCGGGTGGTGTGTCAACGAGGGTTACCTCGAAGCGCATTACGCGCAGCGGGCGAGTGCGATGGCGCCGCTGCCGGAGGACGACGGCCGCAAGCCCGGCGACCAGCAGGCCTGGACGTCGGAACAACGCCACGTCCTCACCCGCCACGTCGACGAACGGGCCCGCGACGCCGTCGAGGCGTACACGACACTCCCAGAGGATACTGACCCCCTCGACAAGCAGCGAGGACGCTATGCGGCGCTGAAGGCGGCTCGTGACCGGGCTCTGGTGTTCGTCCTCGCGTACACCGCCGTTCGGGTCGGGGAACTCCTCCGGGATCCGAACGACCCGCGTCGCCGGGGCGTCCGCTGGGAGGACCTCTCGCTTGACGAGGGGAGTATGGATGTCTACCGGAAGAAACAGCAGTGGGACGCCGCCAGTCTTCCCGACCCGGTGATCTCGCCGCTCCGGAGCTATCGCCAGCTGATGGATCCACCGACGGAGCGCTGGCCGGTGTTTCCGACGTACGACCAACGGACGCTCGCGGAGCTCGTCCGGGAAGAGCTAGCCGAACGAGGGGAACGCCCAGAAGCAATCACTAAACGCCGTACGGAGTACGCTCGCGACCTGCTGCTGGCGCTCGATGAGGACATTCGGCCGCCGTCGATCACGACGGATGGCGCACGGTCGATTCTCCAACGGCTCTCGGGGGCCGCAGGGATCGACATCGACCATCCGAAACACGATTATCTTGCTCCGCACGGCGGTCGCCGAGGGATGGGAGAGGTGCTTGTCCGAGCGTTCGGATACACGGTGGCGGCCCGGTATCTCGATAACTCCGAAGAGATGGTCCGAGAACGGTATTCACATATTGAGGCTGGAGAACTTGGTGATGTCGCCACTGAGGCGCTCGAGGAGATCGATAGTATACCGGAGTAATTTTTTTTTCGAGTGTGGGGGTGGACCGACGTGGTCACACCACTTCGACGGTGAACAGCGAGTCGTCGTTGAGGACGACCTGTACCCGGTGGTGCCAGGCGTCAGCGAACGCCTCCCGCTGTTGATCGCTTGCTGACCCATCCAGTATTTCCTGGAGATTCCCGATTGCGGGTCCCCCGTCAGGAACGTCGCCAACATGGTAGGTCACTTCGACGGTCTCGTTCGTATCGGTTCGCCGGAACCGGAACGTCGGCGCCGCCGTGTCTGGATCGAATGCGTCGAAGTGCAGGAGGTCACGGCGCCCCCCATGACCACCGGCGAGCCCGCTGAATCCGTCGTCCTCGGTCGCGCCAGTCACGTACGAAATGATGCGCCCCATCACGCCGTACGCAGCATCGTCTCGCGGGCCGGCTGCCTGGACTTCGATTTCGGTTCGGATTGGATAGTCGTCGGGATACAGGGCATCGAGCCCGAGCTGGACGATCCGGTAGGCGCCCGAGGCAGTCGGACAGGAGTGACCGGCCTCTTTCACCGCGTCCGTGTAGGTGACGACGAACGGATCGCCTGATGTGAGGACGCCGAGGGCCTCCGCGACGGGGTCGCGGATTTCGATCGGGTCGGCGTCGTAGGCGACCTGCCAGTCGGTGCTAGTGTGCGTCGCGTCAGTCGCAGGTGAATTTGTTGTCATTGGTTGTGGTGATTAGTGTCGGAGCAGTCGCATCCCGTTGAGGATGACGAGGAGAACGCTGGCTTCGTGGACGAGCATCCCGGCGGCGAGCGTGACGTAACTGGTGAGCACGCCAGCGAGCAGGACGGTCACGGTCAGCACCGCGAGCCCGACGTTCTCGAGGACGTTCCAGCGCGTCGCCTTACTGAGTGCGACCGCGTACGGGATGCGTTCCAGGTCGTCGGCCATCAGCGCCATGTCCGCCGTCTCGATGGCGGTGTCTGTGCCGGCAGCGCCCATCGCGATACCGACGTCGGCGGTCGCCAGCGACGGCGCGTCGTTGATGCCATCGCCGACCATCGCAACGACGTGGCCGTCGGCCTGGTATTCTTCGATGACGGTCTGTTTGTCCTCGGGAAGGAGTTCGGCGCGGTACTCGTCGATGCCCACCTCCCCTGCGACGGCACTTGCCGTCCGCTCGTTGTCGCCGGTGAGCATCACCGTCTCGATGCCGGCATCTTGAAGCGCCGCTACGACGCCAGGAGCGGCCTCTCGAAGTTCGTCGCGCATCGCGATCACGCCGATGATGCTGCCGTCTCGCACGACGTGGACGACCGTCTCACCGCGTTCCTCGCGGCCACGGACGTACTCGGCGATGTGATCCGGGATGTCGATGCTGCGGTCGTCGAGCAGCGCCCGGTTCCCAACGACGACCTCGTGGCCGTCCGTATGGGCGACGACACCCTTGCCGGCGACCACGTCGAAGTCATCCGGATCCGGAACCGACCGGTGTTCGGCGCTCGCGGCATCGGAATGGGCGATCGCAGTTCCGCCATCGGTTGCGGCGGTCGGACGATCGCGTGCTGCGTCGACGATGGCGTCGGCGAGGTGGTGTTCACTTTTCTTCTCGGCAGTCGCCGCGAGCGAGATTACCTCGTCGTCGTCGACGCCGAACCCCTCGACGTCGGCGACGGTGGTCTCACCTTTCGTGAGGGTGCCGGTCTTGTCGAAGGCAACGAGGTCGATCTTGCCGGCACGTTCGAGGTGTTCGCCACCTTTCATCAGGACGCCCGACCGGGCGGCGTTCCCGATGGCCGAGACGATACTGACCGGCGGTCCGATGACCAGCGCGCCCGGACAGCCGATGACCAGCAAGGTGAGCGACAGGATCGCGTTCTGCGTGACTGCGTACGCGCCGATTGCGAGCACGATGACGGCTGGGGTGTAGTACTTCGCGAACCGGTCGATGAGACTCTCCGTGGGCGACTGGGCCTCCTGGGCCTCCTCGACGCGGCGGATGATGCGCTCGAGCGTCGTATCCGAGCCCGCACCCGTCGTCCGGACCTCCAGTGCGCCTTCCTGGTTGACCGTCCCGGCGTACACCTCGTCGCTGTCGGCCTTGTGGACGGGCGCGCTCTCGCCGGTGACCGGCGCCTGGTTGACTGCGCTCTCGCCGTCGACGACGGTTCCGTCGACCGGGATCTTCCCGCCCGGCTTTACGACGACGACTTCGCCCTCTTCGACATCGCGGGCGGAGACCTTTTGGAGTGTCCCGTCGCGACGGACGGTCGCCGTGTCGGGCGTCATCTCCAGCAGCTCCTGGAGGGCCGTCCGAGTCTTCCGCATCGTGCGGCCCTCGAGGTAGCTGCCGAGGCTGAACAGGAAGACGACGGCGGCGGCTTCCCAGTACTCGCCGATGACGATGGCGCCGATTGCAGCCAGCGTCACCAGCGTCTTGATGCCGAGCGTCCGGTTGGTGACCTCGTGGTAAGCGGTCTTGGCGATGTCGTAGCCACCCACGACCGTCGCGAGGACGAGGATGGCGGCGCTTGCCATCTCGAAACTCGTGAGGTAGCCGAGACTCCAGCCACCGCCGTACAGCAGGCCGCTTGTCGCCGTGACGATGGCCTTCCGGTGGTTCCGGTAGTACTGCGTGATCGATTGTTTGTTCATAGTGTTAGGCGGGCTGGGGAGTGTACCCCTGGTTTTCGATGGTCTCTGCGAAGGCGTCGGGGTCAGCGACGCTGTCGTCGTACTCGATCTCGACGCGGCCGGTCGCGTAGTGGACTTCGACGTGCTGGACGCCGTCGACGTTCGACAGGGCGCGTTCGACGGTACTCGCGCAGGTCGGGCAGTCGAAGTCGAGGACGCGGAATTGGGTTGTGTCGCTCATTACAGTTTGAGATAGTGCCCGTACCTCAATAAGTATTTTTTATATGATATGTTTGAATTCGGATACGAGTCGTTGGAACAGTCAAACGGGTCGTCTAGGGCTTTCGCTATCGCGGGTCCATCCTGTACTGGATACCTCGACAGACACCTACCCGACTCCTGCCCCGCTACCTTTTCCCGCGTGCTCGCGCTCAGTCCTCGTATGAGTGATTCCGATACCGACCACCGTCTCGACGACATCGCGGTGCGAGACACTCGGATTTCGGACGCCATCGACGAGCCGATGCGGGCGATGGTCCTCGACATTCTGTCCGAGGAAGCCCTAACTGCGACCGAGGTCCACGAACGCCTCGACGATCGCGGCATCGACCGGACGGAGAACACGGTCCGCCATCACATCAACGAGCTCCGGGATGCGGGCCTCGTCGACGTCGTTCGCTTCGAGGAGGGGCGTGGTGGGACGACGAAGTACTACCACGCGAACACGATCGTCCTCTCGTACTCACTACCAGATTCGGCCGACGCCGCCGTCGAGGAGATGATCGACGCTGCCCAGCCCCAGATCACGGACGCGCTCACTACGCTCACCGACGAGTACGACGACGCTATTGAGGAGATCGTCGAGGATATGCAGCCCTGCGAGCACTGCCAGACCCAGAAGTACGAGACGTACGTTCTTCTGACCGTCCTGCGACGTGCGTTCGTTCGCGCCCACAGAAATTCCTGAGGGGGAACCACCCCTACGCTGGCAGGGTCTTAGAAGGAGAACCGATCACGCGCGGATTGCATCGCGAGGCGAGTCAGGAGTCGCGCAGGGCCACGCTTTGGGAGGTCCCGTACAGTCTCGATGCTGGTCGGCGGTTCACTACCACCAATGTCTAACTCCCAGCCTGTCTCGTCCATGAAGCGTTCGACAGCCTGATTTACTCGCTGTCGCACGTCGTCCGAGTCCATTGTCTCGGGCACACCATTCCGGAGGACGACGTCGCCGTCAACGATCACTGTCTCGACGTCGGCCGGCACCGCGTTGTTCACGACCTGTGCGGGAACGTTGGTCAGTGGCGTGAACTTCGGTTTGTCGACGTCGAGGAGGATAATATCCGCGCGCTTTCCCGCTTCGATACTGCCGATCTCGTCGCCCATCCCCAGCGCGCGTGCGCCCTCGATAGTGAGCATTCGTATCAGTTCCATCGAGTCGAACTGCCCGGCTGAACGCTTGAGATTTGCCGCCAGCCGAGCTTGCCGCGCTTCACCGAACATGCTGTACGAGTCGTGCCAGTAGTGGTCGTCAATCCCTACTCCGACGTCGACGCCGGCGGCTCGAAGCTCGGGAACGGGCGTCCACTGCGTCTCCCCGTCCGGATTCCAGTAACAGAAGACGGACGGGCAGTGCGCAACAGCCGCGTCCGCCTCGGCGGTTCGCTGGATGTCCTCTTCGTCGCCGAGGCGGAAGTGAGCAGCGACCAGTCGGTCGTCCAGGAGTCCAACGTCGTCGAGCAATCCTACCGAGTCCTCGCCACCGTTCGCTCGTGCCATCGTGTTACTCTCCTCGAGTTCGAGCAAGTGCGTGTGGACGAGCAGGTCCGGATACTCTGCGGCGAGGGATGCGGTCCGTTCCCACAGCTGCCGGGTACACGACCAGTCGTCGTGCGGGCAGATCGTCGCCCTGATTCGGCCGTCGTACGTGTCGTGGTACGTTTCGACGAACTCGCGAGCACGGGCGAACTGCTGATCGACTGGTTGGTCCCAGAAGAGGTCCGAGATCGCCGGGCCGAAAAATCCGCGGAGCCCTGCTTCCCCGAACGCCTCTGCACCTGCGGCAGGCCGTGCGTCCATCGAGTTCACGGTCGTGACACCGCCCAAGAGGAAATTGAGCGCTGCGAGCTCGACGCCTGCCTCGACGAGGTACTCGAATTCGCCGTTCCCTAATCTGTTAAACAAGGCCGTCCCACTCCCAAGCATCTCCGTCAGCTCGAGTTCGCTAAACGCACCGATGAGCGGTGTCATCTCCAGGTGCGTGTGGGCGTTCACCAACCCCGGCATCACCAGTTTCCCGTTCCCGTCGATAACGGTGGATGCTTCTAATTCTCCGTCTCCTGCACGTGATGGTCGGACTTCTTCGATACAGCCATCGGTGATGCATACTGTGCCGCGCTCGTACAGGCGGTTCCGCTCGTCGGCTGTGAGAACGAGTGCATCATGGATTGCCAGATCGACAGCCATCGTAAATTAGGAAGTGGATGTGACAGTTACCGTACTGGACAACCGAGCAGGCCGGCGAAGGCTGTTCTTCCAGGTGGTGTTCCCCTCATTTGGGATATCATCGGTCTCTACTGGTCCCATTAGCCTCTAATACGTCGGCGTGATTTAATCAGATTCCCCTTTTGAATCTGAAGTCGGATTCCGTGGAGCTTGTGGAGGTTTGCAATGTTTTCCCCTCTTCACGATAGATCATCTATGGCCGACGGTTACGATGCCATAGTACTGATACCCTCATAGGCAGTATATTCTAATCAAAACCGCAATAGATGATCCCTACAATGATACACCTATGCAGGCGACGATAATCGACGGAGTTCTTGAATCCCTTCGTATCGGTGTCGGATTTCTCTGGACGGCGGCGTGGGCGATCATCATGGGCCTCACGATTACGAGTCTCGTCCAGGTCTACGTCTCGAAGGAGCGGATGGCACAGGTGCTGGGTGAGGGCGATCTAACTGGACTTACCAAGGCGACTGTGTTCGGAGCAGCAAGCAGTGGCTGTAGTTTCGGCGCCGTCGCCATCGGGAAGGGCCTGTTCAAGAAGGGGGCGCACGCGGTGAACTTCCTCGCGTTCATGTTCGCGTCGACGAACCTCATCGTCGAACTAGGGCTGATGATTCTCATCCTGCTTGGCTGGGAGTTCCTCGTCGCGGAACTGCTCGGCGGCCTGATTCTCATCGCCGTCATGGCCGCCATCGTCCACCTCACGCTTCCCGAAAACCTGTTTAACGAAGTCCGCGAGAAGCTCAACGAGCGCGACCGCCAGGCGGGCGTCACGGAAGATCCCACCTGCGGGATGGAGGGGAAAGACGAGTACACGCTCACGACCGACGGCGGTGAGACGCTCAAATTCTGCTCGGAGGGCTGTATGGAGACCTATCGCCAGGAGACGTCGAGTAGCGGCGGGTGGCGTGACGAGTTGCTGTCGTGGGGTGGCTGGTACAAGGTCGGGAATCAGTACCGCAAGGAGTGGTCGATGATCTGGAAAGACATCGTCGCCGGCTTCCTTATTTCTGGGTTCGTCATCGTCTTCGTCCCGCAGTGGGTGTGGAACACGCTGTTCATTCAGGGCGACGGCCTGCTCGTGACTGCCGAGAACGCCGTCATGGGCGTCATCATCGCCGTCCTCAGTTTCGTCGGCAGTATGGGCAACGTCCCGTTCGCCGTCGCGCTCTGGGGTGGTGGCGTCAGCTTCGCCGGGATCATCGCGTTCGTCTACGCCGACCTCATCACCGTGCCCGTCCTGAACGTCTACCGGAAGTACTACGGCTGGAAGGTGATGCTGTACATCCTCGGCGTCTTCTTCGTCACGATGGCGTTCTCCGGCTTCCTCATGGAGCTGCTGTTCGACGCGCTGGGTATCGTTCCAGATCTGGCGGGCGGCGAGACGGCGACTGAACAGACGTACTTCGAGCTCAACTACACGTTCTACCTCAATATTATCGCCTTTGCGCTCTCCGGGTTCCTTCTGTATGTCTACCGGCGGGGACTCGGCGCACCAGGTCAGTATCGAGATCCGGTGTGCGGGATGCGAACCGACGATGAGGGCCCGAGTGCGTCCCACGATGGGACGACGTACTATTTTTGCTCAAAGAAATGCAAGCGTACGTTCGAAGAAGAACCAACGGAATTTACTAATCAAAGCCCGCAAATATCGAGCCACGATCACGATCATGACCACTGATGATCGCACTGTGGTTCATCCGCTGTGATGGGGTTCATCATCACAGTTTCAATCCGCAATTGTCACACCTACTGCGCTCAAATAGACGGTATGAATAGTCAAATCCCGCAACTCGGGGCTGTCATATGAATCGCCGTCGAGCAGATACTGTCGTCGGTGTGCTTCTCGGGTTCGTTCTCCTGGCCGGCGGGGTACTCAGTTGGCGGGCCTATCAACAGCGTCGGGCTATCGAGCAATCGATGGGGTCAATGATGGGTTCATCTATGGGAACGATGCACGGCCCAGACCCCCTCTGGTACGTGGTTGGAACCCTGCTGGTTGCTGGCGTTATCGGTGGCGTCTATTACGTGGTCCGGGGAGAACTCACTGATCCGGAAGTGGCCGGCACAACGGCGCCTGTCGATCCCACACAGACATCGTCGGCAACGGCTACGTCGGTGGACGATGAAGCCTCGCCGGCGACGTCTATCAATCCTGAATCGGACCCACAGGGGCGGGTTCTTGATCTCTTACCGGATGATGAACGACGCGTCCTCGAACCCGTCCTGAACTCCCCTGGAATTACGCAGATCGAACTTCGGGATCGATCTGAGTTCTCGAAGAGCAAAGTGAGCCAGACTGTGAGTTCACTCGAAGAGCGCGGGTTGCTGTACCGGGAACGACAGGGTCGGACCTATCGCGTGTATCCGAGTGATGACCTACAGAACCAACAGACCTAGAACTTCATACAAACACTACCCCATCATGTCACAAGCAACACTCGAAAGCGATCATGTTAGCCGACTTCTCAAGTCAAGTACGTTGCTCAATCTCCTCCTCGCTACACAGTTGATCGCCGGACTGGTGTACGCATATTTCACAGGGGATATGGGGAGTCGGTGGACCCATTTCGTCCTTCCGTTCATTTGGTTCACCGCCTCACTCTGGGTGATTTGGCATACCCGACCTGGGACGACACGTCGAGCGTATCGTCTCGGTGCTGCACTTGTCGTTGCTCTATACCTCATCGTGATGTTTTATTTTTCAGGATTACTTGGACCGAGCACCTCTCATTTCGGGCAGCTCACTGGACCAAGCGGCTTCGGAATAACGTGGGGTCGATCTTTGGGATGGAGTCCGGTCTTCGTCTATACAGGTGACCTGATCACGGTCTCGCTCATTCCTTACCAAGCGGTTGGCCTGTTCGCGCTGGCGTATCTCGTCTATGATGCATTGCTTGATTTCTCGCAGTCGGCAGTCGGAGGAATAGTCGGGATTGTGGCGTGCCCTGCCTGCGTTAGCCCGTTGTTTGCCGTACTACTTGCAGGCGGACTGAGTGGTTCTTCAACGATGTTATTGCTTGGTGCGTATGGCTACGAAATTGCGACCGTTCTGTTCCTCATGACAATTGGAATCCTCTACCATCGTCAGGCACTCACGAGGCAGTATCACCAGTTCCGAGGGAACTGATCCATCTCGTTCGTGGTCAGCAATACCCGAGCCTCCCTCGCCGCCTGAACCGTGGTTATTGTCTGGATCGCCGCAATGAGGTGAACAGTCTCGACGGATCCCCTTTGCTCTCACCATTCCTCTGATCCTTTCGAATTCGGCAGGTATGAACGATCCCGTCAGTAGAAAACGTTTAGATGGCGTTATAGACGTTCTTGAACGCTCTCCTGTTTGAGTTCACTCCCACGAAGATAACTCCGAACCCACCGTATGACTACTTGAGGCGAAAAACAATGACCAACCGAAACCTCGGACGATGGCTGCTCGTGGTGCTCGCGATTGTCGGACTCGCGTTTGCCGCCCCGGTAGTTAGCGCACACGGTGACGAACCGATCCAGGGGAACGAGACGGCAGCTGAAGGGACGCCAGCCGATGGTAGTGCAGCAGACTGGGCGGCCTGGATGGAAGGTCACATGACCGACTACATGGGCCCGAATGCCGTTGACGAGATGGAAGCGCACATGGGCGTGACCGTCGACGAGATGGCCCAAGATATGGCGGACGACAATCACACCGCGACGGGGATGAACGGACAGGGGTACGGCTGCTAACGATCCCTGTTCGGATCCTCGTCTGACACGATAGATATTCGACTTACTGACTCAACGATCACAATGACACACTACACCAACACTCTCGGGCGGACGACTCGTCGAATCGCAATACTAGCGGTTCCGCTGTTGATTGTAGCAACGGGCACCGCAGCGGCTCACGGTGGTGGAGGCTACGGCGGCGGTATGATGGGTAGCGGCGGTTGGGGGGTCTTCAGCGGTGGAATGGGCCTCTGGAGCTTCCTTTGGATGGGGCTCCTAATCGTCGTCCCGCTCTATCTCGTCTACTCACTCCTCAACAGAGATTCTGAGAGGAGTGATAGTCGGCCGCTTTCGGTTCTTCGTGAGCGTTACGCTCGCGGTGAACTCTCCGATGAAGAGTTCGAACGTCGACGAAAGCAACTCGAGTAGTGCCCATGACCGAAATAGAAGGAGCATCGTCGAGAAAAAATTCTCGTCTGCCAGTTGGGGCGACGGGACCGAACGCTTAAGTGCGTAAACAGGATACAGTATTACATGAGTTACACAATACAAACCAAGATTGATGGAGAGTTCGACGATGTCGTCGACGCAACGAATGCCGCGCTCAAAGACGAGGGATTCGGTGTTCTCTGTGACATCGACATTCAGGCGACGCTCAAGGAGAAACTCGGTGAGGAGTTCCGCCAGTATCGCATCCTCGGTGCGTGCAATCCTCCGCTGGCATACGAAGGGTTGAGTGTAGAAACTGAACTCGGTGCGCTCTTGCCCTGTAACGTCATCGTCTACGAGAACGATGACGGCGTCATCGTGGTGAGTGCGGTCGACCCGGAACAGTTAGTCGGGATCGCTGATAACGACGCGCTTGACTCCGTCGCGACCGAGGTCAGCGAACGATTCGACCGCGTACTGGCAGCCGTAACTGACGAGTTCGGATCCGCATCGGAGGCCTGATCTCTGATGGCATCATCGGATCAACTGGATACGACGACGATACTGCTCATCGTCCTCGGAGCGTTCATCCTCCTTCCCTTGCTCACAATGGGTATGGGGTTCGGTGGGATGATGGGATACGGAGGAATGATGGGCCAGTACGGTACCACAGGTGGTTGGTGGCCCCTCATCGGGATGCTCGTCCCGGTCATCTTCCTCCTTGCGCTTCTGGGCGGTGGATATCTCATCTTCCGGCGGATGAGCGAGACACAGACGTCTCATAATCCCGCGATGGAAGAGTTACGTCTGGCGTACGCTCGTGGCGATCTCACGGACGAAGAGTTCGAAGCCCGACGAGAAAAGCTCGAACAATCAGAGTGACCACTACCCAAACCGCGTTTCACCCGTTTGAACACCTGCGGATCGACTCGAGGGTATCGAAACCAACCGTTCGGCAGCATCGTTCCGTTACATCGAAATGGTGTGCTCGATTCAGCATATGGTTATGAGTAGTAATGGGAACAAACGACAAGTTCGGAGTGAGTCACGTCCGAAGTCTTCGCACCAGTATCGCGCGTAGCTACCCACCGAAGAATGATCCAGACAACATGACACATCACAGCCGACGTCAATTCTTAGGCATTGTCGGTGCCAGCGCAGTCGCCAGCACCGGCTTTGCTCAGTCAGCGAACGCACAGGAGACGCCCATCGTGGAGATGGGAAACAATTACTTCGACCCAATCGGCCTACGTGTTGATCCCGGGACAACCGTTCAATTTGAACTCGCAGCGGGGGCACATTCCGCTACGGCGTACGCAGATCGTATTCCGGAGGGCGCTTCCGCCTTCGATAGTGGGACGATCTCAGACGGGAGCTTCGAATATACGTTCGAAACGCCAGGGACGTATGATTACTACTGCATCCCGCACAAGTCGATTGGGATGGTCGGACGGATCGTAGTTGGCAGTCCTGGCGGACCGGCAGAGGAGGATTCAATCCCGGATGGAGAGGTCCCATCGAGTGAGGCGATTGTTGACCAGGGTACAGTCGCCTACGGCTCAAGCAGCGATGGAAGCGGGAATACTGGTGGTGGAATGATGGGACGAGGTGGTTCTGGAATGATGAGTGGCCGCAACGGAGGTGGAGTTGGAGGGCTACCAGCTGTTGGTGGCGTACTCGGAATGCTGGGCGTTCTCGGTGGCGGGCTCTACTGGCTTGGAAACCAAAAATCTCCTCAATCGACTACCGACGACTCAGCCAGAAAAACGCTCCAGAACCGCTATGCCAGGGGCGAAATTGACGAGGAGGAGTATAGACGTCGCCGTGAGCGATTAGATGCTACTGATGAGGACATCTCCAACTGATTGCCACCGTGAGAGGGTGAACTCACCGGGGTCAAGTGATTCGGGGATTAGAGAATACCGCCCTCACCGATACCTTTGATTTCAGAACGATCCCGTGACTTGTTTTGTTCCATTTATGACTGATTTCTCTTGTGATCAACTCGCCTGTGTGGCTCGGTAGTAAACACCAATTGCGAGCACGGCTACGAGGAGAAGATATCCAGTAGCCCACACCAACGAGAGAGCCGTATCTACGTCGGTTGTGAGTCCGGTATCGACCATTACACGGACTGGCCAATAGCCCGGAAAGAGTTTCATCCACCAATCAGGTTCAGATTGAATAAACAGCGGATCCTGAAACAGTCCG
Source organism: Halorubrum salinarum (assembly GCF_013267195.1). Classification (NCBI taxonomy): domain Archaea; kingdom Methanobacteriati; phylum Methanobacteriota; class Halobacteria; order Halobacteriales; family Haloferacaceae; genus Halorubrum; species Halorubrum salinarum. The sequence continues at coordinate 109,231 of NZ_CP053943.1, read as the reverse complement.
ATATCGAGCATCGGGAGAATCAGCATCAGCCACATCCCGGCTAGGCGGTTGAAGACGGCCCCGACGAGCATCCCGATGAGACCATACGTGACCGAGACCGAGAGGCGGTCTCCTCGGCGACGGAAGTCGTATGGCTCGCGACGCCGACGAATCCACTTATGCAGGTCGTCGATATCGCGGAGATCGCCGAAATCGCACACGAGTACGGCGCTCTCTGTACCGTGGACAACACGTTCGCGACACCGTATCTCCAGCGCCCATTAGAGTTAGGCGCAGATATCGTCGCTCATTCGTTGACGAAGTACCTCGGCGGTCACTCCGATGTCGTCGGCGGCGCCTTGGTCACGGACGACGAAGGCTTGGACGAGCAGTTGGGGTTCTACCAGAACAGCGTGGGAGCGACACCGGACCCGTTCGCGTGCTTCCTCGTCCTTCGCGGAACGAAGACGCTCCCCATCCGGATGGACCGACACAGTGGGAACGCCCGCGACCTTGCGGCGTGGCTCGACGATCATCAGTCACTCACGCTCTTGATTTGGCTCGGACGTACGATCCGACACCTCATGCCCTCTACATTGTGGATAGAGGTGCCTACGCGTCTCGTCCGGAATGGACGTGGGACAAACTGCAGCAAGTATTGGAGCAAAACGGAGAGACTGTCGTCGAAAATGTCCAGTCCCGGGCAGCTGCCGACGATGTTTTAGTCGTTGCTGAGATCACTCACGCCGTTCCTCATCAGGCAATAAGGAAATACTGGATCAACACGGGAACGACCTCGTCGTGATGGGAACACACGGACGATCCGGCCTTTCACGACGGCTCCTCGGAAGTGTGATCGAACAGGATCTCCGGAACTCAGATGAGCTCATTTTAACCATTCGAGGAGTATAGCCGTGGCTCGAGCTACCAGCGAAGTGAGATGAGAAGCACCACGAATCCGAGACCGATGGCGACCGATTCGATGATATGGACGAAAGCGAGATCGAGCCCCCCGAACTCGAACAGTACTCCTTCGATGAACACACCGAGGGTGATGATCCCGAATCCGATTGCAGCGTTTCTCATATAGTACGTCCTCGTTCGTCGATACGCCTTGAAACTGTAGTACGTGATCAGAATACCGAGGCCAAGGACAGCCAAGCGGACGGCCACGAGAACGGCTGTTGTCGTATCCACCATTAGTCAGTCCTCCAGTTTCTGCGGGTCACGTCCGTATAGAGCGTAGAGGATCGTAAGCATGCCAATCGCGACGATGGTTGTTGCCACCGTTCCCGCATTATGTAAGGTCAGGCCAACCACGTCGAACAAGATTCCTTCGACGATTGCGCCGAAGCTGATAATGGCGAACCCGACCGCGAGGTACAGCATCGATTGACTGTTGCTACGTCGGTACCCTCGATAGGCCTGATAGGCGATCACGAATCCCAGAACCATTGTGACGAGCTTTGCGACGATGAGTCCGGGGTGCATGGTTATTCGTTCCTCATTGTGTTCCACAACCGAGCAAATCTGTCGGGCGCGTCTTCTCGAAGTTCGATACGGACGTCGAATCCTGATTCGAGGAGCTGGACCTCGACGCGGTCGAGTTGGGCTTCGTATTCACTGTAATGATGACCGTCGGGATCAACGTGCGTTCGCTCGATAAGCAGATCGTACTCCAGTAACGTGTTGACCCGTCTGGAAACTGTCGAGACTGACATGTCACACTCTTCGCTGAGTTCCTTGGCGGACAGATGTTTTCGGCGAGTCGACTCGAGGATCGCGCGTGCATAGTCGTCGTCAAGGATTTCGAGAATCCTCGAGATATCTCGCTCCTCACTCACAATCCGTGTTGTTGTGGGTGGGTATATAAAGAAACGCCGATTTGCTGACCCAGCAAATCTGCTTTCCGGATTATATGCCCAGCCCGTGTAGGTTCACCTGTAAGGTGACCGATGGCATGACCGACTCAATCACGCGTCGACGGATGCTCCAGCTGACTGGCGGTGCAGCAGTCGTTGGGCTTGCCGGGTGCACTGGAACGCAGAATAACGACAGCGAGGCGGCAAACGCGTCGCCGACCGAGAGTGGCAACGACGAAGGTACGGAGAGCGGTCACAGCGACGAAGAGAGCGGCCACGATGACGAGGGCGGTCACGACGAAGCGGTCGGAGCGCCGTCCGATACGGCCGAAGTGAACATGATTACGGAGGACGGGGGCTACCACTTCGAGCCACACGTCGTGCGGGTGAACGTCGGGGGAACCGTCACCTGGAACAACGAGAGTGGGAGTCACTCGACGACCGCCTACCACTCCGACAACGATCAGCCCCAGCTCGTTCCCGACGGGGCTGCGGCCTGGGACAGCGGTATCGTCTCCGAGCAGGGCGCGACGTTCGAACACACCCTCGAGACCGAGGGCGTCTACCACTACTACTGCACGCCCCACGAGAGCCTCGGGATGCTCGGCAGCGTCATCGTCGGCGAGCCGGACCCCCACGAGCAGGTCGCCCTCGAAGAGCCGCCGGCCGATAAGCCGGAAAGCGTCCGCGAGAAGCTCGAAGAGCTGAACGGGATGATTCGGACGGCGCTCGGTGACGACCACGAAGAAGACAGCCACTGAGACACATAATTTTCCCGTCGTAGCGAGTACTTTTTATCAGGACCGAGGAGCGTCGACGAATGGGTATTTCAACACAGCAACAAGATCGACCACTCTCGCTCTGGGCACTCATCGCGACGGTTGGTGTGCTGGGCGTGTCGGGACTCGCTGGCGGAGGCCAATTCATCCTCGCTCCCTCGGGGCGTCTTATCGGTATCTCGTCGACGCTTCTGGCTGGCTCCCCGTTCGAGAGCTATCTGATTCCCGGGGTCATCCTCTTCAGTGTCCTCGGTGTGTTTCCGCTGGTCGTCGTGTACGGTCTCTACCGTCGAAAACGATGGGCGTGGCCGGCAGCCATCGCCGTCGGCGTCGCGCTCGTCGTTTGGGTCCTCGTCGAAGGGGTTGTCATCGGATTCGGGAAACGGTTGCAGTATCCCCACCTCGTCCAGGGTGTGGTGATCGTCGGTCTTGCAGTACTCCCCTCTGTTCGAGCGGCTCTCAGATGAGCACGTTGTACCCGACGTGGGCGAACGCGAGGGCGAGATACCCGAGCACGAGCGCCGCCAGGGTTCGCCGAGAGAGTGATGGGAGCCCGATGGCGTCGGAGCCGTGAATCCGCTCGCCGAGCGCGTACGCGAACCGCCCGGCGAGTAACGCGAACGGCAGGTGGACGAACACCAGCGGGAGCACGAGCGAGTCGAACCGGACTGTCGCCTCCAGCCGCGACAGATACTCGAGTTTGAGCACGAGTTCGAGGAGCGCAACGGTCAGCCCGGAGGCCACGGTCGCGAGTAACCCTTCGGTCTTCGAGAGGAGCGTCCCCCGACGGTAACTCCAGCCGTAGAAGACGAGTATCAGCGGGACGAACCGGACGAATGCCTCCTCGACGAGTCCGACCAGAAGTGACCAGGTCGCGAGGGTCGTCACTCCGAGCAAGAGAAGTTCGAACTGGTAGGCGATCCACACGCCAACCCCGGTCACAACGCTGCTCACGCCCACGAGCCCGACCAGTGACCGATACCGGAGCGTCATGAGTGGTGATGAGACTGTGTCTATACGTCAGCGCACACCGAAATAGATGTACCCGTTCGAAACGCGTACACGAAGAGCATTTATTACTGTACCCGTGTTACATAGTACCACGCAAGCCCCAGCGTAGCCACGCACCATACTGCTATGCCCACCGATGATTCCGCGTCCGTCTCTCGCCCGTCCGATACGGAAAGAGACGTTGTAGGACGGGTAGAAGAGACGATTCTGTCACGGCGAGGGTTCCTCGCAGGACTCGGCCTGGGGGGCGTCGGCGGCGCTGGGGTGGTTCTCGGTCTCACGCGAGCGGGAGACGGGTTTCAGTCGCTGGCGACGCTTGCGGGCGGGGCCACGCTTCCCGCGACAACACGCTACTATCTTCCAGCGGTCGACGGCTCCGGCGACGGCCTCGTCGTCCCGTTCGAGTTCGAGTTCACCGACGGGGACGGTGAACTGTTCGCCAACCTGAACGGAATCGAAGTCCGTCACGACCTCCAGCTCGCGCTCCGAGAGGCGAGGGAGACGGCCACAGGTCTCACCGGAAAGTCGCTCACCAACATGGCGACGCACATCACGTTCGAGCCCCCCTCCTCCGGCGTGCTTGTACTCCGCGGGAAGAGTTGGGAGGCCGGGCTTACCGTCGCACTCGTTGCTAGCCTCCACCAGCAGTCGCTCTCACAGGAGACGCTCATGACGGGGATCGTCGACGACGAGGGCGCGTTGCTTCCCGTCGGCGGGATCGAGAGGAAAGCGCGCGCGGCGCGGGCAGTCGGCGCACGGGAGCTAATCATCCCGGCAAGCGAACCGACGGACGTGGCTGTTCAAGGGCTCCGAATCGTCGAATCTCCCTCGATTACAGATACACTCGACCGGATTCTGTGACCGGAGCGTCTCACTGCTGATTGGGTCCAAGGAGCGAATCGGTCCAGCCTAGCCGATGGCTTACGGGAAACGATTCAAGAGCCGGGTCGCCGTAGCTCAGGGTATGGCCGAAACCGATCCTTTCGACGCGATACGCGAGTTCGAGTTCGACGGAGATGCCTATCGGATGGCGGATCTCACCGCCCTCGAAGAGGCGGGACTCTGTGAACTGGACCGTCTCCCGGTCAGCATCCGTGTCCTCCTCGAATCCGTCCTTCGGAACGTCGACGGCGACACGATCTCCGCCGAGGACGTTCGAAACGTCGCGTCGTGGCAACCTGACGTACCGGACGTCGAACTCCCGTTCACACCCTCGCGGGTCGTCTTGCAGGACCTCACCGGTGTCCCTGCCGTCGTCGACCTCGCTGCGCTCCGATCAGCGGTTGACCGGAAAGGCAAGGATCCCGCGATCGTCGAGCCAGAGATTCCAATTGACCTCGTGATCGATCACAGCGTCCAGGTCGACTATTTCGGCTCCGAGGATGCCTACGAGAAGAACGTCGAACTGGAGTACGAGCGCAACGGCGAGCGGTATCGAGCGCTCAAGTGGGCTCAGCAGGCCTTCGACGACTTCCGCGTCGTCCCGCCGGGAACGGGCATCGTCCACCAGGTAAACCTCGAATATCTCGGCCAAGTGGTCCACGCTCGTGAGCGTGACGGTGAGAACTGGCTGCTTCCGGACACGCTTGTCGGCACGGACAGTCACACGCCGATGATCGGCGGCATCGGCGTCGTCGGCTGGGGCGTCGGTGGCATCGAGGCCGAAGCCGCGATGCTCGGCCAGCCCATCACAATGAACCTCCCCGAAGTCGTCGGGGTCCGCCTTACCGGAGAACTCCCCGAGGGTGCAACTGCGACTGACCTCGTGCTTCACGTCACCGAACAGCTTCGCGAGGTTGGCGTCGTCGATCGCTTCGTCGAGTTCTTCGGTCCCGGCGTGGCGAACCTCACGGTCCCCGACCGGGCGACTATCGCGAACATGGCCCCCGAGCAGGGTTCGACCATCTCGATGTTCGGCGTCGACGAAGCGACGCTCGACTACCTCGAACTCACGGGTCGTGACGAGGAGCACATCGAACTCGTTCGCGAATATCTCGATGCGCAGGGGCTGTTCGGCGAACAGAATCCGGAGTACACGGAGACGGTCGAGCTCGATCTCTCGACGATCACGCCGAGTCTCGCGGGACCAAAGCGTCCCCAGGACCGTGTCCCGATGGACGATATGAAGACCCACTTCCGGGGGCTGGTCCACGGCGAGTTCGAAGACGAACTCGACGACATCGACGAGGACGCACTCACCCGCTGGCTGGGCGAGAGCAGCGTCGCCGCCGACCGCCCCGACGCCGACCTCCCGGAACCGGACGTGGGCGAACTAAACGACACGGTCGACGTCGACCTCGACGGCGAGACAACCGAAATCAGGCATGGGAGCGTCGTCGTCAGCGCCATCACCAGCTGTACGAACACGTCGAACCCCTCGGTGATGCTCGCCGCAGGCCTGCTCGCCCGCAACGCCGTCGAGTACGGCCTGGATGTCCCCGAGTACGTCAAGACTAGCCTCGCGCCCGGGAGCCGCGTCGTCACCGAATACCTCGAAGCCTCGGGATTACTGCCGTATCTCGAAGACCTCGGCTACAACGTCGTCGGCTACGGCTGTACGACCTGCATCGGGAACGCCGGGCCACTCCCCGAACCCATCGAGCGCGCCATCGACGCCGAGGACCTCTGGACGGCGAGCGTCCTCTCGGGCAATCGGAACTTCGAGGCGCGCATCCACCCGAAGGTCAGAGCGAACTACCTCGCCAGTCCGCCGCTCGTGGTCGCTTATGGCCTTGCTGGTCGCATGGATATCGACCTCGAACGAGACCCGCTCGGAACGGATGACAACGGCGAGTCGGTTTACCTCGCGGATATCTGGCCCGGCGCTGACGAGATCCACGCGGCGGTTCACGACAGCGTCGACTCGTCGATGTTCGAGGAGAAATACGCTGAGGTATTCGAGGGTGACGAGCGGTGGGAGGCGCTCGACGCGCCGACCGGTGACGTCTACGAGTGGGACGATTCTTCGACGTACATCCGAGAACCGCCATTCTTCAAGGACTTCCCGCTGGAGCAACCGGGCGTCGCGGATATCGAGGACGCTCGGACGCTCATGTTGCTCGGTGACACGGTCACGACCGACCACATCAGCCCGGCGGGCCCGTTCTCTCGTGAGCAGCCGGCCGGGGAGTGGCTCGTCGAACAGGGCGTCGAACCCCACGATTTCAACACGTACGGCGCTCGCCGGGGCAACCACGAGGTGATGATGCGCGGCACCTTCGCCAACGTCCGCATCGAGAACGAGATGCTCGACGATGTCGAGGGTGGCTACACGATCCACCAGCCTACAGACCAGCAAACGACTGTCTTCGAGGCCAGCCGTCGCTATCGCGAGGACGACACGCCGCTGGTCGTGTTCGCCGGCGAGGAACTCGGCACTGGATCGAGCCGCGACTGGGCGGCGAAGGGGACCGACCTTCTCGGCGTTCGCGCAACCATCGCGGAGAGCTACGAGCGCATCTTCCGTGACAACCTCGTCGGCATGAGTGTCCTCCCGCTCCAATTTGCCGAGGGCGACTCGTGGGAATCACTCGGTCTCGACGGTTCTGAACGGGTCGCGATTCACGGGCTTGACGATGGTCTCAACGTGAACGAGGAACTCACGGTGGTTGCCGAACGTGACGACGGATCGACCGTTGAATTCCCCGTTACTGCGCAGGTCGGGACGCCTGCAGCCGTTCGATACGTCGAGAACGGGGGCATCCTTCACCTCGTTCTTCGCCGGCTACTCACTCAGGGGTAGAATCAGTCCGTCATTGCTACATGTCCCTCGTCACCGCGTTCCCCGCCAGCCACCGAATCCTGTTTGTGGAGCCAGTAGAGGAACGCGAAGAACGCCGTCGCGAGGACGTTCAACACGAGCTTGTAGTTGAGTTCGATGGACACTTCGGCGATCTGCGCGGAGGCCCGCGACGGGATGAGGCCCAGGCCCAAGAACAGGAAGTGAACCACGAACCCGGCGATAACGGCGGTGACGAAGATCATCAGGGACAGCACCGCCGCGAACGTCGTCCCGTAGTACTCGTCGTAGGCTTTCATGATCGGCGGAACGATGAGGTCCGCGAAGATGTACGACAGCACCGACCCGAAGGGGAGCCCGCGCGTCCAGAGGACGGTCCCGAACGGGACGTTCCCGACCGAACAGACGAAGGTGACGACGCCGATGATCGCACCCAGCGCGGCCGTCCAGAGGACGTATACCGGCAAGCCGAATACGGCTCCGGAGAAGACGCTCGTCCAGACGGCTTCGGGGATGAACCCGGCGATGAGCCCGGCGAAAATGAACCCGATGGCGATCTCGTCCCACAGCATCGCCCACTCCTTCCACTGTTTGTCCGCGAGCGATTTCCACCCGGACCACGAGGTCGCCTTTTCCGGAATCGACGTGTTCGCTTCCTCGGGGTCGAAGGAGTCCTTGCAGGACTGCGAGCAGAAGTAGTACGTCTGGTCGTTGTGTTCGATGGAGTAGTCGGTTTCCTCAGGATCGACCTCCATTCCACAGACCGGGTCTTGGACAGTGATGCCCTCGTCGTCGGTGACGTTCTCGCGTGCTTCATCGAGGACCTCGTCGGGAACGACGTAGACGAAGCCGACCGACATCAGGCCGATGAGGAGCAGTCCACCGACCACATCGGCAAGCAGGAACTCCCAACCCAGCAGCAGCCAGATGACGATGCCGATCTCGATGACGAGGTTCGTCGAGGCGAACTGGAATGCCGCCAGCGCCGCCGCAGCCGACGCCCCCTTCTTGTAGAGGTTCTTCGCCGTGGCGATGGCCGAGTACGAACACGACGAGGAGACGAACCCGAAGAACGTCGCGAGGCCGATGGAGCGGGGTCCGTGGCCTTCGAGCAGCTCTGAGATCCGCTGGGTCGAGACCCACGCCTCGACGCCGCCGGCGATGGCGAAGCCGATGACGAGTGCCCACCAGGTGATCCACGCCATCGCGGCGGTCGTCGTCGCGGCCTGCCTCGCACTCTCCACGATGAACGTCCCGAGCGGTTTCGTCGTCGTGACGATGCCGATGGTGACGGTGATTACGGCGATGACCGTGAGGATCGCGTAATCTGATCTGTCCATTGTCTTGGTGGCCTACATTTAGGGGCTCCTCTCCTAATGCGGTTGTGGCTACATCTGTGGGATATATCGTTTGTGATCCTTTGGATACCAGCATCACAACCCTAGCAGAATTTAGAATCAAGGGGTATGCCACTTCGGGTGCGGAGTAATTGACTTGTGGCTGGCTGGGGAAGATAGTCGTATGCTTACGTCCTACAGCGAACTTCTCTTGACGGGTATCATTCTCGCGAGCACCGCGTACACGGTGAGCAAAACGCCCGCTATCTGGCACCAGTACGAGGGAATATATGGACACCTACTCGTTGGCGTACCGCTCGTTGGGCTACTGTTCGGGATCGCCCATCTCGGGATGCTCACACCGCTTCCGCATGGCCTGCTCGCTGCAGTGGAAACCGGAGCTCTCCTCGGTGTCATAGTCGTACTCGGCGCACTCGGATATATTCACCCGCGACTTGGGTATTCTGGGGGAGAATCCCGATGATGGCGCTCCTCTTCTCGTTACTCTCGGCAGTCGTCGCTGGTGGGCTTGCGTTCCTTTGTTACACTCTGCTCTACGGGGACTCCGTGCTGGTGATTCAGCGGCCGTTCTTTTTTAGAATCGGCGTTGGAGCGCTCTGTGCTGCCGTCCTCGGGGCAAGTGCAGTCGTGGTCGGCTGGGTTCCGACACATCTTCTTCACGCTATCTTCGCAGTATCAATCGCTGCGGCGGTCCGGACAGTCCATAACGGTCTCCATCCGGACACTGAAGCGTGGTTCTACTCGCTTTTCGGAACCTGAGCATCGAAGTAGACGATTTCTACTTCTCGGGCTGAGGTGGTTTGGATTCTAAACAACAAGAAGTCTAAAGATGGCACCCCAACGGAGAGACGATGAGCGAGAAGCTGGGCCGTCTCGGTGCAGTCTCGATTGCGCTCGGTGGTATGATCGGGGGTGGGATCTTCGCCGTACTTGGCGTCGTTGCGGAAATGTCGGGGCCTGCGGCGTGGCTCGCCTTTACCGGCGGCGGTGTCGTCGCGTTCTGCGCTGGCTACTCGTACGTTCGTCTCCAGCGGCTTGGCGACGTGTCCGGCGGTTCGGTCAGTTTCTTACAGGAGTTCGGTGAGTCGACGACGGTCGCTGGGATGGTCGGGTGGACGCTTCTGTTTGGCTATATCGGGTCGATGGGGATGTACGCGTTCGCGTTCGGTAGTTTCGCGACGAAACTTCTCGGCGTCGAAACAGCCCTCGGGGTTCCACTCCGCCCCGTCGTGTCGGTTCTCAGCGTCCTGGGGTTTGTACTGCTGAACGTCCTCGGCGCCCGGGCGAGTGGCGTGACCGAGGTGCTCCTCGTCGCGGCAAAGGTCGGGATTCTCCTCATTTTCGGTGTGTGGGGGTTCTATTTTGGAGCGCGGACAGGACAGCTGACGACCGGGTTCTCCTCCGTCGCGACGGGCGGGTTGCTCATGTCCGCTGCCCTCTCATTTGTCGCCTTTCAGGGCTGGCAGCTACTCTTTTACGACGAGGGAAATCTTCGGAACGCCCGGACGACCATCCCGCAGGCGATCTATCTCTCAATTCCCGCTTCTCTCGGGCTGTACGTCCTCGTAGCAGTCGTCACGACGGGTCTGCTTCAGCCCGAAACGATCGCCGCGAACCCCGAGGTGTCACTCGCCATCGCGGCCGAACCGTTCATGGGGCAGATGGGGTTCATCCTCATTTCCGTGGCGGCGCTGTTCTCGACTGGGAGCGCGATCAACGCCACGCTGTTCTCGGCGGCCCACTTTGCGACGGGAATGCTTGAAGACGACCTACTTCCCGACCGGATCGGAGACGCCGATGCCGACGGTGCTCCGACGCGAACACTTCTCGTCTTGGGCCTGATAACGGCCGCGTTCACCGCCTACGGTAGTCTTCAGGGAATCACGTCGTTCGCGTCGCTTGCCTTCATCACCGTCTTTGGGTCGATGAGTTTCCTCGCGTTCAGGCATCGAGCGGGGCTTCGAACAGGTATCCTCCCCGCTGTCGGCGTGGTGGGTGCAGTACTGTTCTTTCCTTCGTTAGTGTACCACCTCGCCGTGATGGAACCCGCCGTCTTCAGTGTGGTTCTCGTTGTGACGGTCGTCCTCCTGGGGCTGGAGATCCTCTACTTCGAGCGCGAGACTATTCGCTCCGAAATCGATAGCGTGTGATGCTGACGGGGCAGCAGTGCGTGAACGATTTAAATAGCCTGGACAGTGTTGTCGAGTGTGCTCTTTTGGGTCCACGCTGCAGTCGCGTATCTCGTTTACCGAGGCATTTCTGGTGGCCCTACTGACCGATGTGACGATGTCCCGATCTTCGCCCTGTTCGGAGGTGCGTTGCTCCCGGATCTCGTCGACAAACCACTCGCGTTTGTACTTCCATCGCTCCCGAGTCGGTCGGTCGCGCACTCGGTGTTCACCGCGGCACTCGTCGTCCTGATTGTCTTCTATGTCACGAAACACAGGGACCGGTGGGGGGTCGGCGCGGCGTACGCGCTCGGATATGGATCACACCTCGCTGCGGACCTCGTGGATTACCTGTTCGTCCCCGAGGAGACGCTACTGTTTCTGTTCTGGCCGGTCGTAACTGACTATCACCACGTCGAGACGGTCGGAGACCTGCTCGCGCTGTTGTCTCCGACCCCGTATGTACTCGGGCAAACCGTCGTCACGATACTGGGGCTCTGGCTATGGATGGCCGATGGAATGCCGGGATACCCATCGACCCACCGTCAGTGATCGAGTGAGGTCGACTCTCGTGGTCATTCGACGATGACACGTCCGACCATCCCGCTTTCCTCGTGTGGCAGGCAGAAATACTGGTACGTCCCCGTGACGTCGAACGTGTAACTGTAGGTTTCGCCTCGTTCGAGAAACCCTCTCGCTGACGTACTCTGCCGGACAGCCTGCTCGGACTCGTAGCCGCCGCTTGCGAAGTACGACGCCTCGTCGGGAATCCCTTCTTCGTATGCCGATGCGGTATGGGGGACTCCACTCTCGTTCACCCAGGTGACCTGCTGACCGGGGTCGATTGCGACGTCAGCCGGATCGAATCGCAGGTCGCCCGTCATCGTCACCGTCGGACCCGACGGGCCGCTACCTCCGAGACAGCCAGCAATCGCGGTTGCCCCGACTGCTAGCACACTCCGGCTCCGGCGAAGTACCGACCGTCGTGAATAGCCGTTCATCGGCGCACCCCTCGTGCGGAGGACTCCTCAGTTGTTTCGAGCTTCTTCACCCGTGTCGCTAGTGCGAGAAACGTCGCGGCGAGCGTCAGCGTCACGGCCGCGGCCGCTGCGAGGTCGTGCGCTCGCACCGAGTGATCGAGTGCGCCGTTGACGAGTTCGGCCCGCAGGAACGTGTGGTGGAACTCCCCGACGAGCGGCGCGAAGTAGTCCACGATGTCGTTGAGGCCGTACCAGACGGTGGTGACGGCGACCGCACCAACCGAGAACTCGGCGTAGCGATAGATCAGGAACGACTGCAGACTCATCGCGAGATGGCTTACGATGAGGAACCAGTAGAGCCAGGGTTCGATACCACCTGGCCCGTTGAGAACCAGCTGGACGAACGGCGTCCAGAGCCCGAGTTTGATATTGCCGAAGAAGGCGAGCATGTGGAGCCACTCGACGTCGTAGTCCAGTTTCCACGCGGCGAGACTAAGCGCGACAAACAGCGTCGCGGCGGGGCTATCGGGGACGAACGGCCACATCACTATCGGGGTTTGGGCCAGCTGGAAGCGGTAGTACCAGAACCCGAACGCAGTCCCGGCTAGATTAATCGCGACGATGACCCACGCGTACCGAAGTGCGAGGTCCTCAACGCGCCGGGGGAGTGGGGCGAGATAGCTGGGCAGTCGATTCGTGGTCGCTGTAGGTGCGGATGTCATTCGTCTCGCCGAATTACATCCCTGAGCTGTCGTTTCGTCGGTTCGTCATAATCACGCCGCTGATCAACATCAGGACTGCGAGCGCGACCATTCCGAGGTCCCAGCCCATCCCGGCAGTCATCGACGACCCCATGCCGCCGCTCATCCCGCCACCCATTCCGCCGTTCATACCGGACCCCATTCCCCAGTTCATACTCCCGGTGACGCCGACGAGCGCTTGATTGAGCAACATCACGAGCGAGTAGCCGATCATCAGCGGTCCGCTCGTGTTCCCGAGCCGATCCGCGTACGGCGTCAGCAGAACGACGCCATGCACGACTACGATGACGCCGAGGAGCACCATGAGGAGCCCGCTGTTCGATTCCATCATCCCGCTGCCGGTTACCGCCGAGAGCAGCGAGTAGACTCCCGAGACGAGTGCGATTGCCGCGCCGTACTGCCGTGTCGTACCGTTCGTGTTCATCGTCTCCATTGTTAGACTCCGAGCATCATCCGAAGCGATCCACGGACGCCCATCGGGAGCCCAATCGCCCCGATGAAGAACGTCATGAGCCACCACCAAGTGTGATTCATTTCTTCTTTCGCGTCCGCGAGGTACCACACGATACCGCCAGTCACGAGGAGTTTGAGGACGAACGTCGATCCCGAGAATCCGGTCGCCTGGTACACGAGATTCGTCACGACCAGCTTGGGTGAATAGCCGAGGAACGTGACGCCGATGAGATTCTGCGCCGCATCCCACATCTGGCCGAAGACGGCCAGCAGGGACAACGGGTGTCGGAGGTGTGCGATATCCACAAGACTCGCGCCCCAGTAGTAGAGCGCGGTCACGCCGAGGGCGATCCCCGTCGTCGCGACCGGCACCCACACGCGGAGTGGAGCCGACGTCGAGAGCCCATACCAGAGCGCCCACCCGACGGCACCGATCGCCCAGACCGTTCCAACGAGACCGACTATCGACGGGATGGATCCGATATTCCGGTTACGCGCGAGTGCGCCGACGCCGAGTGAGAGGACGGTGACGGCGGTGACGACGAAGTAGATCGACGGCGTGATGAACAGCACGGCGTAGTCACCGAGCAGGCCGATATCCTCGAGGGCGCGCATCGCTCCGCCAGCAACGATGATTGGCGCGAACCCGTACGCGAGTCGAGCGTCGTACGTGACATCGAGGGAGTCGAGATACGCTCGGAGCCCGGGGAGACTGTACACGACTGCCGCGAGGTACGTCACCGTGTTCACGGCGTTGTATCCGCGGACGGCCCGTATTCCCTCGTGCGTGACTGGCTGGCCGGCAGCGTCAGCGACGACCGGGCCCCAGAGATACTGCCAGACGAATCGGTCGTAGACGAGCGTCGGGAATGCGAGGAGTGCTGCACCGACGAGGACGACCGGGGCGAGCAGATACAGGACCCACCACTCCCGAGTTCCAGTGGCGGGGAGGGCGGTTTCGACGCGGTGAGTGACGGTGCTCACGACTCGCTCACCTCCAGTCGCCACGTCGTGCTCTTCGAGCGTCCCCACTGTTCGAGCGACACGTCGGTGAGGTCGTCCTGGAGCTGGCTCAGATACTGTGCGACGGCTTTCGGCGATCCGTCGAGGTCGCTGGCGATATCCCGAGCCCGAAGGTACGTGGGCTCAGTATCGGCCGTCTCGACGAGGTACGCGTGCACCGTGCGGCGGGAAATAGACGACATGGAGCAAGTGGATTTGGCGTTCAGCGGAGTTTCCCGAGCAGTTTGTAGTCGTGATCGGGGGTGTACCGTCGGAACAGCAGGCTGTTCGACAGCACCGACACGCTGGAGAACGCCATCGCCCCGGCAGCGAGCACCGGTTGGAGCAGGCCTAGCGACGCCAGCGGAATCATCGCGGTGTTGTACCCGAGCGCCCAGACGAGGTTCTGCTTGATCTTCGCGAGCGTCGCGTCCGAGATGCGGATGGCCTTCACGACGTCGAGCGGGTCGTCGCGCATCAGCGTGACGTCGGCGGCCTCGATGGCGACGTCCGTCCCCGAGCCGATGGCCGTCCCCACGTACGCGACGGCGAGGGCGGGCGCGTCGTTGACGCCGTCACCGACCATCATCGCCTTCCGGCCCTCGTCCTGGATGGTCTCGACGGCGTCGGACTTGTCCTCGGGGAGAACCCCCGCGCGAACGTTCTCGGGGTTGATGCCGACCTGCTCGGCGACCGCGCGGGCGGTCCGCTCGTTGTCGCCGGTGATCATCATCACGTCGACACCACGTTCCTGTAGTTGGTGTACGGCGTCCTTCGCGCTCTCTTTGATCGTGTCGGCATCAGCGACCACTCCAACCAGTTCGTTCTCGTAGGCGACGAGCATGGCTGTCTTCCCCTCGTTCTCTAGGCGTTCCATCGTCTCCTGGGCGGGCGAGGGGTCGATCCCGTTGTCGCGGAGCAGCTTCCGGTTGCCCACCAGTACCTCGCTGTCACCGACGGTCGCTTTGATGCCGTGTCCGGGGACGTTCTCGAAGTCCTCGGGGTCGGTCACGTCGATGCCACGATCCTTGGCTCCGTTGACGATAGCGCGGGCGAGCGGGTGTTCGCTCCCGCTCTCGGCCGTGGCTGCGAGCCGAAGGACGTCTTCCTCGCTAAGGCGGTCACGTGCGGTTAGCTGACCCCCATCGGCAGCGGTGTCGCCGCCGTCCGCGACCGGTTGGCCGTCACTATCGAACACGACCACGTCGGTCAGCTCCATCTCTCCTTTCGTCAGCGTCCCGGTCTTGTCGAAGACGACCGTGTCCACGTCCTTCGCTCGCTCGAGGATGTCACCTCCCTTGAACAGGACGCCGTTCTGTGCGCCGATGGTCGTTCCGACCATCGTCGCGGCAGGCGTCGCCAACCCGAGCGCACAGGGGCAGGCGATCAGTACGGCCGACGCGAACACGATGATCGAGAACTCGAAGACGGTGACGGTCCCTCCAGCAATTGCGGGTCCACCTGCCACGGCACCCCACAGCGGGAGCCACTCGACGAAGCTCGCGAGAGTTCCGGGGAACAGGTACCAGACGACGCCCCAGAGAACGGCGTTCGCGATGACGGCCGGCACGAAGTACGCGGAGATGCGGTCAGCGAGGTTCTGGATGTCGGGCTGGCGCGACTGGGCGTCCTTGACCGTCTGCACGATCTGCTGGAGCGCCGTGTCCTTCCCGACCTTCGTCGCCTCGACGACGAGCACGCCGTTCTCGTTGATGGTGGAGCCGACCACCTCGTCGCCCTCGCTCTTCTCGATGGGGACCGATTCTCCCGTGACCATCGACTCGTCGACCGCCGACTGCCCGTCGACGACGACGCCGTCCGTGGGAATCTGCTCGCCCGGTCGCACCTTCATCCGGTCGCCGACCTCGACGTCTTCCAGGGGAATCTCCTCCTCGTTCCCGTCCTCGTCGACGAGGGTCGCGGTGTCGGCCTCCATCTCCAGCAGTTTCCGCAGCGCCTCGCCGGCCTGCCCCTTCGAGCGGGCTTCGAGGTAGTTCCCGAGCGTGATGAACAGGAGGATGAGCGCTGCGGTGTCGAAGTACAGCCCACCGGCGATCACGCCGAGCAAGACTGCGACGGAGTAGACGTACGCGGTGGTCGAACCCAGCGCGATCAGCACGTCCATGTTGGCGCGACCGTTCTTCACGAGCGCCTTGTAGGAGTTCTTGTAGAACGGCCAGCCGAGTACCAGCTGGACGGGTGTCGCCAGCAGGAACTCTGCCCAGCCGAACTCGACCCCGAGAATCGTCTCCGGGAGGACGCCACCGCCGAGCAGGAACTTCTCGGCGAGGAAGAACAGCAGCGGGGCCGACAGCACCGCGCCAAACAGGGTCAGCCGGAGCTGTTTCCGAATCTCGGCCTGTCGTGCGGCGTCACGGGCATCTTCACCGGATTCCCCGTCGTCCTCACGAACCGGTGAGTACCCCGTGTCTTCGATGGCGTCGTACAGCGCGTCTAGCGACGTGTCGGCAGGATTGTACGTGACCTGCGCCTCGTCGGTCGCGTAGTTGACCTCGGCGTCGATGACGCCCGGTGTGGCCTCCAGCGCGGTTTCGTTGGTCTCAGCACAGTTGGCACACGTCATGTCGGAGATGGCGATGGTGGCCGTCTCCGAGACGGCGCCGTAGCCGGCATCATCAATAGCGTCGTAGATTTCGCGGAGCGATACCTCCTCGGGGTCGTACTCGACGGAGCCCTCGTCGGTGGCGAAGTTCGCGTTCGCCTCCGATACCCCGGTGAGGGATTCGAGGGTGTCCTGGATCGTCGCCGAACAGTTGGCGCAGGACATTCCCGTGATATCGAGGTGGACAGTTCGCGTTCCCATTCGTACCCTACAATACGTGGTCCTTACTTAGTGCAGTTACTGTTTCGAGAACAGGGCTTTAGACAAGTATAGAATTCAGATTCTAAAGCAAATTAACGTTACACCGCCGAAGGAAGCCAATATCAACGACCCCACCCAGAGAGGAAACAGCGACTACAGCTTACGCTCCTTCTTCGAGTCGCTGATACTGGTCTTCGAAGCGACCACGGCACGACGAACAACAGAAGTGATAGACATCATCGTCGATTCGAGCGGATTCGCCCTCGCTATCGACCGTATTCCCACACTCGGCACATGTAATTGCGAACTCAGTGCCGTCGAGCGAGGGTGTCCATTCGAGGTCGTCGACGAGCGTTACCGAGTAGTCCGTCGATGGCGTCTCCTCGAGAAGCCCATCGATCCACCGTCGAACGTTCTGCCCCTCCGCACGACCGTAGAACCATATTTTCCCCTCGGCAGTAACGAAGAGGTGTTCGATACCATCCGCGTCGTGGAGTCGGCTTCGAAGTGGCTCGATGACAGAGGTATCGTTTTCGAGCCGGACGAACACCGGAACGCCAGCTCGCAGTTGTGCGCGATTCACGTCGACGGTGAACCCGTTGATGATGTCGGATTCCTCTAACCGTTTCACGCGGTCTGATACGGCCGGACCAGAGAGATCTACCTCCTCACCGATGCTGCTGAACGGACGTCGCGCGTCCTCTGCCAGTAGCGAGAGGATCTTCATGTCAGTCTCATCTAAATCACGCATATCTATCTGTAGGTATCTCGAATTACAATATTGTTTCCCAGCGTTGGGCTTCGTATGCCATTTCATTTTCAGGATTGACTTTGGATTCGAAGCAGTAACTGACAAAGACGTGCATCTCATACGTATAGCTGTATGACGCAGACGATCACCGTCGAAGGCATGACCTGCGGCCACTGTGAACAGACAGTCGAAGACGCGCTTCGAGAAGTGAGCGGCGTGACCGACGCGACCGCCGATCGAGAGGCCGAACAGGCGAGCGTCGACGGCGACGCTGACGTCACGTCACTCGTTCAAGCCGTCGAGGACGCCGGATACACCTCCCACGCCTGAGAAACGCCGGAACGCACGTCCACGAGCGCACCGCCGTTCTCGTTCGACACCGGCCCTCTTGACGGTACCGCGCCGTATCAGGGTCTGGACAGCATAATGAGGGACGGCACCAACACCCACACCATGAGCAACCATCCAGACCACGAGAACTCCGAAACCCCCTCTGCAGAGGGTCACACCTCGAACCAATCCGAAGGACCCGTCTACTGTTGTCGAATTTGCCGGTTAAAAACAGAGTCGGAACCACGAGCATCAGCCCACGCGTCATCCGAGCAGCAGTCCCACCCCTCGGAGCACGAAGCACACACTGCGGCGGATGAGGCACCCACAGAACCCGAACACCCGGACGAACACGTACAGCACGAGCACGAAGCCGAACACGATCACCACCAAGTCGAATCCGAACACACTCACCACGGAGACGCAGAACACGACCGCGGGGCGAACGGTCACGAAGGGGGCCCACACGACGATCACGGAGCCCACACGGACCACACGGGCCATGAAGGGATGTTCCGCCGGCGGTTCTGGGTGTCGCTCGTCCTCTCGGTGCCAGTCATCTTTTTCAGCGAGTTCATCCAGGACGTCTTCGGGTACACGGCACCGATATTCCCCGGGAGCGTCTGGATCACGCCCGTCCTCTCGGTGATCGTCTTCGCGTACGGTGGGGTGCCGTTCCTCTCGATGGCCCGGACGGAACTCGAGAACCGTGAGCCGGGGATGATGATGCTTATTTCGCTGGCCATCACGGTCGCGTTCGTCTACTCCATCGCCAGCCTGTTCCTTCCAGGGACGACGCCCTTTTTCTGGGAACTCGTCACGCTGATCGACATCATGTTACTGGGCCATTGGATGGAGATGCGCTCGGTCCGGCAGGCCTCCGGGGCGCTCGACGAGCTGGCGAAGCTCATGCCCGACATCGCCGAGCGCGTCACCGAGAGTGGGGACACGGAAGAGATTCCTGTCTCCGAACTCGGCGAGGACGACGTCGTTCTCGTCCGTCCGGGTGCGAGTGTACCTGCGGATGGGGAAGTCGTCGAGGGGGAGTCCTCGGTCGACGAATCGATGATCACCGGCGAGTCTCGTTCTGTCGACAAGGAACCCGGGTCAGAAGTCGTCGCTGGTACGGTCAACCAGGACGGCAGCCTCCGCGTTCGCGTCACGAAGACCGGTGACGAGACGACGCTGGCAGGCATCATGCGACTGGTCGACGAGGCCCAGCAGTCCAAATCCCGCACGCAACTCCTGGCCGACCGGGCAGCCGGCTGGCTGTTCTACGTCGCACTCGGCGTCGCGGCGATTACGGCCGTTGCGTGGGTCGTCGCGGTCGGATTCAACATCACCGTCCTCGAACGCGTCGTGACGGTTCTCGTCATCGCGTGTCCGCACGCACTCGGCTTGGCCGTCCCGCTCGTGGTGGCAATCAACACCTCCACGGCTGCCCAGAACGGGATGCTCATCCGCGACCGTATCGCTATGGAGGAAGCCCGGAACCTCGACACGGTGATGTTCGACAAGACCGGGACGCTCACGAAGGGCGAACAGGGCGTCGTCGGCGTCGAGACGGCAGGCGACTGGGATGAACAGCGGGCGTTCGAGGTCGCTGCGGGCGTCGAAGGCGATTCCGAACACATGATCGCTCGCGCCATCCGGAACGCCGCCGCCGAACGTGACATCCAACGGGCGAAGGTCTCGAGCTTCGAAAACCTCCGTGGCCTCGGTGTCAGAGCCACCGTCGATGGCGAAACGGTCCACCTGGGTGGCCCCAATTTGATCGAGAAACTCGGTATCGAGCGATCCGACGACATTACTGCCTTCGCCGAGGAAGCCGGAGCGAACGCACAGACGGTTATCTATCTGATTCACGACGAATCTGAGGTCGTCGCGGCGTTCGCGCTGGCCGATGTCATTCGGGAAGAGAGCAGACAGGCCATCGAGGCACTGCATGGGATGGGCATCGAGGTGGCGATGCTTACGGGAGACAGCGAAGACGTCGCGAAGGCCGTCTCTGAAGAACTCGGCATTGACCAGTACTTTGCTGAGGTGCTCCCGGAGGAGAAAGACACGAAGGTCGAACAACTCCAGTCCGAGGGCAAACTGGTCGCGATGGTCGGCGACGGCGTCAACGACGCGCCAGCGCTCACCAGGGCTGACGTGGGCATCGCCATCGGCTCCGGGACCGACGTCGCCATCGAGTCGGGCGACATCATCCTCGTCGACAACAACCCTCTCGACGTGGTCCGTCTCATCAAGCTCTCGAAGGCGAGCTACCGGAAGATGCAGGAGAACCTCGTCTGGGCGACCGGCTACAACGTGTTCGCGCTGCCACTCGCTGCGGGAATCCTCGCACCCATCGGCATTCTACTGTCGCCGGCCATCGGTGCCGTGTTCATGTCACTGTCGACGATCATCGTCGCGATCAACGCCCGCCGACTCAAAGGAGTCGACCTCTCGGCATGACTGAACCGTCTCATCCGGTATTCGCGCGACTGTACGATCTACGGTTGGTCCTTGACGGTCGAGCAGATCGTCCCGTTCTGCTCGTTCGAGAACTGCCTGTGCGAAGCCGTACAGTGGGATTCATGCTGCTCAGCGTACTTCGAAAGAGCTTCTCGCCAGTGTATATCCAGCTCGAACTCGGCTAATTGGATTTGGATCCCGTCTTTCCCTTCGACGAGGTCGACATCTAGGTCTTCGAGTTGCTTGAAACGGAGGTTGTTCCGGCAGACCGTGATGAGCCGCTTGGAATCGACGATGTAGGGATCGACCCACTCTCGCCAAGTGTTGTCGTCGACGTGTGTTCGTGGCATCGCAAAATCCGTCCACACTCTCAATACAGAACTGTAGCATCACGCTGCCAGTTCGATGATTCGCATTCGGGAGGGAATGTCGGAGAATCAAATTCGACATCACTTCCCCAGCGACGGTCGGAATTGGTGCTCCCCAGGACACGTGACTGATAGTGATTACTGCGATTCTTTACCGCCGTGATGATCTGGATCGGTGATTGGAGCCTCTGAACCGCCGTCTTTCGACACCACCCGTGAAAATAGTCGCAGTAATCACTATGAGTGGGCGGAGATTTATGGGTCGTAGATATCTACACTGTTGATAATATAAAATTCAATATATTCGGAATTTTATAATTATTCCGATGTATTCAGAAGAGGTAGAACAGCGGGAAGATGAACACCCAGACGATGTCGACGAAGTGCCAGTAGAGGCCAAAGTACTCGATTGGCCGCTCGTCGTCGAGGTAGTGGCCTTGGTAGGCCCTGATGAACAGGAAGATGGCGATCACAAGGCCAATAACTACGTGGATCCCGTGGAGGCCGGTCGTGACGTAGTAGATCGATGCTTGAATAGGGTCACCATGGGCATTCGCCGAAATTGTCACGCCTCGTTCGAAGATCTCTTTGTTCCACTCCCAGAGCTTGATACCCAAGAATGTGAATCCAAGCACTATCGTTGTACCGAGTGACGCGAGCAGGCCCTGCCGATTCTTTCGACGAGCGGCGACCAGCGCCAAGATCACGGTAAATGACGAGGTGAGGAGTACGAACGTGTTGATCAGCCCCGGTAGTGGTTCGGCCAGTGGCTCCCATGTCATCCAGCCGGCGTTGTACCGGACGAAGATGGCTGCAGAGAGGAACGCGCCAAAGACGATCACGTCTGACGCGATGAAGAACCACATCCCCAGCTTGACTTTTTCGATGCCGTCGAACGGCCACCGCTCGGCGAACTCTGTCGGTGGGGCATAGAAGTCCTCAAGGCCCCACTTCACCCCGGTCCAAATGAGTCCGACCAGACCGATAACTATGAGTATCGGGTATACTGGATTCGAGATTGTCACGCCAGTCGATGTGAGCGACTCGCCCAGCTCGAAGACAACGTTATCGCGGAACCCGGTGAGTCCGAGGAACAATACACCGACTGCCAGCGATAGGGCCAGCGGCCAGATACTTGCGTGGCTTGGGTGCTTGTCCCAGTACGGATATTTTTTGATGTGTTCGGAGTGGGTGTCACCACCGTCAGTCGTTCCGTTCCCATTGGCGTCGGTCTTGACAGCCGGACCTCCGTCTGGCACATAATCTTTCACGAATTCAAGCTTACCGGACGCGTAGGACGGCCGGTTTGGCCAGTTCTCGAGCGGCGGGGGTGAAGAGATGGCCCACTCAGCAGTTCGCGAGTAGTCCCATGGGTTGTCGCCGGCAGGCTCGCCGGAGACATACGACTTCGCGAAGTTATAGAACATGATGAAGAAGGAGAATCCGAGTACGAACGCGCCGATAGTCCCGAATTGGTGGTAAATTTGGAGTTCGGGGTTGTATTCGAAGACACGCCGGGGGGTCTCCCACCCGAGGAACATCGAGAAATAGACGGCGTTGAACCCGATGAAGAACAGTATGAAATGGATCTTCCCGAGGAGTTCATCGTACATCTTCCCAGTTATTTTCGGGAACCAGTAGTACGCAGCGCCGATCAGCGCTGTCGCCCCCCCGAACATCACGTAGTGGAAGTGCGCGACCACCCAGTAGGTGCCACGGAACTCGTAGTCGAGGACGATAGCGCCGAGGAACACCCCGGTGATGCCGCCGAGGATGAACAATAGCAGCGCCCCGAACGCGAAGAGGAACGGTGTCGTGAACTGGATTCGTCCCTTGATGAGCGTGTAGATCAGCGAGAACACGATCAGGTCAAAGGGTAAGGAAATACCGATGGTGGTTGCCATCATTAGCGTCTTGATCTCCAAATTGATCGTCGTCAGGAACATATGGTGCATCCACACAAGGAACGATTGGACGGAGACAAGACAGATGGCGATTATCACCCACTTTCGCCCGACGAGGCGACGCCCAGAGAATGTCTGGAAAAGCTCCAACATTGCACCGAGCGCCGGGAAGAAGACGATGTACACCTCCGGATGGCCGAAGAACCAGAATAGGTGGCCCCACAGAAGGGAGCCGCCCTCTGTTGCGGAAAAGTACACCGAGCCTAGTACACGGTCGGATGCAAGAATTAGTCCCGCAGCGAGTAATGCGGCGAATGCGAACAGCATCATCCACACGGTCGCGAGGATGGACCATGTGAACATCGGCATGTCCATGATTCCCATCCCTTCGGCACGCGAGTGATGAATAGACACGAGGAAATTTATCGACGAGGCGGTGACTCCGATGGTGAACATCGCGAGTGCTAGTATCGCACCCGTCGAGCCGATACTCGGTGTGTACGCGGGTATGTTGAGCGGAGCGTATATCGTCCAGCCAGCGCTCAGCGTGCCGCCTTGGAAGAAGCTGATTGATAATAATACGCCTGAGAACAGGTACATCCAGTAGGAGAGTGCGTTAAGCCGTGGGAACGCAAGGTCGTCGGCACCGATCTGGAGCGGCACGAAGTAGTTTGCAAAGCCGAAGGCAAACGGGGAGAGGAACCAGAACACCATTATCAGTCCGTGGGCAGTGACGGCCTCGTTGTACGCCAGCCCGGACAGGATCTGATTCGTTGGTTCCCAGAGCTGGACACGGATCAGTAAAGCAAGGACACCGCCGAATAGTAGGAAGAACAGGGCAGTGATCGTGTAGAGGATCCCGATGTCCTTGTGGTTAGTCGTGACGAGCCATCGTTTGACCGAAGTCGTGGGCGGGAGTTCGCTCATGTAGGGGCACCTCGAATGATCGCGTTGTCAACGCTGGGAGTATTTCCGGCGGAAGTCCTATCGATATTGGAGGTGTTTTCACTTTGGGTACCTGTATACCATTCTTCCCACTCGTCTTGCGGGAGCACCGTGATTTGACCAGTCATCGCAGAGTGACCGGCCCCACAGAGCTCGAAGCATTCGACTCGGTACGTTGCCTCGCCGCCCTGTGCCTCGACTTCTTCGGAACTCACGGAGAACCAGACCTCGCTGGTCTCTCCGGGGATAGCGTCGGATTTTATCCGCAACTCTGACGAGCCGAAGTTGTGCCACACGTCGCGTGAGGTCACGTCGAGGTTGACTCGGTTATCGGCCGGCACGACCATCTCGCCCGTCGTGGTGTGGCCGTTCGGGTACTCGTACTCCCAGCCGAACTGGTACCCCTCGACGAGGATCTCGATGTCGCTCTCGTCTGCTGTGTCTGGCCCCTCCTCGACGTAGAGGAGGATCCCGTACGCGTACACAACGAGACTGATAACGACGATCGCGCTCAGTCCAAATGAGAGGAAGAGCTTCTTCGCTTTCGGACCACCCTGTCCCGTCGGGAGCTCGCCGACCGTCGGCGCGTCGAAGTCTTCTTTCGGTTCGCCCCCGTCGTCGCGGTACTTGTACACGTTCCACAGCGTGTACGCCACGACGATGGTGCCGACGAGGGTACCGAGCGCGAGGAAGACGAAGAAGATCTCGTCGAAAACCTCCGCTTGCGCGCGCCAGTCGCTCCCTCGTTGTAAGATAACTGTGTCAATCATATTTGCTTCCGTAGTCTCGCCCCTCTACTTCACGAGGGTCCACTTATTATTTTGTATCACCTGAGTAGAATAGTTGTACCGAGTTTTCGGAACACCTGCCACGTGGGATTACCAACAATGTTACTATTAAAATATCTTGCTCGTGGTAGTCATTCAACCTGCCTTTGGAGGCGTAACTTGATGAAGACTGCCCTGAAGGCGGAGCTAGCAATTTCATCCGGCGCTTTCTTCCGAACCTGAATCCACTATCGATCGTAATTTGAGTCTCATAATCGGTGAAAATTCGGCAAATGGTAGTATTACACTTGAAAATCTGCGGCTGATGGCACTAATGGAAATTCTAGTCAACGACTTCTACGCGATCAATCGCAGCGTGGGATTTGCTGTCGGGAGTGTGCTTTATTTCTCGTGCGAGGAATCCATGTGTTTCAACAGCGTAATTCTGTCGAGAAACTCTCTAACTACACTTGGGACCGCTGTTGTCACGTTCTCGAGGAACTACCCATCCCGCTGGCGCGGTGATCAGCCCTCATTTGGAACTGCCCTGTTGGGTATCATGGTACAATTACACATAGAGATCAGTGAGCGAGGATGGTTATCGTGTACTCTTGAGGGTACTGTGTACGTGTAGAACGTGCTTTGCTCCTATATGCTGCCTACAAAGGGCTGCTCTTGAGGGTACTGTGTACGTGTAGAACCAATATGGATCGACACAGATACACTACTGTGAATCTCACCATACGGAAGGTAGCAACAACCACATAAACATGACCCGATTATTGTATACTGAGCGATCAACGTCCTAGCGCCTGATCAATCTATATGGAATAATATGTTTTATGATGTCTATTCAGGCCGGTATAGTTTCAAGCAGACCAAGCACCCCTCTGTTGAACTATGACTGATAACTGCTACTTGTGTGGTCGCGAGGTTCACTCTTCCACATTTGAGACTGTCGGTGAACAATCGTTCTGTTCGAGTGGTTGCCACGATGTGTATACGACGCTCGGAGCTTCCGATTCTCCCGATGCCACGCAAACCTCATCTGAGAGCAAGATCGAAGAGGGAGACGACACGGGTCCTCCCAATCAACATCGTTCTCAAACGTTCCTCCGGATCGACGGAATGTATTCTGCGACGTGTGAGGCGTATCTTGAATCTCTTGCCGATAAACAAGAGGGAGTGGCTAGTGCCGAGGCGAGTTACGTCACGGAGACGATCCGAGTTGAACACGACCCAGCCATTGTTTCGAAGGAATCGTTGCGCGAGGCACTGAGCTCGCTGGGTTACACCGCGTATCTCCGTGAAGATGCCTCATCAGACGTGGGTGAGGCCGGTGGCACGACACGTCGATCGCGGGAGATGGGTGGGATTCGAAAGCGCCGAGACGACCAGCTCTTGGGTATGCGATACTCCGTTGGGTTCCTCTTCGGTGCGTTTCTGTTGGTTCCATACGTTGCGATCCTCTATCCAGCGCAGCTCGCGTCGATTTTCGACTGGCAAGTGCTCGAAATATTTGAGGGCACATTTCGGCTAAACAGTCAAGGGGCATTCGTGTTCCTCCGACTGTATTTCGTGATGACTGGTATCATTCTCGTCTTCACCGGTCTGCCAGTGTTGCGTGGCGCGTATATCAGTCTCAAAATGCGACGCCCGAACACCGACCTGTTGGTTGCGCTCACCGCCGTTAGCGCGTACGCGTACAGTACGGCTGCCGTTATTCTCGGGCAAAACGACATTTTCTATGATCTCGCGATCATCGTCACGGCTGCGGTTACCGCGATGGTATTCTACGAATCGTCGATCAAACAGCGGGCACTTGATCGTCTCACCGAACTCACCATTTCACAGGTCGAGAGTACACGAACGTACGACTCGGACGGGGAGACTCAGGAAGTTCGCGTGGAGGATCTCAGTACAGGGGATGTCGTGCTCGTCCGACAGGGCGAACGTGTTCCAATAGACGGTGAACTGGTTGAAGACAGTTGTACCGTCGACGAAGCGATCGTGACAGGGGAGTCACTTCCGGTGCTCAAACGCGCCGGCGACGACGTGATCGGGGGGTCGATCGTGACGGACGGGGCAGCGTTGGTCCGTGTCGCCCCGGACCTAACGAGTAGTATCGACCGGATAACGACTGCCGTCTGGGACCTACAGAGCGCGACTCACGGCGTCCAACGCCATGCTGACCAACTCGCGTCGTACGCCGTCTTCCTCGTCGTCGGAGCCGCTGTCGCGGTTGGCGGCGTCGGTGTACTCGCATTCGGGATGGGCCTGCCAGATGCCCTCCTCCTCGCGCTGTTGATCATCCTTGCCGGCTCACCGTGGGCTCTCGGCCTTGCGACGCCCCTGTCGGTCGCGAAGAGCCTCTCCAGTGCGCTCCGCCGCGGGATCATCATCTTCGACGAAACAGTTTTTGAACGGCTCCGCGACGTCGATATCGTCGTCTTCGATAAGACGGGGACACTCACAACCGGAGAGATGGAAGTGATCAAAGCGGACGCGCCTCCCGAGTTGCTCGACGCCGTCGCCGCACTCGAACAACGGGCGTCACATCCCGCCGCGAACGCTATCACGACGGCATTCGCTGGGAAAGACGGTAGCGACGGCACAGCGGATCAGCCGGACTCCGGAGATGACGCGGCCGGAACGGAAGGCGTCGGTCAGATACGCGAGTTCACGAACCATCGGTCCGGTATCGAAGGCGTGATCGGCAACACATCGTACCTCGTCGGAAACCTTGATCTGTTCGCAGAACAGGGGTGGACCGTCGACGACGACATCCGATCTCGGATCGCCGACGCCCAGGAATTCGGACAGCTTCCGGTGGTCGTCGGTCGTGACGGGACAGCAGAGGGGCTGATTGTCGTCGGGGACGAGCCGCGAGACGGCTGGGATGACACCGTCTCTCGGCTTGGGGAACGGGGCACGGAGATCGTCGTCCTGACCGGCGACGACGAGGAGGCAACGGACTTCTTCAAGCGACACGACGCCGTGACGCACGTCTTTGCGACGGTTCCGCCGGAGGGGAAGACGGCAACGATCCGGCGGCTCAAATCTGATGGGGAGGTCGCGATGGTCGGTGACGGTACCAACGACGCCCCGGCCCTCGCCGCTGCCGACCTCGGTATCTCTCTGGGCGGCGGTACAGCACTAGCCGCCGACGCTGCCGACATTGCCATCGTCGACAACGACATCCGCTCTGTCGAAACCGCCTTCGACCTCGCGGGAGCGGCTCGCCGCCGCGTGAAACAGAACAACCTCCTCGCGTTCTCCTACAATGGTATCGCCCTCGCGGCGTTGGCTGTCGGGTTCTTCAATCCGCTGACGGCAGCGGCCGCGGTCATTGCCGGCGGTGGGTTGATCGCGGTAAACACTCAACGGAAGCTAATTTGATGAGGGGTACGGCCTCCAAACGAGCACGGATCCGAGCTGTCTCACCGACGTGGTATGAAGGGTGGATATCAAGGTTCGCGCATCGTTGATCCGACTGTTGGGGTCACCATCCGGCTCCTCATTCCTTCTGTTTCTTAAGGACTATGCTTGTCTAGATACTACTACAACTATGGAGTTCGACTTTACACGTTCGGTGGTTCCGCTCGCCGTGATCGTCGCTGTCGCAACGGTCGCGCTAACCGCAGTGATGGCACCTTCGACCGTATTTATGATGGTTCTTCCCTCGATGATCGCGTTCTCGGTGGTCGCGTACTTTTTCGGGATGAAACACGGCGAATTCCGCGTTAGTCCGTAGCGGTCCTGTCCGGTACTGCCCCCAAACTCACAGTGTCCGTCCGTCTGAAGCGTCTTCATTCGGGTTACTACGTCCGGTGGTCCGCACTTCGTTTCAACAAAACTTGATGAACGATCAGCAACGGAGGATCGATGTGGCCGAGACGCCTATTCTGTGACTCCCGTACTGATCTCAGACGTATCTTTTCGGATAGGTGCTGGGGAGTCAATCGAATACACGAGCGTGCCGGTGAACAGTGCGATGCTACCTAACAAGAATATTGAACTCAGTGGCGACGCCGAATCGACGAAGATCCAGTATATCGGCGCCGCGATCGTCGGGCCGGCCGCGATGACGGCGACTTGGGAGACGAGTGGCCCACAACACCCACACGTACACGCACCGACGACCGTCGCCGTCCCGGCCGTGCTCTGTGTGGCGCCCGCCTGCCGATCGAGACGCCACGAGTGAGCGACGGCGGCTGCGTTCAATCCCACGAGAACGCCGAGTAGTCCCAGTACGATGACCACTCCAGGCGAGATCGCGATGAAAAACGGGACGTCAGGAAGCAGTACCTCAAGGGTGGGCCATCGCACGATCTGATACAGCACGTTCAGGACAGCTATGGTCGTCTCTTGCGGAGCCCCCTCTTCACTGAAGAACGACAGGTATCCTGCCGTCGCCATGAAGAAGAGGCTCACCATGACTCCGACGCTGAATCCGAACCGACGCGCCACCGAATCCCGAAGGATCGTCGACAGCGCCGCGCCAACGTCTTTCCAGAGAATGTATCCGACGAGCAGCGGTGTCGCGAGGACGATCCCGTATCCTATCGGATTGGTGTAGCCGCTGAACCCGGGCAGCAGATACGGATACAGTATCCAGCCGCCGAACAGTATTCCGAGAGCCATGTACCGAGGACGTGTCGTCCATCGAACGAGTCCGGTGATAAAACTCGCAACCACGACTAACAGGCCGGTTCCGATCGCGAGCGGCTGATACAAAGACCGCGAGAACGGCATCGAATCTGCCTGATACGTCGGATCCGGGGCCAGGCCCTCAAAGAGGATCGCACCGGCGACAGCAACTCCGATGCCGACCGCAATCCCGTACAGAGCGGCTCTCGGTGAGATCCGTTCCCTTCGCTTGAGGAGAACGAGCGCACCGACTGCGAGGGCGCCGATACCAGCGATCGCCAGCCCGTGCGACTGTGTGAAACCCGACGCCTCGGCGCCACCGTGGGCCGAAACTGTGGGGACCAGCGAAAGGAGACTGATCCCGACAGAAACCAGGACGAGTAGGCGGATCGACCTTCTGCGAGATTTCGGTCTGTCACCATCCGCTTTCTCTTTCCGGCCTTTCTGAGTCATTACGCGAGCTTAGTAACTCACACACAACTATCTGTCTCTCTCGTTTCCCCGAGACGCACCTCGTGACCACCTGAGAGTCTGTGTATGAGTGGAACCGTGCTGTAGAGCCCCGACTAGAAAGGCTCGGAGGGAGGGGGGAGGGTGTCTGATCGTGTCAGTTCGGTTCGTAGCCGGCGTATTCCATGAGCTGGCTGAAGATGTCCGTATCCATGACGGAGCGATACACAACCCCCGTAAGCATGCCACCGGGGTAGAACGACCCGTTCATCACGTGGTTGACTTTGTGGCAGTGCATGAGGTAGATCCCGGGGTCTGCGTCCGCCGTGAACTCGATTGTGTGTCGTTCAGCGGGTGCAATATTCGTGACATCCATGTCGTGGCGGGTGGCCTCCGGAACCGTCCCACCGTCCTTTTCGACGCGCCGGAAGCGGTGGTTGTGGATGTGTATCGGGTGTGACATGTATCCCCCGTTGACGAGGTGAATACGGACCTGATCGCCCTGATCGACAATGATCGGTGACCCTTGTTCGGGGTGGAGCGTCCGGGGTGCGCTCTTCCCGTTAACCGTGAAGACGTCCGGAGTCCGCGAGGTCGTATCGTAGGTAAAATCCGCCTCTCCGGCCCATTTTTCCGGGATCCGTGAGTCCCAGTCTTTGATCGTCATGAAGTACTCCCGGTCCGCCGACTCGTAGCCTTCGGGGTCGACCCGAAAGATACCGTACATTCCCATATCGATGTGACGGTGTGTCTGGAAGTGACAGTGGTACAGGTGCGTCCCCGGAACGTTCGCCGGAATTTCATAGGTGTGTTTCTCACCCGCCGGGACTTGGATTCCGGTCGATGTCGGAACACCGTCGTTCTTCCATGTTTTGGTGACCCCGTGGAAGTGGATGGTATGGGGTCGACGCCCATTCGTATTGTCGAGGGTCACTTCCATGTCATTCCCTTCGGTTGTCCGAAGGATCGGGCCTGGAACGCTCGGGTCGTTGTCGTCGGCCTGCCATGCCCAGACTCGGGGAAACTCGACCGGGCCGCCCATTGAATCAAGTGGATGGACCGCGTGTCGCGCCGGCTGCGTCCCCATCGTCACGGATCCTCCCTGTTCGTCGACATTAATCACCGTCGGAGGACTGGTGTAGGGAAGATCAGACGATGTCGTCTGTGCTTCACTCGGGGTGCCCGTGGCCGCTGTCGGCGCGTCGATTGTTTTGGATGAACAGCCCGCCAACGCCGACACGCCTGTCACCCCAGTCGCAGCGAGAAATTCTCTCCGGGATAGTCCGGTTCCAGGGGCACCGAAAGATCTAGTCATGGTACATTTGGAATACTTTGTTGTCGTATTAAAACAGGAATGCGGAATCCCCGTCAGTGAGAGACCCCTACGAACATATTCGGCTACAGTCAAACTATCCGCAAGTAAGGCACTTGTGTAGCGGTCAAAGAAACAAATACGCTATCAACAGATAGCGAACAGTTACACGCCGCCAGTAGCTGTTAGATATGCGATGGTAAATTGTATCGCATTATACGCACCATGAATCACGGCCGGAACAGTGAGGTTATCGGTGTATTCGTAGGTCGCACCGAGTACCAAGGCGAGAATGAATGCGATACCGACGTACACGAGTTTCCCTTCCCCGCTCAACGAAAAGAGATGGATCGACGCGAAGAGGATGCTTGCAAGAACGATTGCACGGGTTGGATGTAGTGTTTCTCGAAGTGTCCCCTGAACCAATCCTCGGTATAGGAGCTCTTCGCCCGGACCAACTAACAAAAACGATAGAGGAATTAGAACCAGAAAGGCTGTTGGATTCTGTTGACCAATCGTTACTACCTGATTTTCTGCAGATTCCAGTCCAAGTGCGGAAGTGATGCGTGATGAGACAACGAGTAGGCTGAGAAGCGTACCTATTCCTCCGATAGTCACAGCAATATCCCGGCGGTCCGGAATCGAAAGCGAAACGAATGTGTAGTTGAGACCGCGGAATCTGAGATAGAGGATTGAGAGCCCTCCGAATGTTACTCCTTGTAACAAGATCGTGGTCATCACGAGGCGCAATGATGGACGAGCGGTTACGTCGATCCCGAATGCGCCCAGTAATGCGGCAGCGATGGTGACAATAATCGATCCAATAACCGTTGAGCCGTACGTCAGTCCAACTGCACTGCCGACAGACTGGATCCGTGTAATTAAATTTGTCATTTGAAAATACCTGTTACTGATCGGTTTGCGTGAGCAATACGTCGAGTTCCGATACTGAGTTGTGCTGATAAATTGGCGCTTTTGATCATTAATTGTCTGATGTTGTTCGTTTGTCTCTCAGATACAGCCAAACAAATAGCTTCTGTGGCTGTAATGTGCATGAATGCCAGGAGTGGGAGATTCGGAATTGTTAGTCCATCTACGGGAGTCTGTCATCGTACAGCGGCGCACGGTGATTTGTATGAGCAGGAGGTTGTCGCCGCCTGTACCATCGGGTGATACGTTGAGAACACTCTACTAGGAACCGATAAGTGAATGTTAGTCCACCAAACTGACAGATGAGACCTGATTGCTGTAACACCTAGGACGATTACTAGTGGGTTCATCAGAATTCGTTGGTACCAACCGAGGACACATGGTCGCAGTCCGAGGCCGAGGCTGAACCAGAAAATCCCAATTGTTGCGATCTCTGCGACGGAAATAGACTTTCCAATACGAATTGGTTCCGTTCGTACCCCATCTAAAATTCGTTTAGTAAGGGGACAGGTCGTTGTTCTTTATTTACTAGGCTGACCACCCCATCGTGAATTGAATGATTAGTATTCATTATACCGGTGAACATATTTTTATTGATAGGATGCTTCCTAATTACAATAAGTCTATCAACAGTTTGGTTACAAAGGTATAGGTCGGATTCCTCCCGAATGGGATTCCGCCACTTGTTCAATACGCAGCTACCCCTCAGAACAGGTAAGAAGCCCCACGATTTGGGGGGAACAAACCTATTCATCGGGTTACTATTATGCGCCAAGAACATAACATCGAACAGCCGTTAGATAATCTCAATCAGGCCTCAGAGTACATTGAAAACAGCGTGTGCCCCGAGTGTTCAGGTCAAATCACTCATAACGATACCGGAGGTGAATCAACTTGTGAAGATTGTGGGTTGATTTTCAAGGAAAACCGGATCGATCATGGTCCAGAGTGGCGTGCGTTCACGTCAGAGGAGCGCGATGAGAAGAGTCGTGTTGGTTCCCCAACAACACGGCTGATGCATGATAAGGGTTTAAGTACAACTATCGGCTGGCGAGATGAGGACGCTAACGGAAAATCAGTTCCTGATGGTCAACGCGCTCTGTTACAGCGTCTTCGGATGTGGGATGAACGGTTTCGAGCAAAAAATTCTCATGAACGAAATCTTAAACAAGCATTCGGTGAAATAAACCGGATGGCGTCTGCACTCGGCCTTCCGAAATCAATCCGAGAAACAGCGGGTATCCTATACAGACGTGCTGTAGAGAAGGACTTACTACCCGGCCGATCGATTGAAGGGATGTCAACAGCTTCGCTGTACGCGGCTACACGACAGCATGGAATGCCACGGCCATTAGAAGAATTCTCTGATGTGAGTCGTGTTAAAAAAATCCGAGTCCAGCGAGCGTATCGATATCTATCCCGTGAACTTGAGTTAAAAATTGAACCGGAGCTTCCGACTCAATTTCTTCCACAATTCGCTTCATCACTTGGCGTGAGCGATGAAGCGGAACAGCGTTCTCGAGAAATTCTTGAGGTTGCGACAGAAAATGGGGTACACAGTGGGAAGAACCCGGCAGGATTAGCGGCTGCTGCGTTATATGCTGCGACCCATCTTACGAACGAACAGCTCACACAAGAGACTGTGAGCGAAGTCGCCCACATAAGCCAAGTTACAATACAAAATCGATATAAGGAGCTTCTCGAAGTGTACGAAAAGGATATATAAAATAGCAATTTGTTGTATAATAATGGATATTGGGTCATACAAATTTAATTTAATATGAATGATTTCCAGACACAGACAGAAGGTGGGTTATGTATCACATCTCATGAAATATTAATTCATGATACGTTTCCTATCCCTGCTCGCTCTGTAGGGGAATATAAGATCCATCTGAAAATAATGAACCCCGACTCAGAGATCAATACAAAATATACTCCTCTCAATATTATGTCACTAAGTCTTCGCTCACCTCTCTATTCTTTCAAATCGTTACTTTTGAGCTGGGAATCGAGACTTTTCCCAGCCCTGCTTCATCAGGAGAACCGTCAAAAAACAATCGGACACTATTTTTCGTCCAATGTATTTAATTGAATTATGGGAAATAATTCAGCGGCATCCGAGGACGCACCGGCGTTACAGGAAGTCCTTGATGCGCTGGATGATCCCGACTGTCGTTCCATCCTCCGCCAAACCGTTGAACCCATGACCGCGAACGAATTGAATGATGTCTGTGACATCCCAAAGTCGACGTTGTATCGTAAATTAGAATTACTCAGTTCCGCTTCCCTTGTCCGAGAGTGGGATACGATCAATTCCGGGGGTGGACGTGTTACCCATTACAAAAGATCATTCGATAACGTGATGATATCTGTGGACGATACAGGCGAGTTTTCGGTGAGTATTGAGCGGCCCCCACAGTCCACCGATGAACGGCTTGTAGATATCTGGTCGATGATGGGAGACGAAGTATGAACGGCGTCATCACGGCGATTGCAGTCGTCAAGTTCGTAATCCTGTTTCTCGGTGGCGGGATCACCTACATTGCATTTAAGGCCTATCGACGCACGGGTGAGGATTCACTACGTGTCCTTGGTGTCGGGTTCGGTATTATCACACTCGGGGCAATCCTGACTGGCGTGGCCAACCAGTTCTTTTCTGTCGGATTGGCCCTCGGCGTGCTCATCAACAGCCTGTTCGTTGCCCTTGGTCTCGCGGTTATCATGTACTCGCTGTATATCCAGAAATGAACCCCGTTCCTGATCTCCGTGGGGCAGCTATCCAATCCTTTTCGGCGTGGTTCTGTTCGTTCTCACGCTTGTTAGCAGTACAATGCTCGCCCCTGCGATTGGGACGGCTTCGGAGATAAACCAGACGTCCCAAACCTTGGTCGAGTCTCAGAGGGGTGGTCCAGGCTGGCACGAATGCGGCATAGCGTCTACCTCCTCAACGGTACGAACACTACGTGACGTGAATCGAGTGCTGATAGCTATTTTTAACGTCACCCAAACAGAGAACGGAACAGTGTTAGCCGGGTTCATGGACAGCGGGTACGCTTCGTGCGGATCAGACGAGTCTCCCTGTACCCGAACGGGATTCCGAGTCATTGACCCCGGGAAAGACCTGCAGGTGCTTTCGGGGTATAGCTTCCCGGTGCGAACGAACAAGAACAGCGTAGTCCACGATGTCGAACGACTCGAATCGGGTGAATATTTGGTCACCGATATGGAGTACAAGCGTATCTTTACTGTCAAGAACGGCGAAGTCACGTGGCAGTGGAATGCGAGTTCGTTCTACGACGCCCCACAAGATCCGACAACGACCGACTGGCTACACATCAACGACGTGGGCGTCACCAGCACCGGACACTATCTCGTCTCAGTGCGGAACGCCAACCAGCTTCTCGTCATCAAGCGCGGAGAGGGTGTCGTCGACGTCAACAACAAAGACACGACCGATTCAAACGAGACCAACTGTCATATATCATGCCAGTTAGCCGACTATGACAGTGATGGCGATATTCGATGTGGCGACCCTGACGTGCTCAACCACCAGCACAATCCTCAGTGGCTCGGGGATGATGCCGTCCTCGTCGCTGATAGCGAGCACGACTGGGTCGTCGAACTCCACCGGACTGAGAATGGGAGTGTGGAACCAGCGTGGACACTCGACCGTGCTGGTGGTATCACGTTTAATTGGCCTCAAGATGCTGATCATCTCCCGAACGGGAATACATTGATCACAGACACGTTGAATCGCCGGTTTGTCGAAGTAAACGAATCAGGAAAGGTGGTCTGGAGCGTCCAAACTGAGCGTATTCCATATGAAGCAGGTCGCCTCCCAGTTGGTGAATCTGGCGAGGGGCCCGGTACACGAGTGATGGAGGTGGCGTTGGAAGTGTCAATAAAGACGTGCCGGCTCTCTCACTGCTGCTCGTAGGGCTTCGAGCCGTCATTACCTCTACGGCCTTCTGGTTTCGGGAACCACAACTCGGACTAACGATAGTCTCCGCGCTCCTCAACGTCGCCGGTGGAATTGACCATCGTCGGACCTAATCAATCAACGGTGAGGTACCCAATCACATCTCTGTACGATTCCAACTCGACCAAGGAGAGTTCGTAGGCTTCTTTTTATCACCCCCAGAGACGGTTAACCTCTTTTCACCAACTTCATTTTGATACACCTACTTCGCCTGCTGCGATAAGATGAACTCGGGCTTGTTTAGACGCGGTGGAATCACCGTTTCCGGTCTCTATCCAAACCACCAAAGCGGATTGAGAGGCACTCACGGACAGATCCTGTTGACCCCAACAGAGCCACTAACCAACCAATTCAGAAGCGTCCAAACAAGGCCGATGAACTCTATTATCACAATTACAGAAAATTGATGTAACCGACTCTCTCAATGATCCCCAAGTATTAAATTAGATGGGTCTAAATAACGGTCTAAATGGATTCGAGTCCAGTAGTTGAGGACACCCTCAAAACGATCTACCACCTCCAGCAGGAAGCGGGTCCACCGGTGTCAACATCTGATATTGCCGATCGGCTCGATAAGGCACAGGCGACGGTTACGAGTACGCTTGACCGACTTGAAGCGCAGGGACTGATCGCACGCGAACCGTACCATGGAAGCGAACTCACCGACGACGGCAAAACCGTTGCGGTCGAAGTACTCCGGCATCACCGGCTCCTCGAAACCTATCTGGCCGACCACCTCGATTACCCTTGGGAACAGGTCCACGAGGAA
Source organism: Halorubrum salinarum (assembly GCF_013267195.1). Classification (NCBI taxonomy): domain Archaea; kingdom Methanobacteriati; phylum Methanobacteriota; class Halobacteria; order Halobacteriales; family Haloferacaceae; genus Halorubrum; species Halorubrum salinarum. The sequence goes on along the minus strand of NZ_CP053943.1, from coordinate 72,697 downwards.
GCCGACAGACTCGAACACCACATCAGCGAGGAGTTCGAACGGCGGCTCGCCGAGACACTCGAAAACCCCCGGCGAGACCCCCACGGCGATCCGATTCCAAGCGAAGACCTAGAGCCGCCGAATCAGGACCCGATGACACCCCTGTCAGCCTGTGAGGTCGGCGATCGAGTGGTCATCACTCGCGTTAGCGATCGCAACGAGAACGACCTCGCATACTTGGCCGACGTCGGGATCACGCCGGGCACAGCTGTCCGTATTGTTGACATCGCCCCGTTCGGAATGCTTACTCTCGCTGTCGACGATACTGAGCAAGCCATTCCCGAAGGGGTTGCGACGTCGATCCGAGTGACCCCCGTGAACGACGCCGACGACTCGGGTAGCGTTGAGCACCGGGGTGACGCATGACGCCATTTCTGGAGATCGTCGTAATCGCGGCCATCGCACAGCTCACCGTACTGCCAGGGGAGAAAGTCCAGTTCATTATCGCCGGACTGTCGACCCGGTTCAAGCCACTGCTGGTTGTCGCGGCGGCCGGGACGGCATTCGCGGGCTGGACCGTCCTCGAGATCCTGTTCGGCCAGGCGCTCCAGCAGGCGCTCCCGGGCGTCGTCCTCGACGGGATTACGGCGGCGCTCTTCCTGCTGTTCGCGGTGTTACTCGTCCGGTCAGCACCTGGCAGCCATACTGTCCCAGTCGAGAGCGGCACACAGACGGATGGTGGCGTCGTCGGGACACGAATCACGGAGATCAACCCGGAGTTCGAAGCGTTCGGCTACACGATCGGCGGGCAACTGGGCGAATTTCTCACCATCTTCGCGATGATGGCTGCTGGGGAGTTCGGCGATAAGACCCAGCTTGTCACCATCGGGCTGGCGGCACAGTACGGGGCTAGTGCCGCGATCTGGGCGGGTGAAATGTTGGTCATCATCCCGGTGAGCCTTGCGAACGCGTACTTCTTCCACACGTTCTCACACCGCTTCGACGTCCGGAAGGCCCACTACGCCGGCGCGGCACTGTTTGCGTTCTTTGGGGTGGATACGATCTTAGGGATAGCGACCGGCCCGGAAGCGGTGTTCGGTCACAACAGCCTCTGGGAGGCGATCGTCAGCGCCGCTTCGGATGCGCTCCTCGCAGTCGTGTGACCACTTCTCGCTTGCCGTACTACGGTGGAACTGTTGATTCCTCATCGAAACTCACGGCAGAGACGTATCTCATCCGCTGGGATGCCAATCTTCCGGGGCGAGAACGTGCTGTTTGCGGTACGGGAACCGAAGCCTATCTGTCACTCATCCCTTCTCGGAAAGCCAGTCGAGCGCTCTCTCGCGCTCGATACTGTCGAAATATCGCATCTCGTCGGGCGCGACCGGCCAGATCGGCCGGATGACACGCCACCAGTCAAAGAGCAGCGTCGCCCACCTCGAATCGCCGACTGCGGCGTACCGGTCGATATCGAAGTCAGGGCCGTACCGGAGATCGGGAATCACCCCGTGGAGATGTGTGAGAAACGTCCCGAACGTCCAGTTCGGAACTTCCTCGTACACATGGATGCGTCCGTGCTGGTCACTTTTTTCGACGAGTAGCGAGTACAACTCTCGATAGCCTGCTCTCGACCCCCGCCCGACGCGAATCGCAACGATCTTTTCGTTCGTCTCGTCTAACACTTCGAACATTCGATTGGGTGCTGCGTGAGCCATCGTTAGTGGGAGTGATTCGTCGTACCGACAGGGTCGGTATCGGGGTCGGCACGCCCGACGACCTCGACGGTTGCGTGATCGATTCTTCGATCCGTGAGATGATCGTGAACTCGCGCCCGGATCTCTCGTTGTTCTTCGAGAGTGGTCGCTGTCTCGATGAGCCGGACGGTTGCGACGGTGAGTTGACTACACACCTGCCAGACGTGGAGGTCCTCAACCTGGTCGACGCCGTCGAGTGTCGTCAATTCATCCTGAAGCTCTTCTGACGACACCGGGCTCCGTTCCAACAGGATCGAGGTGCTTTCCCGGAGAACGTTCCCGGCCGACGCGAGCACCACCAGCCCGATGACTACGGCCGCCATAGGGTCTGCGATGGGGAGATCGAACACTGCGACAGCGACAGTCGAGACGATTACCGCAACAGAGCCACCGGCGTCTCCGAGCAGGTGGTAGAACGCGCCCCGTTCGTTGAGGCTCATCTTATCACCTTGTAACACGTACACGGAGCCGATGTTTACCAGCAGTCCACCCGTCGCGATGATCAGCGTCAACTCCGGATTGATCGCTACCGGCTCAAGGAACCGCTGGTAGGACTTCCAGACGATGTATCCGACCATTGGAAGGAGCAAGACCCCGTTCAGGAAGGCCGCAACCGGCTCCAGTCGGTGGAGACCGTACGACCACGCCTCACCGCCCTGGAATCGTTCGGCGGTGTAGCTCGCCCCGAACGCCATCGCGTACGCAAGCATGTCGAACAGCATGTGGAGTGCGTCGCTGATGAGCGCCACCGAACCGAACAGGAGTCCACCAGCCAGCTCGACGGCGAAGCCGACGAAGTTGATAACGGCCACGAACGCCAACCGTCGAGTACTCTGCTCTGTCGTCTGACGCCGGTCCTCGTCGTCGTGCTCGTGCGTATGGAGGGACATCGTCTCGACCAGTGAAGAGTGGTTAGCTGTCGGCCACCGCGTCTCTATCGTCAGTCGCAGGACGGATCCGCGAGAGTCGCATCGCGTTTCCGGTCACCGCGGTCGTCATGCCGGCGTCTCCGGCGAGGACGGCGAGCCAGATCGGAACGTATCCGAAGGGGACCGCGAGCGCCAGTCCAGCCTTCACTCCGAGACTCGCCCAGATGTTCTGTCGGATGACGCCGTTCGCGTCGTTCGCGAGTTCGTAGAGGTACGGGAGCTTCGCGAGGTCGTCGCCCATCAGGGCGATGTCGGCCGTCTCTAACGCGGTGTCCGTCCCGGCCGCGCCCATCGCAACGCCCACCGTCGCCGTCGCGAGTGCCGGGGCGTCGTTGATGCCGTCACCGACCATCGCAACGCCGTCGTACTCGTCGACGAGCTCCTCGATCGCCGTCACCTTGTCCTCGGGGAGTAATTCGGCCTGGTACTCGTCGACGCCGACCTGCTCGGCGATCGCGCGGGCAGTCCGCTCGTTGTCACCCGTCAGCATCACCGTTCGGGCAACACCGAGCTGCTTCAGTCGCGCCACCGTTCGCTTCGCTTCCGGCCGAATCTCGTCGGCAACCGCGATGACGCCTTCGAGTTCGTCTTCGGTCCCAACGAGAACGACGGTCTTGCCTTCTGCTTGGAGTTCGGGAACGGTCTCTTCGAGGAGATCGAGACAGTTGTTCCGGTCACACATCTGTCGGGCTGTCTGCGTCACGACGCCACCCTCGGTCGTCGCGTGAACGTGCGACAGGTCGAACTCTAACTCCTCAAACAGACCCGGCTTGCCTGCGAAGTGAGGAGTCCCGTCGAGATCGGCGCGAACACCCTTTCCGGTGATGCTCTCGAAGTCATCAACCTCGCGCTCGGCAACCCCTGCGCTGCCGGCTTCGGCGACGATTGCCTCGCCGATGGGGTGTTCACTCCGTTGCTCGAGCCCGCGTGCACACCGGAGCACGTCCTCCTCCGAGTTCCCGTTCAAGGGAACGACGTCGGTGACGGTGAGTTCACCTTTGGTGAGGGTTCCCGTCTTGTCGAACGCGACGACGTCGACGGCTCCCATCGCTTCGAGGTGATTGCCGCCTTTGATCAGGACGCCGTTCTTCGCGGCGCTCGTAATTCCCGACACCACCGAGACGGGCGTCGAGATGACAAACGCACACGGGCAGGCCAGGACCAGTAAGGTCAGCCCGTAGACGACGGCCGTGGACCAGGTTGTGCCGAGGATGTACGGGCTTGCTAGTGTCGTCAGGATAGCGAAGACGACGACCACTGGCGTGTAGTACGTCGAGAAGCGCTCGACGAACTGCTCGCGCTCTGTCTTATTCGACTGTGCATCTTCGACCATCTCCACGATTCGGGAGAGCGTGTTATCGCCGGCCTCGGAGGTGACCTCCACCTCGAGATACCCCTCCTCGTTGATGGTGCCGGCGTACACTTCGTCGCCAGTCGTCTTGTCGACAGGGACGCTTTCACCCGTGATAGGTGCCTGGTTGACGGCGCTTTCACCGTCGACGACGCTTCCGTCCATCGGGATTTTCTCCCCTGGCTTGACGACGACGATGTCACCAACTGCGACCTCGTCGACGGGAATCGTCTCCGTGCTCCCGTTCCGCTTGACGGTCGCTTCATCCGGTGAGAGATCCATTAGCTCGCGGAGGGAGTTTCGGGCACGGTCCATCGAGTACCGCTCCAGCAGTTCCGCGATGCTGAACAGGAACGCGAGGGTGGCGGCCTCGAAGTAGAGTGCCTCGCCGAATGCGAGGCTCGCAACGAGTGCTCCGAGGATAGCCACCGACATCAGGAAGTCGATATCGAGGTTCAGATTTCGCGCCGAGTAGTAGCCGTTGCGAAGGATTTCCTGGCCGCCGGTGGCTACAGCAATCAGGAACAGGACGTCGGCAACCAGTAGCTCCGTACCAAAAAGACCTGCAATCTGTACATTCTGGCCGGTCAAGAAGAATTCGAAGAGTAAGCCGAGGGCGACGAATCCACCGCTCACCCACGTCTTGAGTGCGCGCGAACTCGTCCAGATACTCTCGCGCCCTCCGCCCGCTTCCTGACGTTCTGATTTGTCGCCTGTCGTATCCGTGACCTCATACCCAGCGCTTTCGATCGCGTCGATGACGTCAGCTTCCCCAGCCCTCGACGAATCGTACGTGACAACGACGGTTCCGGTCGTCGGCTTCGTCTCGTAAGTGGTCACTCCACCGACTCTGTCAAGAGCGTTTTCGATTTTGCCCGCACACGACGGACAATCCATTTCTGAAACCGTGAATTTCGAGGTGACCTCGCCGGTGTTCTCCACGGTGTATCCGGCCTTTTCAACCCGATCTTCGATCGCGGTGGCACTCGTTTGCTCGTCGTCGTACGAAACGGTCAATGTCCCTGTTGCCACTTGCGGGTCGACGCTCTGGATTCCGTCCAGTTTTTCGACGCTGTTTTCGACCTTTTTTGCACAGGACGGGCAATCCATCTCCGGGACGGAGAATTGTGCAACGTCTCCCTGGTCTATCGATGAGGTAACGTCATCACCATCTTGTCCTGTGTGCTGGATGTGCTCGTGATCATGGTCATGTGTATGACCCTGCTTGTGAGAATCCTCTCCGTGGTTGTGGGTATGATCCGGTAGTTCACCACTTCCGTCGTGGGATTCCTCGTTAGGTGAGGTCATTACGTACTGCTAGCTACTACAGACTTATTAAATCAGCTGCTATTAAAACCCCATATTATGATAATCTCTAATAAAATAACTGTATTGGATTATTAACTCAACCGTTAATTCGTCCCATCCCCCGGACCAAAGTCTGGATTGCTCGATACTCGCCGTGTTTGAACCCGAGGAGATGCGTACGGACTCAATACACGATGAGACCGACGCTGACCACATCACCAGTGGTATTCATTGGGCTCATCATCGTCTCCTCGTTACGATAGCGAGTGGGCCCACGATCACGTGACCCTTCGCCGTAACGAGAACTTGATTCTTCGATTACTTTACCCGAACTGTCCCGATCATTCCAGACCCCTCGTGTGGGATACAAAAGTACCTGTACGTGCCTGGTTCCTCAAACGTATACTCGTAATTTTCACCCGGAGCGATGAGCCCCTCGGTGACCCGATTCCTCGCAGCCCGCTCTGATTCAAAGCCACCACTTGCGAAGTACGCGGCTTCGTCTGGAATCTCGTCTTCATACGCTGTGACCGTGTGATCGATGTCACTCTCGTTCGTCCACGTAACCGTCTCGCTAGGTTCGATCGTCGCGATCTTCGGCTCAAATCTGAGGTCGCCGGGCATCGTGACGGTCTGGGCCGCCGAGGACTGTCCGCCCAGACACCCAGCCGTGCTAAGCATCGCTAGGGTGGCAGTGCTGAGTCGCAACACCGTTCGCCGATCGTAGAATTCGGGTGACATTGACACAGAGATGGGTGGTGCCGATTAGAGCACTACGAAGAGGTCGGTCACGTACATCACGCCGAGGCCGAGCAGGAACGCGAGCAGGTTCGTGGCGCTGGCCACCCGACCGCCTGCATCCCGAACCATACCCGCGATCTCCCAGTTGACCTGTAGGATCGCACCAACCCCGATCGCGAGGAAGAAGGCACCGATCGTCGGTGAGTACGCGAGACTACCGATCCACCCGCCGAGGATGACGGGGGAACCGGCGATGACGCCGAGCGCGGCGAAGTGTCTGAACGACGGGCGCTCTCCGCGGGCGACCGGTGCAACGACGGCCGGGCCTTCCGTCACGTTGTGGAGCATGAACCCGATCACGAGGAACGCGCCGAGCGACACACGTCCGAGTGCGAACGAACTCCCGATCGCCAGTCCTTCCGCGAGGTTGTGCAGGCCGATCCCGACCGCGACCAGATAGGCGATCCAGAGACCGCTACTCGCCCGACTGTCACCGGCGGCGACACGGCCTTTGCGCCACGCGCTGATTGCCTGAACGAGAGTGAGCGCGCCGAGGATCCCGAAGACGACCAAGAGGTTGCCCTCGTACGCGCCCGGAACTCGTTGAGCGAGTTCGAACGCCTCGAATCCGGCGTCGAACGCCAAGAAACCGAGGACGCCGGCCGCGAACAAGAGCACGGCGTGCAGCCATCGATCGCTCATCGTCTTGATGTAGGGGAACCACAGCATCCCTAATGCGACCGGGATCACACCGACGAACAGCCCGATGACTGCAAGCGTCCAGAGCAGACTGAGGCTGAATCCGGGTGCCTGACTCGGAGCGACGATCGTATTCTCGAATGTCGCTCCGTCAGAGAGTACGAGGGCGACGTTGAGATCCCACCCCGGATTCCAGTGATACGGGATCACGATCTGTGCGCTTTCCATTGGGGCGAGCGTTTGGTCGCCACCAGCTCCTTCTACCTGAAAATTCCAGTAGGCCTCATCGACGAGGACCTGTGCTATCGTCACGGAATCGGGCCCGTTGTTCGTTACATGTAACACGACCGTTTCGTCGCTCGGAAGCGTCGTGTGCGTGATCGTCACGTCGGGAAGCGGTTCACCACTCTGGCTCTGAATACTCGCGAGTGGTGACGTGAACGCGAACACACCCAAGACGAGCACGAGCAACACGATCGGGAGTATCGCGCTGACCCATCGCGGTAGTCCGAGCGGCTGTGTGACCTCGTTTTCAGTAGATACACCACCGTCTGGCGTCGGTTTTTGTGTCTTATCCGCCATGTTAGATCACCTCAAAGAAGCTCATCCAGCCGAGTTCGGCGAACTCGGACTGGTGGGCGTGGAACATGTACAGCCCGGGTTCGTGATCCGAGTAGTCGAGCTCGATGATACCGCGTTGCGCCTGCGTCTGCATGATCGTGTCCACGGTCTTGCGCGTCGGTGTCAGCGTCGTCCCGTGGTCATAGTAATCGAAGAACTGCGAGTGCGTGTGGAACGAGTTGATGAGGTCGAACTCAGTCGCATTGGAGAGATAGACGCGTTGCCGTTCGTTCTTGTCGATCTGGATGGGACGCTTCGTCTCGCCCGCCGTCCAGTTGCCGGTGCCGTCGGTACTACCGATCCCGTATGCGAACGCCCGTGTGTTCGCCGCGTAGACCTCGTTCCCGCCGTCGAAGTTGGTGTCGAACGAATTCATCACCATGACCATCTCGTTGACGGCGTCGTTTTCGGCGTACTCGTGGTTCCGGCTCTTCGCCTCTTCGACGAACCGCGTCCGCATGTCGTCGGTAATTGGGCCAGGGTAGTTGACGTAGTCGCGTGGATTCTCCCTGACGCGTTCGGGGTCCGGATCGACAATGATCGTGCCGTAGAGTCCACGGTGGATGTGTTCTTTCAGTGGAAGCGAGTGACAGTGATAGAAGTGAGTACCGGCGGGCTGGGCGATCCACTCGTAGGTGAACGACTCACCCGTATCGAGGACGCCCGGTCCATTCTGGGGAATCCCGTCCATTCGCGGGTTGAGGTTCTTCAGGTGTGGATGAATCGTGTGTGCGTGTCGTCCCAGATTGGTGAACTTCACGCGGATCAGGTCACCTTCGACGGCGCGGATCGTCGGGCCCGGTACCTGGCCGTTGTACGCCCACGCTTGAAACTCGACACCCGGCGCAATCGTGATCGTCGTGTCGACGGCAGTAAACTCGAATTCCCGTACGGTTTGGCCGTCCTCTTCGTAGACCTGTTGGGGAACGTTATCCTGTCCGCTCTCTCCGGTATTGAACGCGGTGAGGAACTCGTGAGGGTCGAAATCCAAATCTCGGTATTCACCCACCGCACCGAAGTTACCGTGTTCATCCTCATCGTCATGATCGGATGAGGCACTTGCCCGAGAACTACCGAGTCCGACTGCTGCACTCCCGGCAACACCAAGACCGCCAAGGACTGTGCGGCGACTGACACTCGTATCACCGGTGAGTGATTCAACCAGTTGCTGCTCGAGGCGTTCTGTGACGTCTGCTGCGCTACTGTAATCTATCGATGGCATGATCTCCTCCGCTGGTCAAGCCTTCGCGTACCCATACACGTCTATTGTACCACCCAATATATAAATTAGACCTATCTAAACTTAGATTGAGTCTAAACCAATCACTTCGCTAATGGAGAATCATCAGTTTAGTTTGAAGCCCCAGTGAGCGTTTGAGCGGATATGGATCGGGACACTTCTTCTGGGAGTGCAACTCGTTCGTCGGTGCCATCGGGATCAAGCGTCACCATCCCAAATGAGGTAGTCTCAACAATTTCGACAACAGTTGTTGGGGTAATCCCGTGTTCAGACAGGTACCGGAGTAGATCTGGGTCATTGTCTGGCACCCGTTCGATTCGAACCTTGTCGCCAACCTGCTGATCAGCGAGGGTTTCACCGGATTGTAGCGGTGAAACGTCCAGATCCGCTGTGGGAATCGGGTCGCCATGTGGGTCAACTGCCGGATTCCCTAACTGCTCTGCAATTCTGTCGGCAAATTGACTACTGATATGGTGTTCGAGGCGATCGGCTTCGTCGTGTACCTCAGCCCAATCGTACTCAAGGCGCTCCGTCAGGTATCGTTCTAAGAGCCGATGGTGGCGAATAATTTCGAGCGCGACAGGAACTCCAGTGTCTGTGAGTACAACGCCCTTGTAGGGTTCGTAATGGACAAAATCGCGCTCGGCCAATTTTTTCACCATACTGGTGACTGACGGTTGTTCTACATCCATATGCTCAGCGAGCGTCGAGGTCCGCACCCGTTCATCCGTTTCGTCCTGGAGGTAATAGATTGCTTTGAGATAGTCCTCCATGATGGCGCTCAGCATTAGAGAGAAATTAGACGGGGCTAAGTTTATAATTTGCCCTAGGAATAATTCGTCTTGTCGCCAGCTGTGGGCGTAAGTCTGAGATGGGGCCGGCTATCGCCACGGTCAACACTGGCGCATTGATTTTCCGTATCTTCCTGTTGTGTTACTCGCTGACACACAGAATGACAAAACCGAGAGTTCGAACCTTTATAACATAGACACGAGAAGTCCGCGATGGAATCTCTGACCTCATCGTCAAAGCAGCCGTGAAGGACGCACTCTCGGACCACAACGTCTCGGCAGATTTCTACGACGCCCTCAACGAAGAGGTCGCCGAACTGCTCGACGACGCCGCAGAGCGTGCCGAGGCCAACGACCGGAAGACGGTCCAGCCCCGCGACCTCTAATTCGGAAGGAACTACACCAACGCTCGAAGTCACTCCCCGTTTTAAGGGGGTTGTGATTGGAAGGTACTCCCATGAGTGTCACAGCCGAATCAATTCAAGTCGAGAATGTGGTTGCGTCGTCCGATATCGGTCAAGAACTCGATCTCGAAACACTTTCTGAGGATTTAGGGGCCACCGACTACGACCCCGATAACTTCCCTGGACTCGTGTATCGGATGCACGATCCCAAAGCCGCAGCGCTCATTTTCCGCTCGGGGAAAGTCGTCTGTACGGGTGCAAAAAGCGTCGACAATGTGACGACTGCGTTGGAATACGTCTTCGACGAACTCCGTGAATTGGGTGTCGATGTCGCTACCACCCCAGATATCGAAATCCAAAATATTGTCTCAAGTGGGGACCTCGACCACACACTCAATTTGAATGCGATTGCGATCGGCCTAGGTCTCGAACACATCGAATACGAACCAGAGCAGTTCCCGGGGCTCGTCTACCGGCTTGACGACCCAGACGTCGTCGCACTCCTCTTCGGGAGTGGCAAGCTCGTCATCACGGGCGGAAAACAGCTTGACGATGCTGAACAAGCGCTTACAGTGATCGAAAACCGGCTGACTGATCTCGGGTTACTAGAGTAATTCAAGGACACAGAACAGTTGGCAGGGTACACTGGCACTGAGGGGTACATTTTTGAATCTGCTCTCTCCGTCTTAAGTTAGTGCGATGGCTGATGCCGAACGAGAGGTAGATGATGCCCTGTCCGGGAATGTTCTTTCAGTCCAAGAGCTGAACGACCGAATTGCATCGGTCGTCCAGGACACGCCTGCCCTCAACGGCGTCCGTTGTATTGGCGAGGTCACGGATCTCCACCAGAACAGTACCGCCCTCTATTTCACCCTGACAGACGGTAACGCCGAGCTTCCCTGTATGCTCTGGGCGAACCGCTATCAGAAGATGGACGCTGACCTCGAGGACGGGACGGAGGTCATCCTCGAAGGCGATATCGACTACTGGACAGAGGGTGGGAAAATCGACCTCAAGCCGTGGGAGGTGATCGTCGTCGGCGACGGCGACCAGGCGGCTGCCGTCGAGCGACTGCGAAGCGAACTCGAAGAGCGTGGCTGGTTCGACGACGAGCAGAAACAACAGCCGCCTGCGTTCCCGGAGCGGGTCGGTGTCGTCACGTCCCTTCGAGGAGATGCCCGGTACGACATCCAGAACGCGATCCACGGACAGGACCCCACCGTCGACATCCTGGTGAAGGACGCCACCGTCCAGGGGTCAGAGGCGCCGATGTCCATTGCGAACGGTATCCACCATCTCGACCGCTCGGAGGACGTCGACGCCATCATCGTCGGCCGCGGCGGTGGGAGTGATTCGAACCTCCAAGCGTTCAACACCGAGCGGGTCGCGGAGGCGATCTTCACCGCCAATACCCCGGTTGTCACCGCAATTGGACATACTGATGACCGCCTTATCGCGGATCAGGTGGCGGACGTCGCGACGATCACGCCGACAGCCGCCGGCGAGTATATCGTAAACTCCCGCCAAGAGTTCCTTGGGAGTGAGATCGAGCCGCTGGAGCAACAGCTCGACGCCGCGTACGAAACCTTCCAGCAGGAGCACGAACATGAACGAGAGCTTGCCGAAGCAGTCGACGAGGCGGCCGCATCCGAGGGGCTCCCGCCGGTCTACTACAAGGCCGCAATCGCTGTGCTGCTGTTGCTGTTGTTGGCCATCACTGGGCTTTGGTTGGGGGTGATCTAAGCGTGGTAAACGACCAAGAGATCCACGATCGGCTGGCCCGTGTCGAAGAAATCATTGAGCAGCTCGATGCGGACGAGTGTGACCTCGATGAAGGGACAAGGCTTCACGAGGAAGGTCAGGAACTCTTGGCCGAGGTGCGAGAAATCCTCGACAACGGGTGTGGAGAGGTCGTGGAACTCGAGTAGAGCGCCATTTAGTCTTAACCAACAATCAATGGCATCTAACTCTATTGTTGGTTAACGGTACCTTTGCAGGGTGAACGAGCTCTCCGATTATAATTTACTTTAGAGTTTTGCGCCAGTTGGTAGCCAGAAAGTATTTACCTCACATACAACTACCACGTCAACGTGTACCACGATTTAATCGGTGCATACCTGAACCCGCACACATGATTACACGGTCAGTCACCATCGAAGACATCGATGAGCTGTACCTGATGTGGAACGACCACATCAACGCCTCGGCCCTCTATCGCCGCGCCCTCCGCGAAGAGATGGCGGTTCGGGATGTCGATCCCGACGAGCTTCGAGACCTTTTCGAACGGGCCCGCGAACAGGGCTACAGCAAAGACGAAATCGTCGCCGAGACCAATCGATACGCCGATCTCAAGACACTCGTCGACGACGCAGAGGAGTAACCCACTATGTCACAGGACACCACTCCCTCCGAAACGACTCCGAATCGCGCCGAAAGCCAGTCGACGGCGGCAAGTAGGCTCCCCAAGCAGGCGGCACTCGTCATCGTCTTCCTGAGCCTGTTCGCTGTGGAACCCGCCGCTGCACAGACGAACGCCGTCTGCAGTGCGGACAACCTCCCGGGTATGATCGAAGGCTTCTTCCAGCTTACCACGGCGCTGGGCATTGTCGGCCTCGCAGTCGTGTGGCAGGCTGACTCCCTTATCGAGATGTTCACGATCACACCCGACCAGAAGAAGGGACTCAAGCGCCACAAGCGCTCCGCGATGAAGTCTGCGGTCGTTCTTGTCGCGCTCGGGCCACTCTACACCGTCGCTGGATCGATGATGAACCTCCCGCTGGCGCAGTGCGTCGACCTCGCCCCCTGGTAGGCGACTACCACCCCGTCGCGAGCCCCCATGAAACAACGAGAGCTCTCCGTGCTAATGGCCGCCCTGTTCGTGACGAGCCTAGTCACCGGTCTCGTTACTGCAAGCCCGCCACGGCCAGGCACGGAGGGGAATGGGCTCACAGAGAATGAATCAGCGACGCTGTGGTCTCGCGACGCGGACAACTACATCAGCCAGGAGGAGTACCAGCAGCGATACGGCGAGAGCCGGACCGCGATGCACCAACTCGCAAACGGGACGGACATCACGTTCACGCGCCCGACGACGACAGCTGCAACGTGGACGCGAAACGACTTCGCTGATCTCGAAGCCGGTGGGTCGGATACGTCCGTGCATCCGCGCCACGCGTCGCTCGAAGACGGGGTGTTCATCGAGGACGCCCACGCCACGGTATTCGCAGTGCAGCCGTCGACGCGAGGTCACTTGGAGTCGGGTGAATCCCCGCTCTATATCGCGCCGAACGGCACGATGCGGGGGTTCGTGGACTATCGTGTTCGCGTCCCGAACGGAAGCTCTTCAGGGAACACGACCATCGAGTGGTCGCTCACGAGCAGCGAAGTCGAGGAGGTTCGGTTGCAGAAGGACGGCGAAACCATCGTCGAGCGCGACGGCTCGCACACGCCGGCCCTTGATTACCAGATCGAGGATGACTGGAGTACAAACCTCACGCTCGAAGCCGAGATCAGCGTCCGGTTGAAGAAGACCACGCGAATCGACCGAGGCGACGAGACCGATGTCGAGATCACGTATCGTACCGAGTCGCTCAACGTCTCGGATTCGATCGCCGTCGAGATCTACGACCTCTCGGCGTACCCCTACTACGCCGAGTATCCCAATGGTGACGCCGGTGTGGCTATCTTCCAGTCCAGACCGTGGCAAGGGTACACGCTCACGGAGAACGGAAGCGCACGAGTGCGTGGCGTCTGGCGGTTCTACACCGCTCGGAACACCAACTGGGATACACTCGTCAGGTCGAATCGGACTGACAGCGCCACCGTCGAGTCGGATGCGATTCCAGTCTATGTTCACGCGTACCCGTCGCGAATCGGCCCGCGTGCCGAACCAGTTCGCGATGGCCCAGAGATCATCGACACCTGGGGCACTGACCGACCGTCTCCGGACGGCACGCTCGGCGAGGACATCAACATCGACATCGTCAACCAGTCGTACACGACGACGTACGGTGTTGCGGTTCGCGCGGAGAACGTCGACCGCGACGCGCTCCAGGTGGCGGGGATCGTGCGGGGTGTGAACGCCTCGATTGTGGCACCTGACGCTGGCTCAGAGCGGCAGCTCCGGCGCAGTAATCTGACTGTTGAGGTGCTCCAGCAGAACGAAAGCCAGGCCACACTCCGCATCGAGCTCCGGGATAACGAGACCGGCGCACCAATCGTGCTCAGCGATCCCGACCGACGATATCCAATCGGCGGGAACACTCGCAACGGCTACATCACCGTCGCGGAGCAACGCGTCGAGACCAACGCCTCCGGGGTGGCGATCGTGACGATCGACGAGCCGGGCATCTACACGGCTCGGTATCACCCAGGCTCGTGGCTCGGGCACGACCCCGCATATGTGAGTGCGACGGCTACTGCTCGCTGGCATCCGCTCGGCACCATCGACGGCTGGTTCGCGTTCATTTTCGAGGTGGGCTGGCAGCTCATCCCGTTCTTCGTGATGTTCTACGCTGGCAAGCGACTTCTCCGAATGCTCGGTCCAGAAGACATCTTCCAGCGAAACCCATAGCCCATGACTCAAAACCATCCACACATCAGTCGGCGAACCGCCCTCCGAACAGTCGCAGGTGCTGCGCTCGTAAGCGTCGCTGGCTGTCTGAACGACAATGGCGGCTCTGGGACGCCTGGTGACGGAACGACCTCTCCAGATGGCAAAGGCCCACTCACGCGTATTACTATTGAGGGGACAACACTCGTCGTCGAACTCTCCGAAGAGGCCGACGTCGACCAAGTCAACCTCATCCAGCCGAACGGCGAGCTATTCGGGAAGCGTGACGTAGCCGCAGGTGCTCAGCAGGTCTCATTCGAGATTGGCACCGCGTATGCGCCCGGTGAGTACCGGATTGTCGCACTGAAGGGCGAGGAGACAGTAGTTGAGACCACGACTGAACTCCGTCCAGAGATGCAGATACAGGATGTTGGACTCTATCGGAATAATCCAGATAAACCGTGGGACGAAGTCTATGGTGAGAGCGAGACTGACCGGATCAAGAATGGCGAGGCATTCGTCACGGTAGAGAACACAGGAAGTGGTCCGGAAGCGATAACTGAACTAATCTTCTCCGGGGACGTTCCCAATCCAATTGAGAACCCCAGAGGCAGTGGAATGCACGAAATAGACCGGGTAGTAGTCTCCCCTGGCGAGACGGCCGACCTGTTCAGTAATTCGTTCCCGTTCGGTTCCGAGAGTGAGGACGGAATGGGGTGTTCCCCAGATGGTAACAGCGGGCAGTTCACGGTTATCGTCGAGACTCAAGTCAGTGGCAATCGGGTCACGAGTACCTACGATGTCCAGTATTCCGGGTCTGATGAGATGACTGACTGTGAGGTCACGATCACGGAGGCCTGACGATGGTTGATCTCATTGACGTCGTCCTTGAGGGTATCAAAGGCGTCGTTGATTGGTTCATCGGGCTGTTCATGGACGGTCTCAGGTCGGGGTATGAGACTCTGACTGAGGAGATGTTCGGAACCCCGACCCCAGAGACGAACGGAGCATTTGTCTTCGGTGAACCAACCAACGCACCCTGGCCAGCGATTCACGATGCTCTCATCGGCGGCGAAATTATGCTGATTGCCCTTTTGCTCCTTGTGATGAGTGTTCAGGGTCGTCACACGGTTCGGATCTTCAATATTGGAAGTACCTACGAAGCCCGAAAAACGAAGAAGACGGCCTGGGTCGGGGCCTTTCTAATCATTACGTGGTATTGGGTTGGAACTCTTACGCTCTACCTCGTCGACGGGTTCACTATTGCACTGATGCCGGAGCTTTCCTCCGTAGCCTCGGCAATGCTTCAGTTCTTGGGTGCAGCCATCACAAACCCAGGGCTGGGGCTATTGTTCGCCGTGATTGGTGGAATCTCAATGTGGGCGTTGGAGGCGCTGTTCTACATCCGGATGATTCTGCTGTATGTCTACCTGTACGGAATGCCGATTGCATTTGCACTAGCCTACGGAAATATTCCGGTCGTATCCGATATCGCGATGGGGTTCTGCAAACGGTTTGTCCCGTTGGCTGTCCTCCCGCTCCCAGCAGCGATGGTCCTCAAGGGGTACGATTTGATCTACGGCGGTGGAACGCTCACACCCGGAACAGCGTTCCTCAAATATCTCGTCGCAGCGTCCCTCCCACTGGTCGCCCTCTATATCACCTGGAAGACGTTCAAATACGCGACGCCGTTGACGGCCAAAGTCGTCGGCGGTGCAACGAAAGGCGCAGCACTCGTAGGCGGTGTCGCCGCTGGAGCCTACGTCGGTGGCGCCGGCGTCGCGACGACCGCCGCCCGATGGGGGCCGAAAGCCGCCGCCGGCCACGCCGTCGCACAAAAAGCAGCCGCCCGCGGTGGACATGGAGGAAATGATGGCGGCACGCCGTCGTACCGTCGAACAGAGAATGACCCAGGTGGAGCGACAGCGGAATCGGCGAGTGCCGACCGTGGGATGGAGTTTGATCGAGGAATCCACTAACAATGTCAGCAGATCAAGACGCGGCCGCACGGCGCATCATGGATCAGTTCGGTGAGGAGAGTCGCATCCCGTATCTCAATATCGAGGAAGGGGACGTCGGTATGCTCATCGCCTTCCCCATTATTGGGCTGTTTATCGCTGGCCTCACCGGGATCGAGTCGCTTGCCCTCCCGTTCGTTGCTGGCGGGCTTGGCTTTGGCGTTGCCGTCATCTACGTCTCACCAACCCACCTGAACGCTTGGACGTGGACGAAAGATGTCTATCGGTACCTCAAACGACCTCAGGTCACGTTCAGTGCGCCCGCCGAAGCCGACACGAGTACCAACGAGTCAGAGCGGAACGAAGGCGGACTCGCGAACTACACGCCGTTCAAGCCGGACGAGCGAACGCAGGATCTCACCAACATCAAGCGAGCGTGGCCAGGCGCTGGTGCCATCCAGCGTGAAGACGGCGCGATGGAGGCGTTCATCGAGATCGATCCGGCCAACATGGACTTCGCGATGTCCGACGACTGGGCACAGCTCCAGGACGCTGGCGAAGAGTTCGCCAACAAAGAGCTGGACTCGAAGCTCAAACTCCACGCCACAACCCGTTCATTTCCGGTGGAGCAGATCACCGAGACCATCGAAGATCGGCTCACGGACGAAGACGTCACGGAGAACCCGATTTTCCGGGAACTCCTCGAAGAGTACCGGGAGACACGGCCGAAGGAGATGCGCGACCGGGGCATTCAGCAGGTCCGGTACTACATCGGCGTTGAAGTCAGCCCGATAGAAGTGTACGACCGCTTCCGCGACGAGGGCACCCCCGCAGAGAAGCTGACGCAGTTCCCCGTCATCGGGTTCCTGTTCAACCCGTTCGTCACCCGCCGCGAGGACCTTACTGACGTCGAGCGCCGCGCGCAGATGTTCGAGAAGCTCGACAGTCGGGTGAACGACGTTCGATCCGAGTTCATCCAGCAGGCGTCGGGGTGGTCCGCACGCAGGCTCAGCACGGTCGAGCTGTTCGTTCTGAATATGGACTTCTGGAACGGTCGCGAACATGACTACGACGAGGCGGAACGTGTCGTTCGCGACCAATCGATCATCGGCCACTCGCGCCGGGAGGACCCACACGATGCGTAATGTGATCCTCCAGACCGGTGGTGGTGCGCTTGGCTCCGTCGCCGGGTGGCTCCAGAATCTGACGCCAGCAGAGAGTACAGTGCTTGCCCTTGCAGCGGGTCTCGGCCTTGGCGTCGGCAGTAAGTACCTCTGGGACCGCTTCACTGCGGATGATGAACCAGACGTGGACTTTACCGATGTCCTCAACGAGGAGACACTCGAAGAAGGCGAGGCCGAACGCAAGCTTCTCGACGACATCTCCGAGTCGCACAAGACCGTCACCGCGCCCGGAGCTGTCGAGTGGGAAACGCGAGCCGCACGGGTCGGCGAACAGTGGACGACGACACTCTACATCGCTAACTATGCCGACTATCCCAACGACGGGTATCTGAGCGACCTCTTCGAGATGACCGACGTCCAGTTCGATCTGACGGCCCACATCACGCCGAAGAATCAGGAGCGGGCCCGGAACGAACTGCAAGACATCGCGGACGACCTCCAGGTCGATGCTGACCTCGAACAGAGTATTCGGAGCGCCTATCTCCAAGAGCGCGCCAACGAGGCCGCAGCGACGTACAAGGCCGTCGAGAACGGCGCGAACGTCTTCGACCAAGGGATGTTCATCACGGTTAGAGCCGACGAGAAAGACAAGCTCAGAGATGCCGTCCAGACGGTCAAGAGCGCGCTCCGCGACGACCCGGCGAACCTCACGCCGAAGACGGCTATCTGTCGGCAGGATCTCGCTCTCCAGTCCGCCGCGCCCATCGGTGACAACGAGTTCGGGCGGACGTCGATCGCGCTCGGCGGCGCCGTCGGGGCGTTACTCTCCTCGCCGCACAACGCGACGATTCTCGAGGAGGGCGGCGTCGAGTTCGGGATTCACAAAGACAATCAAAGCCCCGTGGTCATCGACCCGTTCGCCCGGGACAACGGGTACGCGATGTTCACCGTCGGCGACACGGGGTCGGGGAAGTCGTTCAGTTCGAAGCAGAACTTCATCCGCTCCATCGAGCAGAGCAAGGATCGCATCGGCATCATCCTCGAACCGCTGAACAACTGGGCTGGTGTCTCGGAAGCCCTCGACGCCAAACGAATCACGGTTGGCGGGACGCTCGGTCTCAACCCCTTGGAAATCCGCGAGACGCCCGAGCACGTCCAGCGAGCGATGGGTGAGGACGCCAGTCCGTTCAACGAGAAACTCGACGACGCGATGAGCTTCCTCACGAACTTCTTCGCCCTCCGGGGTATCTCACTGGGAGATCGGCGCACCACGCTCGAACTCGCCCTCAAACGTGCCTACCAGCGCAACGGGATCACCGACGACATCTCGACGCACAGCAATTCGAGTCCGACCATCCGCGAGATGATGGACGTCTTCGAGGATATGGTCGACGACCCCGAGGAGTTCGTCGTCCGGTCCGACGAGGAGGCCGGGAAGATCAAGGAGGACGCGACGTGGCTCCTCGATCAGCTCCGCCCCTTCGAGGACGACGGGCGGCACGCCAACCTCGGCCAAGAGTCCGACTTCGACATCCGGGACGAGAAGGTCATCTACCTCGACCTCGCTCAGCAGGAGGGCAGCGTCGACAGCAGCACGGCGCTGACGATGCAGCTCCTGATCTCGCTGGTGTATGAGCGGGCGAAAGTCTCGGAGAAGGAGGTCGTGTTCTACATCGACGAGGCGCGCTACATTATGCAGGACGCCGCGAGCCTGGCGTTCCTCGAAACGGTATTCCGCCACCACCGACACCACGACCTCTCGATCCGGCTGGTCACGCAGACCGTCGACGAGTTCTTCGAGCACGCCGAAAGCGAGGCGATCCTGGATCAGTGTGCGGTCAAGCAGTTCCACCGCCTCGACGGGATGGACGAGGAGTGGGCCGACGAGTTCGGGTTGAACTACGCGCAGATGCGGTTCGTCCAGGATGCCGTGCCGGGCAACGAGGACGCCGGCTTCTCCGAGGCCCTCGTGGGCGTCGACGGCGAGTGGCGCGGCATCCAGGTCAAAGCGATGCCCAAGGAGAAGCAGGTCATCGACTTCGACCCGACCTCCCAAGTTCGGTCCTCATTGCCCGGCGCCGGCGACGACGCCGTCGATACCGAGATGGAGGAGTTCCAGGAAGAGCTCGAGCATCGAGCAACGAACGGAACGAACGAAACGAACGAACTGAACGAGGAATCAGACGCCGTCGAAGCTGAGCCAGACGGCGGGTCGACGGAGAGAACCAACGATGGCTGAGTACCTGCGCGTCACGCCGACATCCGAGCGGCTTGACCCGGAGAGTATCCCCCGAGTCCTCGACAGCCTCCACAAGCTGACCACGCCCGGCTCGTCGGGTCTCGGGGCGAAGCTGAACCCGCTCCACAGTGAGACACCACCCCGATTCGAGTTCCTCGCAATCAGTGATGGCCCGGACGACCCGGTGGAGTTCTTCTACGGGGCCGATGCCCACCTCGATACGCTCGAGAAGCGCCTCCGCTCCATCTATCCGGCCACGTTCGACATCGAACGCGTCGACGTCGACGTCGCCGCCCGGCTCATTCAGCCAGTCGAGTTCACACCGCAGGAATTCGCGGACCACTACGAGGCCGGGCGGCTGCAGTACGAGTTTGGCCCGGCAGAACAGTACGATATCGTTGACGAGGAATCAGCGGACTCCGAGTCAGCTGAGACAGACCCCGTTGTCGACGGCGGTACAGCAGCCACGAGCGTCCCCGATCATCACGTGACTGTCGGGGACTCGGCCCTGGAACTAGCGCCGCCCGATGCACTTCCAGACGACGAGGAAGAGCGACGGGCCATCGAGAAGCCAACGATGACACCGGCGGGAACGATTCTGGCTCGCCCGGCTCAAGACGCTGTCTCGCCGCTCGGTGTTCGGTGGTGTGGATCCGCGTCGCGGAAGCAGGACTGGATGACCTCGCTGACGCCGTTCACGGCGGAGGAAACGAATGGCGACCTCTCGTCCGTCGACGAACCGGGCGCGGCGCTGGCGTCGCTGATCGACCACCTGATGGAGGCAACAGCGCCGACCGCGTTCCAGGTCGTCTTCCAACGGCGTGCCAGCTGGCAATCCGACGCGGAGGTACGAAAAGAGGACCTCGTCGACGGCCGCGATACGTTCTTCCAGGAGGTCGTCGGGTCGTTGCTCGAGGTCGAGGACCAGCGGAGCGATCAGGACGATCGGCAGCTGAGCGAGGCCGTCGAGAAGCGGATCGAGTACATCGACGCGAAGAACGCCAAACGGTCGTTCACGGTCAACATCCGGGCCGTCGGCGTCCCCACCGACGACACCCGCGACGACCTCGATGCCCGGATGGACTCGCTCCTCCCTGTGTTCGACCCGCTTGATGGACCGTTCTACGAGGTCGAGGGGCAACGCCTCCGGGACAGCGGCTTCCGTGAGAAAACGAAGGAGAAGAAGGCACGGGCCGCTCTCCAGCGCCTCCTCAATCGCGAGTTGACGACGGGACGAGGGAAGACCCGCCCCGAGCTGGTCCTCAGCGGGACGGAGCTCGCGAACTTCGTCCTCGTCCCCTCCTCCGAACAGTTGACCGTCGAAGGGACGCGGGGAACGAGGGCCGAACAGCAGAGTCGGAACCCGCTCCCGTGGCCGAATCCGGATCTAATCCAGCAGTTCCAGGACGGGATGGCCATCGGCTACGCGCTCGACGAGAACGGTGAGCCACGGCCGGACCCCATTCGGATCCCGCCGGACCTGTTGCCGACGCATTACGGGCGGTTCGCGTCGACTGGTGGCGGGAAGTCGAAGGCCATCATCAACGACGCCCTCTCTCTCCGCGAAACGACTGGTGGCCCCGTCGTCCTCGTCGACCCGAAGGGCGACGGGATGTGTGAGAACTACCTGCGCTGCCACTACGAGCGGTTCGGTGGCCTCGATGACGTCTACCACTTCCGCGTCCCAGAGACAATCCCCGCGTTCTCCTTCTTCGACATCCGGCCCGCGCTCGAAGCGGGTCGCAACCGAGAGGACGCGATTCAGGACAAGGTCGACCACTTCCACGACATCCTCCGGATGATTATGGGTCGCGAGCAGTACGGGCAGGCGTTCGTCGCGAACGAGATTCTGAGCTACCTGATCAAGGCGCTGTT
Organism: Halorubrum salinarum; assembly: GCF_013267195.1. Taxonomy (NCBI): domain Archaea; kingdom Methanobacteriati; phylum Methanobacteriota; class Halobacteria; order Halobacteriales; family Haloferacaceae; genus Halorubrum; species Halorubrum salinarum. The sequence goes on along the minus strand of NZ_CP053943.1, from coordinate 51,132 downwards.
CGACGAGGAGTACGGGAGCGACGTGTTCGGGCTGGACGACCTCTTCGCTGCTGCCCTCCGGATGCAGCGCGACCAGACGATTCCCCCGGTCTCAGCGGACAACCAGAACATCGAGGAATCGCTGACGCGCCACTTCGCGAAGGACAACCACCAGTTCCAGGTGTCGATGGACGCCGTCGGGAACCGCCTCGACAAGCTCAAAGAGGACGCGCATCTTCGGCGGATCTTCAGCCACGTCCCCGAGCAGAACGAGGCCGGCGAGTACGTCGACAACCGCTTCGACTTCCGCGAATTCCTCGATGAAGACGCCACCATCATCTTCGACCTCGGTGACCTCCGACCGGAGGCACAGCGAGCGATCACACTCCTGCTGTTGAGCAACCTCTGGGACGCCGTGCAGGTGCGCCGGCGCGATGGCCAGACCGACTACGAGAAGCTCACGAACCTCATCATCGAAGAGGCGGCGCCGGTTGCGTCGACGAAGCTCGTCTCCGAGCAGCTCCTGCCGCAGGGCCGGTCGTTCGGGTTGAGTATGGGGCTCGTGATGCAGTTCCCGGAACAGGTGCGGAATCGGAACGAGCGGGCCTACGATGAGGTGCTGAACAACATCAAGACGAAGCTCATCGGCAACATCTCGATCGAGCGCGATCTCGCGGAGTCGCTTGCCCACGAGGACCTCAGCCCGACCGAACTCCGCAACCGGATCAATACGCTGCCAAGTGGTGAGTGGATTGCGCAACTCCCGAGTCCGTCGTTCGGGGAGACTGGTCCGCCGCCGTTTTCGTTGAAGCCGCTCCCGATTGCGCCGGGGCATCCAGAAAGCGACCAGCCGCTCACAGAGCCCCAGAAAGACCATTTCGAGTCCGTGTCCCGGCCACGGATGGTCGAACGGACACAGGCCCAGTACGGGCTGACAGAGCCGACTGACTCGAGCACTGCCCCAGAGGAGACTGGCTGGGGGAGTTCGGGGGCTGAGACGACGGGCTCAGCTGCCGACGGCGATGCAGCGACCGACCCGACGCAATCCGCGTTCATCAGCGAATCGACGACCGAGGACGCGTCGACGTCGACCACCCAGTCCGAGACGGACAACGACCCAGATGGAGACGAGGCAGCGATGAGCCCCCTGTTCGGGCAGGCCACCGGGACGGACGAGGACCCAGCTGGTGACCAAGCTACGCAGCCGGAGAACGGGGCAACGCCCGTTCAGGAAAGCAGCGTACCCGTCCCCGATGACGAACTCCGACAACGCGGGCTCAGCCGTGACGACGTCCGGTTCCTGAATCGGGTCCTCGACGTGATGAACCGAGAGGACGACGAGTACACGCTACTGGACAGGATGAGCCAGCTTCAGGACGAATACGACGACCTCCATGTGGAGCGGCTCACGGAGCAGGACCTCCTGGACGCGGACTCCGCGGCGGGGCGCAAGTACTACACCGTCCTCCCGGACGGTCGAGACCTCCTCGGGAGAGAATTGAAGGCGGGACCAGGAGCGGGCGATCTCGGCGAGAAAACGCCACACAAGGTTGGCGTCCGGCTCCTCGAGCTGTGGCTCCAGCAGCGGGACGACGTGGTTCGCGTGGAACCGTACTACGAAACCGACGACGGCACCGTACTGGACGTGGCCGGCATCGACGAGGACGGCGATCTCGTCTGGGCCGGCGAAGCAGAGCTCGCGAGTAACAACCGGCACGCCCCGGTCCAGGATTACGACAAACTCAGCGCGGTGGACGCCGACGCGATCTGGGCCTTCAACAATCGCGAGACAGCCCTCGACGTCCTGGAGAGCCTTGCCGACGCCGATCGGATCGACGAGCGAGTCAGCGGGCGAGCGGCACGGTCGTTCGCGACCATCAGAGACGCCGTCGACGACTTCGATGCTGCGGGCCTGACCACTGTACGGGGCTTCAAAAATCTCGATCAAGAACTCAACCAATGACCTGGCGACACGCGACCCGCGAGGAGATCTACGCCTACTACGCCGAGGAGTTCCCCCGCTATCTGGACGACCTGCCGGAATTCATCACGGCGACCGGCCCGAAACAGTACGCCATCGCCTTCCGCGAGTCCCACCCGGTTCGCAAAGACGAGGTGCCTGACAAGGACTTCATCCGGCGGGATACGTGGCAAACAGATGCGTCGGGCGACCGAACGACACCCGAGTTCGACGACTTCGAGGACGTCGTCGAGTTCATTCGGCATCCAGCCCGCAACGACCCGCTGGGGCGGAGCGAGTTCGCGCTTGCTGATCCGGAGGTGCTGGAGAAACCGGACCCACGTCCTGATGCCGTCTACTACGCGCTGGATCACTGGGAACGACCCTGGGTCCTCCTCGTTGACATCGACGCGAAAGAGATCGCCCGAGACCGGGCGGTGGAGCGGGTCCCGGTGGACGTCGATGATCGGGACGACGATGCGCTTCTCGACGCTGCGGGTATCCTCGACGCCGCTCCCGAGGGGTATCCGTACGCCTTCGAAGACGTCGACCGCGCCATCGAGTATGGGTTCGAGGTGCGCGACATCTTTGAGGACGATTTCGACGCCGAGGAGACGATGGTGGTGTACAGCGGGCAGGGAGTCCACGTCTACCTACTGGATACCGACCCGGCGCACCGATACGACGAGCAAAGTCGCGAGGTGTTGAACGACCTCCTCCTCGAGACGTACGACATCCCGATCGACCCCGTCGTGACGGCCGACCGCCGACGTGTCGCTCGCCTGCCTTACTCGCTGCACGCCGACGTCTGTAGCATCGTTCAACCAATCGAGAGCCCGGCGTTCGACGTTCGGTCGGCGACACCCGAGGTGATCGACGAATGAGTCCGAGTACGCCCACCGACGACGAAGACATGGCGTATCGAGTTGCGGCACTCCCGCTGGAGTACGGTGAGACCCGGATCAACCAGCTGTTTACGCGTGGTTACAATCGATACGTCGTCGACGGCGAGGACCAACCCGAGGACCTCGTGAACGACGTCGAGCGGTTCGGGACGGCGGCGTTCAAAGAGCAGGTTCGTGCCGACGCCGCCGAAGAGCCGTTCGTCGACGAGCCGGGGACGCTCGCCGTGCTCGCGACGCTGAGTGCGATCTGTGTGAAAGAGCACCCCAAGTTCGAGCACGCGTCGCCCCGGAACATCCAGGTGCTCTACGACATCCGAGAGCTGTACGTCAACAATCTCGCCTCCCTCATCCGCGCCCACGGCGATGGGTCGCTCCAACAGGACATCGCCGACGTGCTGTACAGCAAGGAGCCCGGTGAAGATGGCCCGCACCCGGGCCGGGTCTGTACGGGCATCACGGAGATGCCGGAGTTCGGGGATGGCCTCTACCTCGAAATCCCGATGGCAGCGGCGTCACGCAAATGTCTCGTTCGGGAGGACGAGTCGTCGACAGGGAATGACGATGGCGGGGAGATACTGACGCGAGTGAAGGACAACAATCTGTACGTCCCGGTCGGTGATTTCGACAGCAAGTATCGGGACTACGCTGAGCGGGCGTTCAAGAAGCTCCTGCGGGTGCAAGAAGACGGGCTCTCCGACGACCAGCTATCGTGGCTGACCACGAACGAGTCGGCAATTACGGAGCGGATCGACCGCTTCCTCGAGACCGGCCATCACGAGCGCATCTGGCGGAACTGGGACCGTGGGGAACGGACGATTCGCGTCCTCCGGCGGGCTCTTAGTGATGCGCCCGATGACGTGGCGCAAAAGGGTGAGTTCCACACGGCGAAGGAGCTCTATCGAGCGATTACGGCGTACGAAGCCGAGGACGAGTGGGAATCCTCTGTAACGGATTGGATCTCGAGTCCAAGCAGTCTCGCGAAGACGCTCGCCGACCACGAGTCCCACTCGGCCGTCACGATCGACCGCGACGGGCGCGTCAATACGTACCGAATCGGGCGAGCTGGAACCGGCGCCGAACAGATCGAAATGCGAGAGATCGAGGACCTCTTCGAACTCCCCTGTATGGCGAATATGGAGGAGCGACTCCACGAGAAGAAGCCCGTCCGGAAGGACCTCTACAACTTCGCGCGGATGGTGATGTGGCTCCCGCAGTATCAGGACAGCAGCCTCGACGAGATCGTCGCGGACCTCAAGGACGTTTTCTCCCGGTGGCCGTGGTACGACGAGCAGGAGACCGAGTACCAGGTTCGCTATGAATTCTCGAACACGATCGAGGGCAACACGCCGTTGCCGATGAACTGCGATAACGACGATCTGCAGCGGTACTGCATCGGCCAAGACCAGTGTCCCTACTCGATCTGGGGCAGTCTCCCGTTCCCGGATGAGATGTACGAGCAGGTTGAGGAGGAGTCCGCCGGCCCCACTGAGCAATTCTGATTCAGAGAGTGGGATATGGCAGCAGTCTATCGTTGGCTTCGCACCGGTATAGTCCTATAATCATACAGTCGATGATAGAAACACTACCCTCAGCAACAACTTATGACGATTGGATCAGCTCGTCCAATTCATCCACAATCCACCCTCCAGTAGCCCCCTTTGCAACAATTTCGTGACGAACTCCATCGTTGTACACTAACTCTAGCTCCCGGTGATATTCCGGCCCAGAGCGCCCCTCAATCATCGCCTCCAGACGCCGTAACATGAACTCACTATACTTCCACGGCAATGATCCCTCTTCATACTCTCTCAAGTCGCTACACCTCGTGAATAGGATTTCCGTGATATACTTCTTGAACTGGTGTGGAATCTCTTCAGTCGTCAGAATCTCTTGGTGACACGACAACATAATCTCTACTGCCGACTTAGGAATGGTTCCACCTCGATCACGCCGATACGATTCTAGCGCTATGAATTCGTCAAAGTCACCATCCTCATCCTTCACATCATACTCGTCGTTTTTAACCAGCCGCTCCATAATCCGGAGTAAATCTCCCATGTTACTGATCATCTCATACATTAATCGGGAGTAGTCGTTCGGCCATTCGCTATCTGGATCAGTTTCCTCCGTATTCTCGTAGTTCTCGCACATTAGGCGCGTCATCGATTCGTAATAATACAACCACATATGCCAGTCAATTCGCTGGTAGAACGCCTCACGCACCATAATATCAAAGAAACTGATGGCGATGAAGAGCGGGTCGTTAAACACGTAGTCCTTCGAGCGATTCACGGATGTCAACCGCTGAGCGTTGTACTTATCGTAGTCCTTCGTTCCCTGATCGCGCAGCATCTCTTTGGCCGTATCCCCGACCGGCTTGTACGCATCTAATTCCTCAGCACGAGAGCAATCCGAGAACAACGCATGCAACAACCGATTATCGGGATCAACTCGATATCGGTAGATCCCGTCCATCGACATATTATTCGAGATTTCTTGATACAGCAAGCTGTTTTCTTCTCGAAGGAGCGTTGTGAGGTACTGGTGCGTAACGTCTCGACGCCGAAACCCGTCGAGGTCGGTGTCTAAGATGATGTCAATCCCGAGCCCAGGGTCAAGAATTGGGTGTTTAGCGCCGAATTCAGGGTCCAACAGCAGAGTTTCTGTGTAACTGGAGGCGCCTTCTGCCGAGTCTGCAAGCCGGTACCGTAGCGCTGTGAGGTAGTATGTTGCTTGCCGACGCTTCAGTTCAAAGCTGTCTCGCACACGCTCACGAGCAGTTTGCTCTGCGTTATCTTCCTCTACATATTTGATCAAAGGCGAAGAGTCATCGAGTTCTTCTGCTTCTTCTTCAGTCTCGATAAGGGTGTGTGTGACTGTAATATCGATGTCTCGCCATTGTTGTTCACTCGGTGGAGTGGGTTTCTTCGGGTGGTCGATAAGGGGTGTATAGTTGTCCCGAAGCACTTCCACGAGCGTAGCGTATTCGTCCCGGTTGTAGAGGTCTCGAAGTGTGGATAAGAGCATTTGTTCGTTGCGAATACGCACGCTTTTGCTTAGGAAGACTCCGAGGAATATGCCCATGATCGTGATTGCCGCAGCTAACTGGATGAATTCGATTTCGAGAGCAGTGATTTCGATAGGGGATTGTGTGTAAGAGGTAGTCAGGCTCCAAAGTGTGGTTTTGTCGGTGTTCTGTAAGTAGATGCTTCCGGCGTAGCTCGCTAGAACGGTCAGTCCGAGAGCTGTGAGAAGGGCTGCAAAAGGTTTGTTCCAGAGTGTATAGGTAACTCGGAGCTGTCGATAACGCGGTAGAACGCTGTAGATGGCGACAATGGTGGCGAAAAGTGTGAATATAAATAATTCCGCCATTTTCCAGGGAGTGGTTCTCGAGGTTTATTAACTGTAAGTATTTGCACAGCCGTCTATCCAGCGACAATCAGATGGAACATCAAGCAAGGTACGCGCCCCGTGTTCAGCACGTCAGCTGAAACCCATCAAAACAGATGAATTATAAGAATTTCCTAGGTAGTAGAAACAGATCCACTATAACCCCGTCGAGCAATTGTCAGCGTCTAACACGGCCGAAATCGAGGAAATCGGGGATATTCCACAATTCGAAGTGCCGAGTCGGAGGGTCTTGAGAGGTTCAGTCCAGGTGAAGCAACGGTTCCAAGTTATCCAGATACGGCCGTAATCACCTTCGTTACCCTGCTGTCGAGCAATTTTTGAGATTACGGCATTACTCCGGAACTCGTCGAGGTATTTTCTACCGCCTCAAATCGGCCCGACGGAGTTCTTCTCCGATTTGAGGGCGTCATATTGTCTTGCATATCGCGGTTTTCGTCCAAAGAAAGAGGCGATATGCAGTGTGCGAAGGCCGCCGGCTCTCTCAGGCCGAGGGGCCCATCACAGAGGTAGCGGAACTACGGACGTATCAGAATTAGCGCATAGTTTGACGGGGTGCGTTTCGGTGGGGTCTATCGCCCCCACGAGGGGGTAGCGGGGCGCATCACGTGCCCCCGATAGACGATGGCTTCGGAACAACGCAGCAGGGAACGAGCAGCGGATCACGCAGCAAGTACCCCCGACGGTCAGGCGCCGTGGGCGGACCTCGAGATGACGGTTCCGACCGACCGGGATCACGCGTCTGTCGTCGCGCTCGTGGAGTGTTCTCTCGTCGAACTCACGCACGAGACCGTGGGCGCCGTCTTCATCTCCCGACAGGTCGGGCGGTCGACGCGGACGCAGTACGTCGCCGCCGACGACGTCGGCGAGCAGTTCCAGAAGCGGCACTTCGACGACCGGCTGGGCTGGCAGGAGACCACCATCCCTCGACGAACCGTTCGCGACGAGCTCATCACCCAGCTCTCGCGGTCGGCGTCGACGGCGGCGGAGCGATTAGGTGAAGGAGCAACCAGCGAGCCAGACACCTTCGTCGTGAAGCCAGTTCGAGAGCTCCGAACGCCGTAGCGGATAGTCTTAACCAACATTCCGAATCGATACCGACACAGTGTTGGTTAACGCTGGGGCTGGATCCACTCCCTCGCCCCCACCCACCGCCCGCCTCCTCGAGTGAGTGAATCCTTGCGGCCGGTGGGCTCGAACGGCCGTCGCGACGGGTTTTATCGGGCCACTGTTCGTCGAGAGTGAGTATGGTCGTCGTCGAGGAGGTCACCAAACTGAGCGAGCGCCGTACCCAAACCTCGTCCGAGGCGTTTCCGGATGATGCGCTGGCGTCGATTCGGTCGGCCGTCGAGGCCGTCCCAGCAAGCGTCTTCGACGGCTCGACGAAGCACACAGAGGTCGGCGGCTTCGATACCGCGATCGCCGACGGGCTCTCGCAGTACGAGTACGAAGGGGACGCCGCCGGCGGCTACAACCCGAACTGCAAGCTCTGGTCGCATCAGGGGTTTAACTACAGCGTCGACCTCTACGACGCCGACGCCCGCATCGCCATCGAGGTCGAGAAAAGCGAGCGGAAGAACGTCAGCGACGACCTCCTCAAGTTCCAGAAGGGGCACCGCACCCAGAAGGACCGCCGGCCGAAGATCGAGTTCGGCTCTCTGGTGGTGCCGGTGAACTACCTTGGCCGGCATAATCTCTACCAGCACAGCCTGACCAAGCTCGACTTCATGAAGGGCGTCCTGTTCATCGACGACGTCGCCGTCATCGGCTATCGCGATCCGCGACCTGACTGACGCTGGCCACTCTTGCTGTTTATCGGCGCCGGGAGGCGTGCAGCGCGCGACCATGAGTGCTGCGTGATCACCATGCCTGGTCCCGATCCGCACGACGACACGAGTCGCGACTACGAACGATTCGAGAAGGAACAGCTTGCCCAGGACCGCGACGCCACCAGCGTCGACACGGCGGACGTCGACGACCCGACGGCCCAGCGCCTGGTCAACGACCTCGTCGACGCGGACGTCGTCACTCCGGTTCCTGAAAACCGCGTTCTGGTTCACGAACCCAGCGGCGCCGCGTTCGACTCGACGACGCAGCTGGCCGTCTACCACCGTGGCTGGACGGCCGGCCGCGACGCCGACGGGGAGGACGAGTGATGCAGCAGACCCTCGTCGGCTGTGCGTTCTGCGATGCCCCGCCCGGTACCGAGACTGGCGAGGCCCACACCTGGGGGCAAGACGAGCGGGTCACTCACCCGATCTGCGTCGACTGCGCGATCCAGACGGAGCCGGATCCCGACGAGCGCGATCACGTCGCCTGTGACGGCTGTGGACTAGTCGTCGACACGCTCGCAGCACTGACCCGGTTCCGGGTCGAACTGGGGCACCTGGAAGGCCCGATACAGCTGTGCGCCCGCTGTAGCCCGGGTGGGCTCGCGACGTTCTGGACGCGCGACCTCGAAGAGCATCTCGTCGCGACGCCGGCGGAGTGACCCAAACACTCTTTACTGTTTCGCTGTAAACTGTAATCAAGAACGACCCGTGTCACGCACTTCAAATCGCGCCGACGGCGACATCGTCCAGGATTTCCTCTCGGTCGCCGACCTCCTCGAGGAGCCACAGCTCGCCCAGCTGTACGCGTACCTCGCTCGGGAGGGAGAAGCGACCGTCCAGGACGTGATGGACGACCTCGAACTCGCCCAAGGGACGGCCTACAGCTACGTCAATCGGCTCGTCGATGCCGGCGTCGTCGACGTCACCGACGACGAGCAGCCCCGCCGGTACGCCGCCCGAAAGATCGACCTGACAGTGACGACGGCTGCCGGCGACCGCGAGTACACGATCACGCCGGCGCTCATCGACGCCGTCGGCCGCCGCGAGACGGACGCCGACATCGACACGTACATCGACCGGCACGGCGTCGCCGGCCTCGCGACCGCGCTCACCTACGCGGTTGCTCGGGAGCGTGGCGAGGTAACCCACCGGCTGATGGCTGAGGATCTGGACATCTCGCCACTGGCTGCGGAGATGATCTTGCAGGCGCTCCGGCCCGTCGTCCACGAGCACTACGACATCGAGGAGGCTGGGGCAGGACTCGACGAGTTGGACATCGACAGCGACGGCGCTGACGACGCGTGAGCCGGCTCCACATCGCCGACGCCGGCCTGTTCGTCGCGATGGGGCAGCCCTCGAACAGCCGCTACCAGGCTGTTCGGCGGTTCGCTCGCCGGAACGACGTCACCTTCGTCCTGCCCGAACGGGTGTACGAGGAGCTGACCGTCGACGACCTCGACGTCGAGGCACCACCTATCGACACCGCGATCGACGAGGGCTGGGCGACGGTTGCGTCACCGTTGGAGTTCTCCGAGCCGGTCGTCTCGCGGGTGATGGACGGCGTCCAGCGGTACATCGCGAACGCCGACGACCGCCCTGCCGACGAAGTCGAGTGTGCCGACGCCGCCCTCGCCGCCCTGGCTGCACAACACCTCAGCGCGGGGACGGCGACCGAGGTGTACATCTACACGACCGATATCGCGGCCGGCGAGGGGGCCGAAACCGTACTCGCGAGTGAGGGGTACGGTGACTCGGTGACGTACGTGAACGGGTTCCGGTTCATTGAGGACCTGGTTTCGAGTCGTAGCTGAGGGATAGGGACGGAAGGAGACGCATCTTACGAGGATTTGTGGTCGCTCAGCATCTCCCCCTTATTCGATTCCAAGTACCATCGCTACAAGGGCGACCAAAAATAGACCAGCGACAACCGTCGCTTCGAACCACGAAAACGCAGAAGATGCAGCTAACCCCGCTTGAAGGTCACTTGCAGCACCAACGAGTGCGCCGCCGATGAGCACGAGCACAAAGAGGCCAACGATGAGGCGACCATCGATCTGACCACGTTGGCTGGATGCTGCAGCATCGGCTTCTTTCCATGTACGTAGTGATTCTCCAGTCAACCGCCAATAGACGACGTGTTCAGTAACAATCGTCGCAAGCTGTGTTCCACCTCCGACGAACCACGCTGCACCCCCACCTGCAGCGATTCCGTATCCCCACACGAGGAGCATCTCTGCGAAGGGATCAACCGGCGTTGCAGCGAGTGCCGTGCTCAAGCTCGTGAAGATGATGGCGAAACCGGTGAGGAGAATGTACATTCCCAATCGGCGCGTCATCGCAAATTGATCTCGGATTTGGTCGAAGGCGTGAACAAGGCGGTCGATTTCAGGCGGAACTACGTCTCGCCGTTCATCTGGATGCAGATCCCAAACGAGAACGCTGCCAATTTTCTGTGACTGGACTCGATTCTCGAGTTCGAGCTCGTCTAATCGGTTCTCGACGCCCTGTCGAGACATATCTACTGCATCGGCGATATCCTGCGTTCCCATCGCGATACGGTCGTTCTCACGGAGGACGTTCAGGATCTGCTCATCTGGAACCTCCTTTCGGTCATTCGTCGAGACGAGGTCGACGAGAAGTGAGCGTAGTGTCATACAACCTCCGAGATGACGGCACCGGCTGCAGCTGCAGCGGCCGTTACGAGGACAACGATACCGACGAGGACGTAGACAATCCCCCAGAAGCTGAGATCGGTCAACCCCGTCGTACCCAGAGCGCTCCCGAACAGGAGGAAAATGAATCCCCCGCACACTAGCGCGATAGCGCCCTCGGCGGCATCAAGCAGGTCACTCATCTGAACATCACCCGGTTATGATTCGAGTACGTTAATCGCATCGTTCAGTAACACGTACATTCTGGGGGTACAAAGGTCATATCGACCGTTTTCGTGATTTTACGGTCTGGATTGGACTGGGGATAGACGAAGTGGCATTTTGCCCCTGCAAACACCGTGTTGGTCCAGAGCAAATCGCACGAATGCAGCGTAATAGACGGTTCACCACTCATCGATGAAAGCCCTCGGCCGCTCGACGTCCCGCGACCGCCGCTGCGCGCCTCGTGCCTGCGGTGCTTGCGGGGTCGGGGGACGGTCGAGGCGACCTCGCCCTTTCTGAGTCCACCAGGACTGTAGATGCCTCACCGAGCGACGTAGCCGGCTGAACAGGTGTGTACGTAGCGGCCCGCCCCGCTCGCCGCTGCCGCCCTCCGCGTCGCTCGCGACCGACCATTCCGGGCGTGCGGGCGCTCTCCGCACCGCCCGCGCCCGTTCCGGGCTAAAGTGCATGTGCCCTCGGCGCCAGCGGGTAAGCGCGCGGGGTTGCGCGGCGGGGCTGCTCACCCCCCGACTGAGAGGGCTCTGATAAAGGTGCCAAAGAATTGCGCACGAAATGGTTATTTTCGTCGTAGAAATCACCGAATCAGCTGGTAAGTAGAAATGCAGAACTAAGTAATGTCCATTCGCTGGCCAGCCCAAAATCCGAACAGCAGAAGAGCCATTCCAATCACTGCTGGTATCCAGAATCCTAATTCCGTGAATATTGTGACGGACAGTTGTTCGGGAGCAAAGATGGCTGTCCATAACGGAATCCCAATCAGTATGCTCGCTAAAGCAATGAGAGTGAATTTGAGATATGAGTCCATTGTCTGTTAATATGTTCTGCCTGTTGATAACTATTTTCTGCCTCAGTCAATAGTTCTCCTGCACTTATCGCCCCGAGCCAAGTGTTACAATGGTTCTTCGATACCTCATTCTGACTGCGTAGTGCGGTGGTGTTTTTGAGCGCCTGCGAAGGGTGCAGGCGCGTTCGGTCGTGCCTGCACAGCACAGGTGATTCGAGATGTGTTACCACCAGCGACAGGTGTACCGTCAGCAAGTGGCGCGATGATCGATGTCGGTCGAACTGAACGAGATCGAGGCTGCCGAAGTCGAACTGGAGGAGTGGTTAGTCGAACAGGCCGAAAACGGTGTTCCGGAAATCGTCCTGATCGGGCTTCTTCGGGACTACGCGGACGACGTCGAACACCTCGGCTACGTGCCGCGAATGTGGGGTGAGTCAGAGCGATGAGACGGACCAACACCTTCGAGGTCGTCCCGCAGTCAGAACAAGACGAGGCCGTCCTTCGGCGGCTCCTCGATGCATCAGCGAGCCTCTGGAACCAGCTGACCTATGCCCGCCGGCAGCAGTTCTTCGCCGGCGAGAGTGTCTGGGATTGTGAGAACTACTACGACGAGTACGTCGATGTGTTGGGGTCGGCGACGACCCAGCAGATAACCCGCGTCAACGACGCCGCTTGGCGGTCGTTCTTCGAGACGGTCGAGGAGGCCGACCAGGAGGTCAGTCCACCCGGCTACTGGGGGAACCAAGCCGACGGGCGCGACCTGCGGACCTACATCCGCAACGACGCCTACACGATCTGCTGGGGCGAGCGCTCCCGGCTGGAGGTCCCCATCGGCAGCCAGCTCAAAGACGAGTACGGTTTCAGTCGGTTCGAACGGCTCCAGGTTGCGGTCCAAGGCGACCCGCATTGGCAGGGCGAGCAGGGCCGCCTTCACCTCACCTACGACGACGTCGACGAGACGTACCGGGCTCACCAGCCGGTGACGGTCCCCGAGAACGAGCAGGCGACGCCGACGGGGACGGACGCCGCCGCGCTCGATATCGGCGCGAACGTCCTCGTGGCGTGTACGACGACGGCCGGCGACCAGTACTGGTACAGCGGCCAAGAGCCGTTCCGGCAGTTCCGCGAAACGACCGAGCGCATCGCCGACGCCAAAGCCAAGCTGCCGGATGGACAGCAGACCAGCACGCGGATCCAGCGGCTCTACCGGAAGCGGTCCCACCGGCGCGACCACGCCGTGAACGCGCTGCTTCGTGATCTGGTCGAGCGACTTCACGACGACGGCGTCGAAACCATCTATCACGGCGACCTCACCGGCGTCCTCGGCGAGTACTGGTCGGTCGAGGCGAACCTCAAAGCCCGCACGTTCTGGGCGCATCGGCAGTGTCTCGATCAACTCGCGAACGTCTGCGAGGAGTACGGCATCGAGGTGGCGTCGCTCTCTGAAGCGTGGACGTCCCAGACGTGTCCGGAGTGCGGGGAGCGCGAGCAGACCCGCCGGCATCGCGAGACGCTGCGGTGTCCGTGTGGCTTCGAGGGGCACGCCGACCTCGTCGCGTCGCGAACGCTGCTCGAACAGGCGACGAACACCGCGGTCAGGCCGACGGCACGGCCCGTGCGGTTCCAGTGGGACGACCACCAGTGGTCCCCCGTCGAGGGGGCCGCAGTGGGGCCCAACGAATAGCGCACAGACCCGCAAGGTGCCGCCGTGGTGTCGTCGTGACACCAGCGAGCGGACGCTCCGTGTCCGCGGAGTGGATGTCGATCCGCTGGTCGCTCGCTTTTCAAGCCGCTAGCGCTTCCAGTACTGCTCTTCTTGGGCGTTGTTTGGCCGGAAATTCGGCAGTTGACCGAACGACTCAGCTGCGGTTTATTGAGCCGGCAGTAGTTTCTCTCGGCTGGCTGGTGTGGTACTCAACGGCTCGCACCGCTCGCCGCGTTCCGCCCTCCGCGTCGCTCGCGACCGACCATTCCGGGCGGGCTTCCGCTCCAGTAGGTGCGGGTCCTGCCGGGCTAAAGTGCATGTGCCCTCGACGCCAGCGGGAAAGCGCGGGGGGCTGCGCGGCGTGGCTGCTCACCCCCCACGCTTTCTCCGCTGGTCGCTCGCTCCGGGCGGGTCGGCGCGCGGTGCTGGTTGGGGCCACCTCATGCAGGCGCGCTCTCGCTCGCGCCCGGTAGGGCGCTCGCGAAGGCGCGAGCGAGAGCGCGCAGATGGTTCTGTCGGTCGTTGTCGTCGGAAAACCGCGATGTAGCAGCATCGCGGTGTCGGCGCGTGAGCGCCTTCGTGGAAATCACCCTGTAAGTGATTCCAATGTCTAGTAACAACGCTAGCGGAAAGGTCGTTTCGGTCGATGAACAGGCATTCGAGAAAGCGGGCGGTCAGACGGTCGATGAAGACGGCTTCCCGGTCGTCGACGAGACGCCGGAGTTCGAGGCCACGGTCGAGCAGGAGACACAGGCGAAGGTGGATGCGAACCACCCGGACGGGATCGCGGACGCGAGCGAGGACCGGATTCACGGTGTCACCCTCGAACAGGAGGAGCGCATTCAGGCGCGGGAAGCCGAACTGGAGCGCATCAGTGCCCAGGCCGAGCTGGGCACGCAGGACGGTCGGGAGCAGCGCACGCGGGAGGTCGTCGCGCAAGGGAGCAAGCAGCGCCGGCGGGAGTTCCAGAAGCGTGCCGCGAGCGTGGACCCGATGGCCGACCCCGAACGGGATGATCCCCGAGCGGAGCTCTCCCAGGATGAACTGGCGACGGTGAACACGGAGGCAGACCGACTCGCGACGCGGGTGGATGGCTGGTCGCGTGCGGCGGTCAGTCGACGCCTGGCCGAAGCGGTCGTCGACGGCACGGACATGACGAGTGCGGTCGTGCGGGTGTTCGAGGAGTTACAGACGGCCCCGGGGGGTACCGTGCCCATCGACGCTCTGGAGGACGTCGATCGCGGCACGGTCACGATCGAAGGTCGTGTGGAGACGCTCTGGGACAGTGATTCGCCGGCCATCCAGCAAGTCGGGCTGATCGCGGACGAGAGCGGACAAACGAAGGTGACGATCTGGAAAGCATCGGACGCGCCGTGGATCGAGGAAGGCGAGACGGTGCGCATCCACGAAGCGGCCACGAACTGGTACGAGGGCCGGATCTCGGTGGCTGTGACGGGGTGGAGCATCATCCACTTCCCGGAGCGCGGCCGGTGGTGGGACGCATAGCCAGTCGGAGCAGCCTTCTTTTTTTGCTGTGTGCCGGACCGACCCTGACCCCGCCGCCCCACCCTCCGCTCCGTGCTCGCTCCTACCGTCGCTGCGCGCGCAGCCACGACCTCGAGATCGGGTCTGAGATTTATCCCTCAAACCGCGGCAAGGGGTGCGCGACCAGGTTTGTTTCCCCCACGAGGGGTGCGGGGCGCGCCGAACTGGCGTGACCTCGATCAGGTGAGACCGATGACGACGAGTGAACCCTACGAGCGTGCGTTCGACGAAGATGTCCAGCGTGGTTCAACTGAGCCGTGTCCCGAGTGTAGGGGTCCGGTACGAACGAATTCAGCCGAAACGGTGTGTGCAGATTGCGGACTCGTCATCGACGAACAGTCGATCGACCACGGACCGGAGTGGTACGGCGACGACGACGATACGGCAAAGCGAACAGGGGCACCACTCACTCCAGCACGGCACGACCGCGGACTATCGACGGTGATCGGTACCGGACGAGGCGCGACAGATACTGATACCTCGAGCCAGAAGCGTCGGCGCCTTGCTCGGATGCGTCGCGAGCAGTCCCGGGGACGCTGGCGATCAAAGCAGGAGCGCAACCTCGGGCACGGCCTCACGGAGATCCGGCGGATCGCGAGTGCACTCGGGCTCGCGGATTCAGTACGTGACCAGGCGTGCCAGCTGTTCCGGACGGCACAGAACGAACGACTCCTCAAAGGTCGGTCTATCGAGGCGATGGCCGCCGCGAGCGTCTTCGGCGCCTGTCGGTGCAACGGACAATCGTGGCTCCTCGCCGACGTGGCGCCGATGGCACAGGTTCCACAGGATCGTGTCGAGAACGCCTACACCGTGCTCAACGAGGAGCTGGGCCTCCCAACGCCGCCAGTACGTCCGACACAGTTCGTCCCACGGCTCGCCTCCGAGCTCGGCTGTACCGACGTCGTTCGACGTCGGGCGGAGACGCTTGCTGCGCAGGCCGTCGACGCCGGCGTCACGACTGGCGTACATCCAGCGGGATTCGCTGCCGCCTGCCTGTACATGGCGGCGTGTGCCCACGATGCGCCGTTGACGCAAGCTGCCGCTGCGGCGGCGGCAGGGGTGACGGTTGAGACAGTCCGGAATCATCGTGACACGTTGCTTTCTGTCGTGGAGTAGGGCGGTATTGGCCTTCGAACTTCAGAATCACTGTCGTGGTTTTAACCAACAGCACAAACGGGAAATCACGGATTTGTTGGTTAACACCTCCCCAAAGCACACTCCTTCAGGAATGGGAGGACGTCAAAGAATTCTCAGAGTCTCCTTCCCCACCAATAGTTGCGCTTCTACCGGGTATTCACGGTGTTCAAAACGATATTTGCCAGCAGGGTAATTTGTTGGGAGAACAGCGGCCCTCATTTTGCTGGACCCCGGACCGGCCCAAGCCCCACCGCCCCACCCTCCGCTCCGTGCTCGCTCCGTGAGACTCGCCTCGCTCGTCTCACGTGCCCTCGTCGCTGTGCTCACGAGGACTTCGCTGCGCGCGCAGCCACAACCGTTGGGGAGAAAGAATAATTTCCTCAGAAAACTATTTGCGCACGTAATACGTAGCATCCAGTATGACCGAGACGTGGGACGACGTCAACGAACAGGTCAAGGCGGACTGGAAAGACGACACGACACCGTTCGAGCGGGTGTACGAAATCGTCGAACAGACCCACGACGGGCAGTCGGCGGCCGAGATCGCCGACCGCGCCCTCGTGAGCGAGCCGACGGCACGTCGCCACTGCAAGACGCTGGTGAACACAGGGTTCGCCGAGACGGAACCGGACGGCCAAACGACGCTGTACAAGCGAAACAGCGACCGGGTGTTGATGTCCCGGATCCGTGAGCTGCGTGAAGAAGTCGATCGGCCGGAGTTGCTCGACAGCATCCAGGACATGAAGGCCGAAATCCGGCGCTACGAGGACCGCTACGACGTGGTGTCACCGGAGGAACTTGCCCAGCAACTCGACGCCGACGAGACGGAGGGCTGGGACGATCTCACCGCATGGCGCACGACGCGGCAGAATCTCGCCGTCGCGCAAGCCGCACTCGCCTACGATGAGGCCAGCCACCAGCTCGTCGTATGAACGACGACGACCGCGCCGGCGAGTACGGGCCGATCTATTCGTATATCTCGCTTCTATACCGGAAGCAGCGGAGCCCCGGTACGTTGTCGACCGGGGTCAGAACAGGCCGGGGACCAGAACGTACGTCAGTAGCATCCCGAACAGGCCGGCGAATACGGCGAACAGCGCCATTGGGATGATCGCTTTCCGCAGGAGGTCGCCTTCACGCCCAGTGATTCCAACGACACCACAGATAGCGGCCACATTCAACACCGAGACCATGTTTCCGAGGCCGCCGCCGACGTTCTGCAGGCTGACGGCGATCACCCGGGAGACGCCGACCGTCTCGGCGGCGTTGTACTGGAGTACGCTGAAGAGGATGTTCGAGGACGTGTTGCTCCCCGTCATAAACGAGCCGATAGCGCCGATCCACGGCGAGATGAGCGGGAGTAGACCGCCGGCGCCCATCGCGAGCGCGCGGCTGAGGGCCTCCATCATGCCGAGGAGATCGGCGGTGTTCGTCTGCGACTGAATCATTATCTGCGTCATCGAGACGGCGATAATGAGCGTGAGGGCGGCCGGAGCGATCTGCTGGATCGACCGTCGCCACGCTGCCCCCATCTGTGTGGTGTCCATCTTGTGAAGGAAGCCAGTGAGAATCGCGATGGGGATGAACGGCATCGTTCCGGGAAGATAGAGGTACTGAAGGGTGTATCCAAGTTCAGTACCGAGGATCGAATCGAGACCGACGGAGAAACTCTGGATCCAGTCAAGGACAGCGACGCCGGCGACGGTGAGGTCCGGCCACCGCGTGACGAGCAGTGCGAGCGCAACGAGCAGATACGGTGTCCACGCCAACAGCACGGACATCTCCTGTTTGGGTTGATCACGGGACACCTCGTCAAGATCGAGGCCGCCGAGCCACGTGTCGCTCCATGTCGATTCCTCGGGGAAATCCCACTGGTCATCAGGGATGAGGATATCGTTGTTTGCGAGCAGGAGACCGATGCCGAGCACCACGAACCCCGCGGCGATATCGGGGAGTGCAGGCCCGACGAACCACGCGATTACCAGCTGTGTGCCACCAGTGACGACGCCGAGTACGAGCGCGAACGGCGCGATGGGGAGAGTACTACGCATGGCGGCTCCAATGCTGCGTTCACCGTCACCGCTCCCGAACCAGTACGTCAGGAAGAACACGCCGAGCAGTCCCCAGAACACGTACGTCAGTCCCGTGATGACGCCAGTCCACGCAGAGACCATCGAGAGGAACTCGGATACACTCACCGACCCGGACAGCGCTGGGTTGATGACGGCACCGGTGCCGCCGATGACAGGCGTGCCGGCGGCACCGAACGGCGGGTTCGGGGCGTTGAAGTAGAGCCCGAACACCGCAGCGGCCAATGGGGGGAATCCGAGGCCGATGAACAGTGGTGCGGCGAGTGCTCCCGGTGTCCCGAACCCGGCTGCACCTTCGATGATGGTCATGAATCCGAGACCGATGAGCAGCACCTGGATGCGCCGGTCTCCTTCGATCTGCCCGAAGTACCACCTGATCGTAGCAATAGCGCCACTGCCCTCCAAGTAGTTCATCAGGAGGATCGCACCGAAGACGATGAGGATGATGTCGACGGCCTGCAGCGCGCCGTAGACGGCCGACGCTACCAACCAGGTGGGCTCCATGCTCCAGTACGTGAGTCCGATTCCGGCCGCGAGCAGCCACCCGACACCCATTGCGCGAGCGGCGGACCACCGGAACCCAGCGAGCAGTACGAACGCGACGCCGATCGGGACGACGCCGACGAGAGCTAGTGTGAGAACATCAGGCATGGTTGGATCTCTCCACTATTGGTCCATCGAACAACCAGCCATATGTGATTTACTTTCTATATGAGATATACCTGCAGATACGGCCGGCGGATATTCATAACGAAAGAGAGGAGATGTTTAGGCCGGAGAGGAAACATCCATTAACTGTTGGTTCAATATTGGGGAACATGTCAGCTGAGGCAATTGCGACCTTCGAGTCGTCGCTCGACGAGATCGGCGTCGAACTCGTGCGAACCACGGCCGACGAGTTCGCGTCGACGCTTTCACCCCTGCTCGACGCACCTACGGTCGGCACCTCACTCCCCTTCGAGACCGTCTCGCTGCCGGACAGCGTCGATACCGATCCGTCGATCGCGGACCTCGAGGCCGCGGCGACCGGCGTCACTGCTGCCGGCTACGGTATCGCCGACTACGGCTCGGTGATCATCCAGGGCGGTACCGACGGCGAGGAGCCGGTGAGTCTCTATGCGGACGAACACGTCGCCGTCGTCGCCGCCAGCGACGTGCTGCCGGACATGGACGCGACGTTCGACCAGCTCGCCGAGGATATCCGGAACGGCGTCGGACAGTCCATCATCGCGACGGGGCCGAGCGCAACCGCGGACATGGGCTCGCTCGTGACGGGCGCTCACGGCCCGATGGATGTGACGGTCGTACTCCTGGAGGACAAGTAGATGAGCGCCGACACCCGCCGGCAGAAGGCCGAGCGCATCCGCCATCTCCTCGACACCGAGGGCGACGCCGTTCACGAGAACACCCAGGTCTTCAACGAGGGCCGGTACGAGTCCACCGCGAATCTCGATGACTACGACGAGTTGAAAAACGAGGCTCGTGCCATCAAGGAAGACGCTATCGAACGCCTCCCTGAACTGGTCGACCAAGTCACCGAGGCCGTCGAAGCCAACGGCGGCAGCGTCTACGTCGCCGACGACGCCGCCGACGCGAACCGATACATCGAGGAGGTCGTCGACGGCCGCGACGTGGTGAAGTCGAAGTCGATGACGAGCGAGGAGATCGAGGTCAACGAGTCGCTCGAGGCACGCGACGGGGACGTCTGGGAGACCGACCTCGCAGAGTTCGTCCTCCAAGTCGCCGACGAGGCTCCCTCACACATCGTCGCCCCGGCGATCCACAAGTCCCGCGAGGAGATCGCAGCCCTGTTCAACGAGGTGTTCGATCCCGAAGAGCCCTTGGAGACTGCCGAGGAGCTGACGCGATTCGCTCGCGAGTACCTCGGCGAGAAGATCTTGGACGCCGAGGTCGGGATGACGGGCGCGAACTTCGTCACCGCGGACACCGGCACGCTCGCGCTGGTCACGAGTGAGGGGAATGCCCGCAAGTGCGTGCAGGCGACGGACACCCACGTCGCAGTCGCGGGTGTCGAGAAACTCGTCCCGAGTGTCGAGGATCTCCAACCGTTCGTCGAACTGATCGGGCGATCCGGGACCGGCCAGGACATTACCTCCTACATCTCGCTGTTCACCCCGCCTAGTGACTCCCCCACCTTCGGCGGGAACGAACTCGAATCCGGCGACGACCGCGAGTTCCACCTCGTGCTCATCGACAACGGGCGGATGGAGATGCGCGAGGACGATCAGCTCCGCGAGACGCTGTACTGCATCCGGTGTTCGGCGTGTGCGAACTCCTGTGCGAACTTCCAGCACGTCGGCGGCCACGCCTTCGGTGGCGAGACGTACTCCGGCGGCATCGCCACCGGCTGGGAGGCCGGCGTCCACGGCGAGGACAGTGCCGCCGAGTTCAACGACCTCTGTACGGGTTGTAGTCGGTGTGTGAACCAGTGTCCGGTGAACATCGACATCCCGTGGATCAACACGGTCGTCCGAGACCGCATCAATCGCGGGGAGGACGGCGACTTCGACTTCCTCGTGGAGGGGCTCACCCCGGACGAGGAGCCCGGTGGGGTCGACCTCCAGAAACGGCTGTTCGGGAACTTCGACACCCTGGCGAAACTCGGGTCGGCGTTCGCACCGCTCTCGAACTGGGCCGCACGGACCGGTCCCGCGCGCTCGCTGCTGGAGCGAACTCTCGGCGTCGACAGCCGCCGTGAACTCCCGGAGTTCGAACGTGAATCACTCGTGGAGTGGTTCGAGAAGCGGGGGCCACACGTCGGTCGCGACGAGGCACGCCGACAGGTCGCACTCTACCCCGACGCGTACACGAACTACGTGCGCACGGAGCGCGGGAAGGCGGCCGTCCGCGTCCTCGAAGCGCTCGACATCCGCGTCGACGTTCCGCCCGCAGGCGAGAGCGGGCGCGCCCCGCTCTCACAGGGGATGGTGTCGACGGCCCAGTCCAACGCCGATGCCGTCTACGACGCGCTCGCGCCCGCCATCGCGGCAGGTCACGATGTCGTCGTCATCGAGCCGTCAGATCTTGCGATGTTCCACCGCGAGTACGAACGGCTCCTTCCGGAAGACGACTACGCCGCGCTGCACGAGCAGAGCTACGAACTCATGGAGTACGTCTACGGCCTGCTGGAGAACGGGGGGGATATCGATGTACTCCCTGGCGGCGACGACGAGCGGATCGCCTACCACAGCCACTGCCAGCAGCGGACGCTCGATCTCGAACCGTACACGGTGGCGGTGCTCGAAGACTGCGGGTTCGACGTGACGACCTCGGACGTGGAGTGTTGCGGGATGGCTGGAAGCTTCGGCTACAAGTCCGAGTACTACGAGCTCAGCGTGGACGTCGGCGAGACGCTCGTCGATGAATTCACAACAGAAGACACCGCGGACCGTACTGTCGTCGCCAGCGGGACGTCGTGTCTCGAGCAACTCGACGCACTCCTCACGCGCCGGCCCGCACATCCGGTACGGCTACTCGATACACAGTAGTCCGGCCCGGATGTGGGGTCGCATAGGGTTGTTCCGCCGGCAGTAGTCTTCCCTTCCAGAGCTGTTCGGTCGGGGGAGAGCGGGATAATTAGTGTGCTGTCACACTGAATCGGTTCGCGCGGGAGACGTCATTTCTGGCAGGAGTAGGAACTGGAGCGACGCTGAGAGCAGATGTCGGGGAAGCAAGCGAACATTCCTGCATGGACCTGCCGGGAACTCAACGGATGTGCGTTCTGCGACGCCCCGCCAGGTACCGAGGCTGGCGAGGCCCACACCGGGGGCCAGGACGAGCGGGTCACCTACCCGATCTGCGTCGACTGCGCGATTCAGACGGAGCCGGACCCGATAAGCGCGATCACAACGACTGTGACGGCTGTGGACTGGTCGTCCACACGCTCGGGGCTCTCACCCGGTTCCGGGTCGAACTGGGACATTTGGAAGGCCCATTGCAACTGTGCGCTCGCTGTAGTCCCGGCGGGCTCGCAACATACTGGACGCGCGACCTCGGGGCGCACGTCGTCACAGACTGACGCACCGAGCAGTCGTCGACACGGGTGACACGGCGGTAGATCCACTATCTTCAACTGGTGAGGGCTCCTCAGGATGCCTATGGATTGCCCCGCATGCGGCTCTCCAGTCACCCTCGAGGTCGGACCGGACCGGCCGCTTTCGACGTCGCTGTCCGACGCAGTCCTTGCAGCAGAAGAGGATGAGCGGATCGAGGTGAGCCGAGACTGTTGGGACTGTGGCTGGCACGAAATGCGGCAGCTCCGCATTGAATCGATCGACACGACCGCGGGCGACGAGACTGCCGTCGAGCGAGCCGCACTCATCGACGAGATCACCGATGAGCTCGCGGAGATCGATCAGGTCGCAACGCTCGAGGAGCTCCTTACAGAGGCCCGCCGGCAACGAAGAGCCGACCCAGTGACGAGTGATACGGACGGCAATGCCACTGAGTGACTGGATATGTCTGATACAGAGCCCCGCTATGACGTTCGTGAGCAAACCGGGGATCCTGACCACGCATCGGTCGACGATGTGATCGACCTCGTGGTCCACCGGGCGCAGAACCCGCGAACGGAGCACGAGGATACCCATTTCGACAGGACGATGGCGACCGTTATCGATACCTACGGGACCGATCCCGTCCGCACAGTCATCCACCGTATCCTCGTCGACAACGAACCGTTCCGAACCGCCACGAACGGTCTTGAGATGCGTAATGTCGACGGCGTTCGGATTGGGACGGTAGCCAGCTGGTTCCTCGAGGAGCTGAACGCACAGGACGACGGCTGAGACTGGCGGGACGGTCCCGTCAGGGCTTCGATGTGTAAGCTCTGTGCAAACGTCGAAACGGTTATCACTCTATGTGCAGAACGTGCACATGGAATGAGCGCAAGTGATGATCCGCGACGGGTCCATTTCCAGTCGCCGGAGTATCTCGTCGACCGGCTGGATGCGATCGCGGAGCTCTTCGATAAGGATCGGACGGATCTGCTTGTCGAGGCGATTCGGGAGTACATCGAAGACACGGCCGACAGCGAGACATTTCAGGAGTTGGTCGCGACGAAGTACTACGACGACCAGCTTGAGTTCGAGACAGTCAAGCAGTTGGTCGGCGCCGAGACCGCCCAGCGCCTCCGGCTTCTCAAAGCGGATCTCGAGGATGAACCACTCAATCTCGCTGCCCCCGACGACGTCGACATCTACGATGGCGACGCGACGGTGGTTGAGCCCGCAGGCGACGACGAGCGATGAGCGGCCGGCGGTTGCGAACGATCGTCGCCGACACCAGCGCGCTTGTTAGTCTCGCGGTTCCCCGAGCCGACGCGGCCGTCGGTACCGATGTTCCCGACCCGTTCCAGTATCTGCTCACCTCGTGTGAGGTGTTCGTCCCTCCGGAAGTCGTTACAGAACTCCGCGACATCACGCAGTATCAGGACATCCACGCCGCAGCCGCGAGTAACGCCCTCGCGGCCCGTGGCCACTACACGGTCGAAGATCCATACGACCGCGATGAAACGCCAGACTCTCGGCCGACGTTCGGCCTCGATGACGGCGAAACCGACGGGATCGTCCTCGCGAACGCGCTCGACGTCGACGGCTTTCTCACCGACGAGTTCGGTGGGACGAACTTCCCGCTGATTCACGCCGTGTTGCAGGGCCCACGGATCGTCCCGACGCCGCGACTCATCGTCGACTACGCTCGGAACGGACATCTGAGCCACGAGGCGGCTCGAACCCTGCTCACGACGATCAGCCCGCATCGGAGCTGGGAGAATAGTCCCTACGTCTCGCAATTGCTTCAGCGTCTCGACGAGTAACAGGTCTCCGAATGGCGATGCCGAACACCTAGTGCCGGCGACGCCACTCGAAAGCCCTCGGCCGCTCGGCATCCCGCGACCACCGCTGCGCGCCTCGTGCCTGCGGTGCTTGCGGGGTCGGGGGACGACCGAGACGACCTCGCCCTTTCTGAGTCCACCAGGACGGTAGCTGGGTCACCGAGTGTCGCGGCCGGCTGGACAGGTGTGTGCGTCACGGCCCGCCCCGCTCGCCGCTGCCGCCCTCCGCGTCGCTCGCGACCGACCATTCCGGGCATGCGGGCGCTCTCCACACCGCCCGCGCCCGTTCCGGGCTAAAGTGCATGTGCCCTCGACGCCAGCGGGAAAGCGCGAGGGGTTGCGCGGCGTAGCTGCTCACCCCCCACGCTTTCTCCGCTGGCCGCTCGCTCCGGGCGGGTCGGCGCGCGGTGCTGGTTGGGGCCACCTCATGCAGGCGCGCTCTCGCTCGCGCCCGGTAGGGCGCTCGCGAAGGCGCGAGCGAGAGCGCGCAGATGGTTCTGTCGGTCGTTGTCGTCGGAAAACCGCGATGTAGCAGCATCGCGGTGTCGGCGCGTGAGCGCCTTCGGAACTTGGTGAAGTCCCAATGTCAAGTAACAGCTCTAGTAGCAAGGTCGTTACGGTGGATGAACAGGCATTCGAGAACGCGGGCGAGCAGGCGGTCGATGAAGATGGCTTCCCGGTCGTCGACGAGACGCCGGAGTTCGAGGCGGCGGTCGAGCAGGAGACGCAGGCGAAGGTGGATGCGAACCACCCGGACGGGATCGCGGACACGAGCGAGGACCGGATTCACGGTGTTACCCTCGAACAGGAGGAGCGCATTCGGGCGCGGGAAGCCGAACTGGAGCGCATCAGTGCCCAAGCCGAACTGGGAACACAGGAGGGACGCGCGAAGCGGACGCGAGACATCGCAGCGAAGCGGAGCGCTGAGAGGCGTGTGGAGTTCCAGAAGCGGGCGGCGAGCGTGAATCCGATAGCGGACCCGGAGCGAGACGATCCCCGTGCAGAGCTCACGCAGGAGCAGTTGGCAGCGGTGAACAAACAGTCGATGCGGTTGGCCGAGAAGTTGGATGGCTGGTCGCGAGCAGCGATTGGCCGGCGGCTGGGTGAAGCCGTCGTCGGTGGGAAAGACCTGACGAGTGCAGTCGTCGGGGTGTTCGAGGAGTTACAGACGGCACCTGGGACGGTGATTCCCATCGGGAAGATCGAGGACATCAATCGCAAAGAGGTGTGCGTTGAGGGTCGGGTCGAGGTACTCTGGGATGCGGACTCGCCGGCCATCGCTCAAGTCGGGCTGATCGCGGACGACAGTGGGAAAACGAAGGTGACGATTTGGGAGAAATCAGATGCGCCGTGGATTGAAGAGGGTGAGCAGGTGCGTATTCACAAGGCGGCCCGGAACTGGTACGATGGGCGCGTCTCACTGGCCGTTACCGGGTGGACTACGATTCATTTCCCAGAGCGCGGTCGGTGGTGGGAATAGCCGGTCATCGTTCCCCCTTTTTTGCTGGTGTGTACGCGGTCACCGCCACCTCCCACCACCTCCACGGTCCGGGCAGCTCACGGCGCCAGGGCGCCGTTGCGCGGCCGGGCTTTCGCCACCGCGGTCCATCGGTGTCACCACCGCCCCCTGTGGTGTGTATGTGCCCCCTGATGGATGAGGGCAATCCGAGAGACGCGATGCGCGTGTATTCCCTCGTGTGTATCCATGGCAACCAGAGACATCTACGAGACAGCGTTCGACGAAGACGTCCAGACCGACACGGAGTCGAATCAGTGTCCCGAGTGCGACGGCCGGGTCACCACCAACGCAGTCGAAACCGTCTGCGAGGACTGTGGCCTCGTTATTGAGGAGCAACGTCTCGACCACGGGCCAGAGTGGCGAGGGTTCGACGAAGACGAGCGCGACCGGACGGGTGCCCCACTCACTGCGGCCCGCCACGATCGCGGCCTGTCGACGGAAATCGGTCGCGGCACCGACGCGAACGGGAACGAACTTTCCGGGCAGAAGCGACGGCGACTCGCGCGGATGCGCCGTGAGCAGACCCGTGGGCGGTTTCAGTCGAAAGCGGAACGGAACCTCGCACACGGGCTGGGCGAAGTGCGCCGGTTGGCGAGTGCCCTCGAGCTCTCCGAGTCGATTCGCGATCAGGCGTGCCAGCTCTTCAGGAGCGCGCAAAACGAGGATCTGCTTCGTGGCAGATCTATCGAGGCGATCGCCGCGGCCAGCGTCCACGGGGCCTGCCGGTGCAACGGCCGGTCGCAGCTCCTCGACGACATTCTGACGGTGGCGACGGTCGCAGAATCGCGGGTCACGAACGCGTACAAGACACTCAACAAGGAGCTGGGACTCCCAGCCAAACCCGTGAGGCCGACGATGTACATTCCACGGCTGGCATCCGACCTCGACTGCCCGGAGCGGATCCGACGTCGGGCGCGAGTACTTGCCGAAGCAGCCGAGGAGGCGGGGGTGACGACCGGCGTCCACCCGGCCGGCTTCGCCGCGGCCTGTCTCTACACGGCCGGCCAAGAACAGGGGCGGTGGGTGACGCAGTATGCTGTCGCCGAGTCCGGGAACGTCACGCCGACGACTGTCCAGGCGCATTACGAGACACTAAAAGAGCAGGTAGCCTGAGAACGCTCCTGCACGAACACAGTCAAAAAGAGATAGTTTTCTCAGAAAATTATTTGTTTCTAGCCCGCGTAGCACCCAGTATGACCGAGACGTGGGACGACGTCAACGAGCAGGTCAAAACGGACTGGAAAGACGACACCACGCCATTCGAGCGGGTGTACGAAGTCGTTGAACAGACCCACGACGGGCAGTCGGCAGCCAAGATCGGCGAGCGGGCCCTCGTGAGCGAGCCGACAGCGCGTCGCCACTGTAAGTCGCTCGTGAACACGGGCTTCGCCGAGACGGAACAGGAGGGCCAAACGACGCTGTACAAGCGCAACAGTGATCGGGTGTTGATGTCCCGGATCCGCGAGCTACGTGAGGAAGTCACTCGACCGGAGTTGCTTGACAGTATCCAGGAGATGAAGGCCGAGATCCGGCGCTACGAGGACCGGTACGATGTGGTGTCCCCGGAAGAACTCGCCCAGCAACTTGACGCCGACGAGACGAAGGGCTGGGATGACCTCACCGCGTGGCGCACGACGCGACAGAACCTCGCCGTCGCGCAAGCAGCACTCGCGTACGACGAGGCCAGGCACCAGCTCGCTGTATGAGCGACGACGACCGCGCCGGCGAGTTCGGACCCATCTATCTTCCGGCACTCCAGCGGATTCGTGACCTCTGGCTCGACCTCGAACCGCTCGTTGACGCCACAGCGTACGACGATGTCGTCGCTCCCACGGAACTGCAGATCAATCTCAGCGATGGGCTTGCCGATGCCGAGAGCGCTCGGCTCGATATCCAGTGGAGCGAACTGGGGATGTATTCATTCCATTACGTCGATAGCAACGACGTCAACTGGCGTTTCGATCGCCACCCGAACACACACTCCCCCGAGATCCACTTTCATCCCCCGCCCGCGGCCGCGACGACGGACGCCGAACCGTCGTGTATCGACGTGACTGAGGTCTCACTCGTGACGCGTGCCGTCCACACAATGTGGCGGGCAGCGTACGAGGACAACAACGTCGACCAGTTGAATAGCGCCTCAAACCCGCCGTAAGGCGACATTATCGCATGGCGCGGTCAGCCACGTCCATCATCTGCTCGCGAGCAGCTTCGACATCCGAGTAGAGCACCAACGCGTGCTTGATGAGGCGACGGTCCTCCAGGTTCTCTTCCCAGCGTGTAATCACGTCACGGCGTTCGTGAAGTTCGTCACTTGAGAGATCGCCATCAGCAAGCGACTGTTCGAGCTCTTCCCACGTCTCGACATCGTAGGTCGCCTGCCACTTCTCGATCTCTTCGGTGATCGCGGCCAATTCGTTGCGCAGCTCCTCGCGCGTGTTCTCCTCAATGAGCGAACGGATTTCCTCGAAGAGCAGGCGCGTGTAGTCCGGCTGATAGCGAGTCGTCTCGCCGGCCTCGACGTGACGCAACTGGCCCTGGTCGACGAGATCCTGAAGTTCCTCGTTGGTCGTGCTCCAGGCGGCGTCGGCCTGCTCGCTGATCCAGTTGACCGACCGCGGTTCCCGAAGGGTCTCGGCGACTGCTCGAATACGGTCGCGGGCACTCATCGACTTATCCCACGACTGAACGCCATCTCGCGAGGATTCGGACATGCGTGGCACCTCTTGCAATAGTGTTCGTGCCTTATACTCATATATGGTTGTACCTTCTCGCATAATCAAGAGTTCCTTACGGGCATACGCGTCCGGACATTGAAATACGAAACCGACAGAAGCTATGAGCCAACCGATGCATAACAGATATTCAGACTTTGAGGAACTGCGGCCGACCGGCGAGGCGTCCCACGTTCCGGACACGAGGCTGGACGACGGGTACGAAGGTAACCCCAGACGGCAACGTGTCGCGACGAGCACTGACGGCTATCCTGCTGCGCCGACGGCCACCGACGGCGAGTGCCGGTCCTGTGGGGCGTCAGTTCCAGACGGACAGACGAAATGCCGGTTCTGTCTTACCAACCATCTCGAGAGTGACACCACCAGCACGGGCGAGTCAGCGTCGACGACGGTCCTCGGTATCGTCCACCTAGTCGTCGAGTCGACCACGTTCTACGGCGCCGTCGCGAAGGGCGGCGCGGCAGCGAACCTCCTCTCCGCCAACGAGGCGGAGCCGGCCGTCGACGACTACACGCTCATCTACGATCTCGACGAGGCACCGGCTCGCCAGCTGGCCGAGCAATGGCCCTCACTTCCCGACGCGGTACAGGTGTCCTCAGCGGAGGGAGAGCAGCTTCTCAGTGCCGCCCGTGACCGGGCTGGGTGGCACGGGCAGGAAGCGTCGGAGCGTCAGGAACAGGCCCCGACGCGCCTCTACGACCAGCGTGGGGACGGCATCCGCGACGCGTCGCGTCTCGACGCGGTCCTCGACGACGCCGACGATGCGGTGTGGCTGGTTCCAGCGATAGCGCTGACCGAATCTACTGGCGAAGCTGCGGCTGATCGCCAGGCGTCGTCGGTACCGACGACGCAGGAACTCGAGTGTCAAACCTGTGGACGGGCGACCGACCATCGGTTCAAAACGCATGAGTCGGTCCCGGATGAGGCGTGGACAGGACAACCGATCTGGGAGTGCCGGGTGTGTGGCTCAGCTCGCTACGGCCCCAATCTCGAGTAGCCCCAGTGCTCGGCGTCGATTAACCAACAGCCTGCGAGAACTGTCGAGGTCCGTTGGTTAAGGCCGCGATCTCCTGAAAGCCCGACGCCAGTCTCGACGGTGGGTCTTTCCGCGCCAGCGAGCGGTGAGGCGCTTCCGATGGAGCAAGAGTTCAAACAAGGGTACCGGATGCATCGTATACTCAGCAATCTCAACCGACTCGACGTCGACCGATTGGACGACGCGGATCGAGAGCGAGTCGAGACCGCGAGAGACCTCCTGGAAGAGGTGAGCCTTCTCACGCGGCCGGGCGACGGAGCCGGGGTGGACGCCCACGCAGACTCCTAATTGGCGTCGCCGGCCACGCCTCGGGAGACACCTCTCGCGTCGGTTTATCGCCCCCGACAGGGGTGCGGGGGCGACCTCGTGAAGTCCAGATATGGCCACACTGCAAGCTGCGACGACGTCGACCGGCGCGATCGTATCGGATCCACAGGCAGTCCGCGAGCTCTGTGAGAGCTACTGCTTCGGGACGCTCGACTGGGAGGTGACCGAAGACGGAGAGCTCATCATCTGGGGGTACGACGACTTCGAGGTGTACGAGGCACGGGAGAACGGCCTCCCGGACTACGAAGGCGGGATCGTGACCCACGAATTCCTGCGAGAACTCGCCGACCACCTCGAAGCTGACGAAGAACTCGATATCCAGACGGCGGGGTTTACCAAGTGCCGCTTCCCAGTCCTGGCCAAGCGGTACGTCGTTCGCGATGGCGAAGTCCTCCACGCGGACCTCAGTTCCCCCGACCCGATCGACGAGTAGCGTTGTTCGTCCCCCGAGAGGGGTGCGGGGCGATCCAGTCGCGGTCGCCCCGTGAGGTGATTGCTCGATGGGACACCGCGCACTCGTTGCGTACGAACGCACAGACGGACAGTACACGCTCCACTACAGCCATTGGGGCGCAGCGAACCTGAAGCTCAAGCGCCGAATTTCGGCTGAATCGCCGTTCGGTGGCGACGACACCGACTCCAAGTGGGCGAAACAGCTCCTCGCAGAGCTTGCCGATGGCCTCGAGGCAGATGCGGTCGACGGCTACCTCGCTGACGAGAATCGACCGTCGACGGTCGTCGAGCCGAAGCCCCGTGCCACCGGGCTCACCCTCAACGAGATCGTCGCGGACCATCTCGACTACCTCCACCACGAGGCGTTCTTCGTGGTGTCGACGACGTTCGAGGTGACCGCCTATCGGACGCTGTGGTTCGGCCTCCAGTACGACTCGGAGACAGTCGAACAGGGAGAGACGGTCGGGAACGGCGCGCTCGCGACAGTGCGCTGGTACGACGGCGAGCCGGTCGGCGACGGCCACCTGCAGGGCCAGTTCGCGGCCCTCAAAGACGTCGTCGGCGATATGCTCGACAAGGGCGTCTTCACGCCGTCGACGGCGAGGCAGTACCTGAAACGAAAGCTGGCCGAGCAAGTTGGAGACCGACAGGAGCTGCTCATTCCGACCGGAGAGTCACCCTTCCAGAAGGCGAGCCTGAACCACTCTTAGGTCGATCTGCTTCGTGGCAGCTCCTGTTTTTCAGGGGTCGGAATGGGTGAGCCCCGCCGTAGGCTCGTGATTCGATGACCTCAGACGACGACCCGTTTCACGACTGCGAGTTGGATCCCGAGGCGATCCTCGGGACACACACCTTCGAAGGCGTCCTGTTCACCGACGAGACGGAAACCCCGGTGAACGTGCTCACCGGCGAGACACCGGCACATTCGCAAGCAACCGTCGAGGAAGCGAAGGAGTTCGCTGCGAGTATCGACACGGAGACGCCCCAGATCGCGCTCCCCGCATCCGTCGAGTCACAGGTCGAAACACAGAGCAAGCCCTACACGGCGGCCGCATTCTTCCACTTCAAGGCGACTGGCTCGCTCGAACGCCACCGCGCCTACCACGCCGCCTATGAGGCGGATGCGTTCGCGGTCGACTTCGAGGCAGATTACGCGTCGGGCGACCTGACCATCACTGTCGAACGAGCGGACGAATCCTAAGAATCCGCCGTCACGAGGAGAGTTTTTCGAGCGCCGGCGATGGGTGCCGGCGCAGCTGGAGCGAGCAACGATTCCCGGTGCGTCGGCGTTTCGAGGTGTTCGAGATGCATATGGTGATTTACGCTCTGGTAGAGGCATCGACGCACGACGACGCGCTGGCCACCGGAAAGTCAGTGTTCGACCGCTTGGTCGGCGCGGACCCACACGCCGGCGCCGTCTTCGATTACTATGTGACCTTCGACGAGGAGGACACGTCCGTTGCGGGGAAGGCACGATGGGGGGAGTTGCCGACGGCAGCCCCCGTCGACTCCGATGACGGCCAGGACCTGCTCGAGCGTGGCTGGGAGGCGACGAAGGAGGAATTCGAGCGTAATCTCGACCGGGTGAAGGAGGCCATCGACGAGCTCTCCGACGAGGAGATCATGCGCGACGAGGACCTCGCCCGGCACGCCTTCCACCAGGTCGGTGCGTACGACGGCCCGACGATCTTCCTGTACACCGAACACGGAACCGGCATTCGTCACCGTGGACAGCTGGATCGACTCCTCGAGGAAAGTGAGGAGCTCTGGATCGTACCCGCTGACGTCCACTTCTGAATAATGCCCAGGATCACCAACTGGCGACGCGAGAGCCGCTCGCCGACGCTTGCGTATCGGAACACCGAGACCGGTGCGCGAGCCGTCCTGCATCGAGCCCCGGATTCCTACCGGTACAAGTGGCGCGGAGCAATCCTCGTCGACGGCTATCCGGTGTGGTCGCGGGGGTACGAGACGAAGGACGCGACGTCGTTCCGTGACGAACTCCGGGAGCGGCCGGTCCCGGACCTCAGCTGCCCGGAGTGTCCGAACGACGACGTTCGCGTCGGCGAGAAGGCACCAGACGGGGCGAAAGTCCAGCGATGGTACGACTGCCCCGACTGTGGGTACGAAGCCCCCTCACGCATCGTCTACGGCGCCGAACGGTGAGTGAGTGAGCGGTGGGCGCTGTTTTTCGGCCGGGCACGAGGTGGTGGCCCGGTACAACCGGGTGAGTCAACCAATGAGTCTCGAAGTACTTGACCGACACAGCGAGGCACTGTTCGAGTTCCTCTGGTGTCCCGTCTGCGGGCAGGAGGTCTTCACTCACATCCCGTTCGAGGGGGTGTTCTGCAAGAACTGCAACACCCAGGTCGAACTCCAAGAATCCCAAGAGACGCGCGGCTACGAGGAGGCCGTGCTCGCCTGCTTCGATTCTACCACGACCTGGAACCTCCACGTCGACGAGAAACTGCGCCGCGACCTGCCTGATGGGTCGGCGCGCGTGAAGATCCTCGGCGCACCGGGCGCCTACGAGGTCGACTGGTGGAGTCCGGAGCCAGGTGAGGATTGGGGGCCCGTCGAGCGCGGCGAGTTCGACGACGTCGAGGAACCCGAGGAAATCTCTCATCTGGCCTGATCTCCTCAGGGATCGAAAAGATAGAAATCCCCGAAGCACTGGGTCAGAGCCAGCTCGTCAGAAACGCAATACAGGACGGGATAAACACTCGCAGGGCAGCCCCACCGAACCCGAGCCCGATGTAGCTCATCAAGAGGACTAACTGCGACCGTTCGTTTTCAAATCCTGTGAGCAAATAGTACAGGATGAACGACGCCGTAGCCTCGACGATGAACAGGCAGACGAGCGTCCCAGTCAGCACGAATCCGGGATCGGCCGTCATCGAGAGGAAATTCTCTGGTGCCCATCGGCTCTCGACGAGGGTCAGAACACCGCCAATTACGATGTACCCTAAGAAAGGGACCGCGCTAATGAGCATCCCCCGAGTTCCCCAGATGGCACCCCAGCGGAACCATCGCTCGAGGAACCCCGCTAATCGAGCGCGCCTCGATTTCGGTGGAATCTCGGTTGACATCCCATACTGGAGATTATGTTCGAACGCCTCGATACAGCGTGTACCCGACGAATGCGGCGATATAGGCTATCGCGACTGCCTCGGTGACGAGCGACCGCCCGAAAACGACGACCAGCCCGATGACGAGCGGCCCGGTGAGCAGTAGTGAGTCGAAAACCCGGTCGTCGGCCCCTGCCTCCAACACGGCAGACACAACGGGGATGTCACGCGATTTCATCGGTAGACCCCTCCGCGCTTGAAGATCGTTCGGAGCATCACGAGGACCGGGATGATTTCC
This sequence comes from Halorubrum salinarum, assembly GCF_013267195.1. Lineage (NCBI taxonomy): Archaea > Methanobacteriati > Methanobacteriota > Halobacteria > Halobacteriales > Haloferacaceae > Halorubrum > Halorubrum salinarum. Next base: position 17,603 of record NZ_CP053943.1, on the reverse strand, counting down.
AGCCGGCCGATCCACATATGGAAGAGGAACGCGATTTTCCCGATCGTGGGCAGCGAGTCAGGACCGGTAATCCCCGACGAAAGGCCCACGTTCCCCTGGGCGCTGGCGACCTCGAAGAGGACGTTCGCGAGCGAATACTCCCCCGACGGCAGTGTGAGTAACAGGAGGAACGTCCCTAAAACGAGGAACGTACTCCAGAGGACGACGATGATCGCGGCCTCCATAAATTCGCGACTCGCCTCTTCCTCGTTGAGTCGCCGATTGTTGATTTCCAGCCGACGCACTGCACTCTCGGGGTAGAACACGTCCGCAATCTGGTGGCGAATCCCCTTCACGAGCGTCAGGCCCCGAATGAGCTTGATACCACCCGCCGTCGATCCCGCTGCCCCGCCGACGAACATTCCGAAGGTGACCGTAAGCTGTGCGTACGACGGCCACCGGCCGAGCGCGACGTTCGTCGCGTCGACGGCTGTCTGGAAGCCTGTACAGGTCGCCGCCGAGACGAACTGGAACAGGCCGTACCGCAGGGCCGCAAACGGGGTCTCGTAGGGGCCGGCGAAGTAGAGGAACGCCCACAACAACGCCGATCCGATGCCCATATAGCCGAACACCCAGCGCGTCTGGAGATCCGAGTAGAAGTTCCGGAGGTCGCCCTGGAGGATGAGGTAATGGACCGGGAACGCGATGCTCCCGAGTAGCATAATCGGAATCAGTACGAAGTCAATTGCGACGCTGTCGTAGGTCGCAATCGAGTTGTCCGTAATCGAGAACCCGCCTGTCGCGAGCCCCGTCATCCCGTGGTTGATCGCCCCCCAGATTGGCATCCCTGCCAGCCACAGGGCGAGAATCGACCCGAACGTGAACAGGATGAAGATCCACCAGATCGTCCGTACTGTCGAGACGATGCTCGGGTGGATCTTCTTCGAGCGAGCCTCACTCTCGTAGAGCGTCAACGAGCCACTCCCGGGACGTGAAAGAATCGCCGTCGTCAGGACAATCACGCCGACGCCGCCAACCCATTCGGAGAACGTCCGCCACCACTGCAGCGTCTTCGGCAGCACCTCCTCGTTGTCGGTCATCGTGAGACCCGTCCCGGTGAAGCCGCTCATACTCTCGAAGATGGCGTTCAACGGCTCGGTGAACGCCGCGAGCGTCGCCGTCTGCGCCGGCGTTGAGAATCCAGGCACGCCGAGCTGGACGCTCCACGCAATCAGGAGGAACGGCAGCGAGCCGAAGATGCCCACCGAGAACCACCCCGACGCGGCAACGATCATCCCGTGGAACCGACCGGGAGCTTCCGCCCCCTCGAATCGTCGGTAGAGCACCCACCCGATGCCGAGCGGAACGAGGGCAGAGACCAGTAGCGCCGGGAGCGCGAAGTACTCGCCCCAGACGATTGGCACGACGAGCGAGATGAGCATCAACCCACCGAGCGCTTCCAGAATGCGTCCGAGGTCCCGCCCAACGGTCGCGACAGCCCCGTTCATACGTTCCCTGTGATGACTGGTAGCTGGCTCGCGCGGTGCCAGGACGAAATCATGGACACCTCACTCCTCCCGGTCTTCATAGTGGCCAAAGATGTCCGTAATCTCCGGGTCCGCACCGACGCCGGAGTAAACAGTTAGCAGATCGCCCGCCTGAATCGTCGTTTCACCGCGCGGGGTTATCGGGTGGTCGTTTTCGTCCCGTTCGATCGCCACGACGAGCATCTCGTCGGTGAGCAGCCCCGATTGGGCAGCCTCCTTGAGTGTCTTCCCCGCGATTGGTGCCTCGTCAGTGACCGTGATCTCGAACACTTCAGCATCGTCCCCGATCCGCATATAGTCGACAATCGCCGGCCGTGCCACGGCGCGGTACAGGTACTCGGCGATGAGTTGCTGGGGATTCTGCATCGTGTTCACGCCGATCTGCTCGAACAGCCCCATGTGCTCGGGATTGTGGACGACCGAGAGGATCGCGGGCACCTCGAACTCTTTCGCGAGCAGACAGGTCATCACGTTCGTCGCGTCCTGGTCGGTCGTCGAGATGAGCGCATCAGCTTGGGCTGCCCCTGCATCGTCTAACGTGTCTTTCGACGTCGCATCGGCGTTCAGCACCAGACAGTCGAACTCGTCGGCCGCTCGATTCGCTCGGGTTTCGTCGCGTTCGATGACGACGACTTCGTTGCCGGACTTGGTCGCAATATCGATGAGTGGCGTGCCGATGTCGCCGGCGCCGATGATGATGAGGTACATATAGGTTACACCTCCAGTCGCCGCAGGAGCGCTTCACGGACCGACATCGCCGACTCCTCCGGTCCGCGAGCCATCACGACCGTCTTGTCTACTTCTTCGCCGATCGTCTCCGGGAGCGACCCGAACACAGCCTGTGAAATCGCGCCGGAGCGAGTCGCCCCGACGCAGACTGTATCGTATTCCGCCGCCGCTTCCAGAATCGTCTGTTCGGTATCCTCAGCAACTCTGATCTCGGTCTCGTAGGACATATATTGAATTCCTGCGCGTTCAGCTAGCTCCTCGATTACCGCTTCACCGCGCTCGGTGGGGGAGCCCTCATCATCAGTATCGGTTTCCGGCGACTGTACGTTGAGCAGCGTCAGCGAGGCGTCGTCGGCCGCTGCGACGAACTCCGACGCTCGCCGGGCCGCAATCGGCGCGTGTGGACCCCGTCCGGCGAGAACCATGATGTCACCCTCACCACGCTCACCTTCGGAGCCGAGTTTCACGAGCGTCGCATCACAGGGTGCGCGTCCGATGACGGGATCGATTGTGGATCCGAGGACGTGCTCTCGACGACTTCGGGTTCCTTGCCAGCCGAGGAGGACGTGATCCGCGTTCTCCTCCTCGATGACATCCAGAATGACTGAGCCAGCATTGCGACCGACGATCGCCCGCGTCTGCAGACCGATATCGAGGTCGGCGGCGATATCGCGAGCGGAGTCCAGCAGTTCCTGCTGCCGTTCGACCCGCTCCTCTTCGAATTCGAGATCCTGCGAGAGCGACGTCTGGCGGGGAACCTCGATGACGTTCACCGCGATGACCTCGGCGTTCTCGTCTTCGTGGGCATGCGCGCTGGCCGCAGCCATCCGGAGCAAGTCTTGCTCCGTTTCCGGATTCGCAACCGGAACCACCACACGGTAGCGGTCGTCACCGTTGGCGACCGCCGTCGGTTCGGGCGCAATCGCCTCGCCGACGAGACTCTCGCTCAGGGCTCGGTCCCGCGCGTAGAGGTAGTACCAGGCGATGCCGAAGGCGACGAGTACCGTCCCGATCGCACCGACCGGTGTCGGCGTAACGGGCAGGGCGAGTTCGACCGGCCCGAACGTGACGACAGTCGGGACGAACTCGACCGACATCTGGAAGAGGACGGCCAAACACGCCAGCATCCCGACAACCGGGACGACCGGATACAGGACCGACGGAATCTGGAACGCCGGGTCGTACGCCTCCGGATTCGCCCGGCGCAACACAACGACAGTGACGTGCACGAGGGCGTACGTGACGAGGTACATGAAGCTCGCCACCTCGGCGAGCGTCCCGATCCCGACGCCGATGGCGATCAGCACGAGTGTGATGATCCCTGTCGCCGAGATGGCCCGGTAGGGCGTTCGGAAGCGTTCGTGGACTTCGTTGAGCCAGTTGACGAGAATCCGGTCTCGGCCCATCGCGAAGTTGACCCGGGCGGCCGACAGGATGCTCGCGTTCGCACTCGAGACTGTCGCGAGGACCGCACCGACGATCATCGCGAGCGCACCTATCGACCCCATGAATTCGGTTGCAACGTCGGCAACCGGGACCTCGGAGGTCGCGAGCGCGTCTATCGACAGGGTGCCCGTCGAGACGAACATTACACCGACGTACATCAGCGTCGGCGTCACTACCGACGCGATCATCGCGAGCGGGAGGTTTCGACTCGGGTTCTTGATCTCCTCGGCGCTGGTCGCGATTACCTCAAACCCGATGAACGTCACGTACACCGTCCCGATCGTCGCCGCGACCGCCGGCCATCCGTTCGGGTTGAACTCTCCGATGGTCGGGCCACTGATGAAGCCCAGCGCGAGGAACGCGACGATGAGGCCGACGAGCGTGAGGACGATGACGTTCTGCAGCGAGCCGGTCTCCTTGACTCCGTAATAGTTGACCGCGGTCAGTAGCGCCGCCATCACGAGGGCAGCAACAGTAATTCCGAGCTGCCCCCAGCCAGCGAGGAAGCCAATATACTGGCCGAGGCCGGGGAGGAGATACTGACCGAAGCCGATCATGTAGAACGCCGACGCGAAGGTGAGTCCGGCCCACATACCCCAGCCGACGATACTCCCGAAGAATGGCCCGAGGGCGCGATTGACGTAGTAGTAGCTCCCGCCAGCCTTCGGCATCCCCGTCGCCAGCTCCGAGAGGGAGAGCGCGGCCAGCAACGAGACGATCCCACCGGCGAAAAACGAAATCATACTGGCCGGACCTGCTTGCTGGGCAGCGATGCTCGGGAGGACGAAAATCCCCGCTCCGATCATCGTTCCCAGGCCAATCGTGTACGCCTCGAGGAAACCGAGGTCGCGGGCGAGCTCCTGATCGGTTTCACTCATCGACAGTCACCTCCGTCGTGGCCGTCGCTCCGGGCGTGAGAACGCGTGCTGTATCGACCATCATTCGGTATCGTCCTCGTCTGGGAGTGCGATGACTGGGCGGTCAGCGTCGGTGACCAGCTTCAACGCTGTGTCTCCGGACAGAAATTTGACGATCCGGCTCCCGCCTCGGGGGCGGAAGGCGATCGCGCTGGCGTCCACATCAGCCGCGACGTCGATGATGGCGCCGACCACGTCCCGACGGTAGGCGGTTTCCGACTCGGCCTCGGGGATGAGCTCTCGAAACGCCGCGAACGCGTCGGCTGCCCGTTGCTCGGCCTGTTCGACGGGAATCTTGTCGGGAACTCCCTCGCCTTTCTCGATGACGTGAACGACAGTTACGCGGTCATATTCGTACGCGTCAAGTGCCCGTGCGGTTTCTCGTGCATCCGCTTCGTTCGCAACCGGAACGACGAGATGCGCTGTGAGTGACTCTGGCATATCTTATTCCTCCGTGTCAGAATGGTCGACGTCGTCGCTGCCACAATGCGGGCAGGTATCGACATCATCGTCGAGCGTTCGTCCGCAGCTTTCACACCGGGTCTGCGCGTTATTGTGGACGTCCCCGAGATACGCCCAGTGTAGCGATTCCGTGCCGTCGATTTGTGGCTCCCGTCGGACGTGATAGAGGGAGGTAATCTCCGTATTCACGCCGTCATCATCCGGATCAGGTGGGTGCTTTCGGACGATGGCGTATGCACCGTGATTCTCGATGTCGAGGACCTCCCCTGCCGCGTTCGCCTCGATTTCTTCTTCGATCGGCGTTCGGAGTGCATCGATGCGCTGCTCGACGTACGACAGGAGGGATTTCAATTCCGGGAGCTCCAGCGCGTCGATCCGCTGAATCAACGCCTCGGAGAGATCGTCCGGTGGCGTGGGCTCTCCATTCGAGTTCCCCATCGTCTTACCTCCGTCTGGGGGGAGCTGCGAAGTCATCCGGTTTGCGTGCCCCTTCAGTCGAGGGACCCGACGGAGACCGTTTGAATCCGAATCTCCGACAGGGATTCCGACGGACCGTTCGCTTCCCCGAATCACTCAGCGAATTCACACTGGTTGCTGGCGCGGTGAAGGTGGTTTCTGAAGTCATATACGAAGCCATATTGCGAACCAATAAATAATCCCGGTATTAGCAAACGATAGCGTAGTATCTACGTAATTTGTTTTCTATTCGTTTGTTACCGGCCTTAGACCCTCTCCCACAGAATTTTCGTAGTTTAAGGGAAGATACAGAGGAGCGCAATAAGAACATCCACCGAGAATTCAAACAGTCACGTAACGGTAATATAAAAGAGCCTGTGGAGTCAATCGCGTCGTATAAATATGCCCGTTCAAATCGATTCAGTCGACGAGCAAATCCTGTATTATCTGTCCCAGGAGGCCCGTCACACCTCTGCACCAGATATCGCAGAGAAAGTCGATGTCTCGGCACCGACGGTGCGAAACCGAATCCGACGCCTCGAGAAAGAAGGGGTGATTCGAGGCTACCACGCCGACATCGATTATCAAAAGGTCGGTGGGCGGCTAACCAATCACTACGTCTGTAGTACAGGGAATCGGGACCGCGAGGAGATGGCCCAACGCGTTCTCGATATCCCAGGCGTGATCAACGTCCGAGAGATCATGTCCGGAAAAGGCGACCTCCGGATTACGGTCGTCGGGACGGATACCGATGACCTCACGCGTATTGCGCAGGGAATCACGTCACTCGGAATCGAGATCGACGACGAGGACCTAGTTCACAGAGAATACTTCCGCCCGTACGCCCCATTCGGGCCCCGCGACGAAGAAGGAGCATCACCAGTGACCGGCGTCGCGGGGCTTGCGGGCGACGCCGATGTCGTCGAAATCATCGTGCGAGAGGAGGCTCCAATCGCCGGGAAAACGCTCCAAGAAGCGAACGAAGAGGAGCTCATCCCCTCCGATGTGCTTGTTGTCCGAATCAACCGTGACGAGGGGACCATCACCCCAACGGGAGAGACGTTGATCAAGGAGGACGATTTCGTCACGATCCATTCACGCTCCGGAGTAACTGAAGAGACACTCGAAGCCTTCACTGGCGACTAAGACAGGAGCGGAGAGTTCACGGGCGGGATCGATGGTTCGCGTCAGTGACTGTTTTTCTGGCGCCGGCGATGGGTGCCGGCGCACAGGCGTCGGCGGTAATCGATGTCGACACGAAGTCAGCTCCGATTCATCCAACGGAGCGAGACCGCAGGCGAACAGTCCGATACCGACCGCATCGCACAAATCTACCGACACTCGGACGGCTATCCCGATAGCGTCCTCCGTGACCTTAATCAGCTGAAGCAGCTGCTTGACGAGACACGAACAGAGCGCGGAGCTGCGTACGCCGCTGCCCAGTTCCTGTTCCTCGACACACTCTCGACGATGACCCTCTACGTGGACGAAGGGCGTGATCGGAGCATCCACGCTGACCAACCCTCGGATCTCCTCGATCCGGACAATATGGAGCACCTCAACCAGCCGATGTTCCTGCTCGGACACGGCGTCGAGAACCCAGCCGACGGCATTCACGGCGACGAGGAGTACCTCTACGTCGTCGAACTCCCGACCCGGAACCCGTTCGAGGAGTCATCCGAGTGGACCGTCAAGGTGAGTGGTCATTCCGCGTTCCCCCGGTGGGATGGTCCGACCGAGGAAGCCTTCGAGCGGGCTAGCTGGCAGTTCTACGGCCCGCTTGAGCACGCGCTCGAAGAGCTGGTCGCTGAGCCGGCGTGAACGCGTAGCCCGCTCAGATGATGCCGCCGATGACGAGTAGTCCGACGACGACCAGCAGCGTCGCGACAACGCTTCCCCCGGCCAGCCACTTGTTCTCCATCGCCTTCTCGTGAAGCGGCATCGCGGCGTACTCCTCGCGGAACGCTTCGAGGTTCTCCTCGTCGTAGAAGTACTTCGTCTTCAGCGCGAACCGTTCCGTCCTCGCACAGCCCGTACAGACCGGCTCGCCTTCCAGCCGCTCCGTTTTGATGTGGCTGGAGCAGGCGATTGCCCCGCAGTTCGGACAGTAGGTGTACGTCTCGTCGCCGCCGCTCGTGTCACAATGAACGCAGCGGTGGATGCCGTCCTCGGCTGTCACTCTTGACGGGCCTGCCGCGTAGTACTCGTAGGGGTAGGTGTACTCCTGGAGCTCGGTCGTCTGTCGAACCTCGGGGAGGTACACCGGCTCAATCGACTGGACGGAGATGTCCGAGCGGTTCGGCTCGCAGGTCTTGTTGTACGTGACGTTGTTGTCGCCGGTGTAGGTCACCGTCGTTGTGTGGTGCTCCTGGAGCCGCTCGACGGCCCACTCCTTGTACTCCGTCTGAGTCTGGCCGAACCGGCGCTCCTCAACGTCGTCGAACACCTCTCCGAACTGCTCGGTGTCGAGCTCGACCGTCGCGTGGAGGTTCTCGGTGACCAGCGTCCCGACGTCCTCATCGACGACCTGCGGCTGCCCGCGCTCGGCGTGGGCAACGAATCGCGTCCGGTCGTTGATCCGGTGGATGACGCCCACCGACGTCTCGAAGACGGCGTTCGTGTCCGCGGTGACCGCGACCACCGGGCGGAACGTCACCGATGAGTGCGGTTCTGGGAGGTCGGCGGCTTCGATGTTCTCGATGTCGCGGAACGCCTCCGCGACGGCGGCGTCGACGTCGGCGGCCGGATCGTACGGGCGCAGGGTCTCGTCGCAGAGAATCTCGATGCGACCGTTGTAGAGGTCGAGGCCGATCTCGTCGGCGATCTCACGGAGGTCCTCGCCGTCGAGCAACTCGATTGGGTGCGGGTCGTCGTTCTGCTGGAGGCGGTCGGCGTACTCCCGAGCGGGATTCGTGAACCGGCCGGTCGTGACGACCATTCCGCGTTTCGGGCCGTCGAAGTCGAACGTCGCGATCGCCGAGTGGAGCTTCTGGACGACCGGCCGTCCGACCGTCCCCGTGTGCTTGCACTCGACGATGATCGCACGCCGCGTGCCGTCGACGACCTCCTCCATGATGACGTCGCGACCCTCGTCAGCCGTGCGGTCGGCCTGGCGGACGTTCTCGTAGCCGAGGTTCCGGAACACGTCCTCCATCACGTCCTCGAACTCGAACCCCGAGAGATCGTCCAGTACAGCCATCCTCAATTATGTGGACAGTACGTTGCAACTGCCAAATACGTTGCCGAACGCTACGCCATCCTGTTTGTTGAACCCCTGAGAGGGGTGCGGGGGTCACCGAACCGCCCGCGAGCAACGATGAACGGGAATGTACCTATGGCCAGTTCGGAATCAGTTCCAGTCGCATCGCCAGGTCAGGCTCACCGAGACGCAGTCGAATACGTCGGCTTCCGCGTCGACGGCCAAGCCGTCGTCCTGAACCTCTCGGAGCATCGGCGACTCTCCCTCGAGCGCAGTCTCGACCTCGTTAACCACAGTCCAAGCGGATTCGAGTGGGGATACAGTGGCAGCGGGCCCGCCCAGCTCGCGTGCGCACTCCTACTCGACTACTACGACGATGAGCAGTTCGCCCGTGAGCACTACATTGCGTTCCGGAATCAAGTGGTCTCGCAGCTGGAGTGCGACGGTGCCGCGGCGTGCTGGCACCTCCCCGGCGAGGAGATCGACGCCGCGATGGCGACCCTTACCGACGACGTCGTCGCCCTCGCCGACGGCGGACGGCCGTCACCGACGCTCCCCGAGAACTGGCGAACCGTCTCTCGCCCTGATCGAAGAGTGTTCCAGCGCGCTGATCGCGACCACTACATCGTGCTCGGGGATGGAAGCGACGAGTGGCTGGTCGTGCTCTGCAGCCAGGGTGACCGGGCATATCCTGCCCCGCTCGCACATAGGACAGTTGTCGAGGAGGCTGACGTGGAACGGGTAATCCAAGAACTCGCCGAAGAGAGCAACGACCTCATCGAACCCCCGGAGGGGGAGCACTGATGGAGACGCTTCGACTGGCGCGAGCCACCCACCAGCTCCTCGAACGTGGTGTCGAGGCGCTCGAGAAAATGGGGCGCGAACTGGAGCGATACAACGACCGACAGGAGCGCACCGACGACACCGACTCGTGACCGAAACTCACTCTCTAGACCAAATACGGAGTACCGGCTTCCAGTATACGCCTACCCCCGAGGGGTGCTCGTGTCCTATCCATCGGGAGGGGCAGCCGGTCACGGCGCCGCTCGGTTTGCGGTTCGCAGAGCGCGTCCATATCGAATCGATCCCGCGCCATGTCGCCGGCGCGATCTACGAAGCACATCACTCCTATATGGACGATATCCCCCGGACGAATCTCGTCCATCACGGACTCTGTTACCAGGACCAGCTACTAGGTGCGATTACGTGGCGCTATCCGCTGATTCGCTCGCTGGAGTACGACGGGACGCGATTCGAGGGTGACGAAATCGTCGAGGCAGCACGGATTTGCATCGGCGTCGATTTCCCCAATCTCGCCTCTGCCGCCCTCGCCCGGTCGATGGAACGGTTCGTGCGTCGGCACGGCCAGCGACGAGGCGTTCGGCTCCTGGTGACATTCGTGCGAGCCGACTTCGACGGCTCGATGATCAAAGCGCTCAGAGACAAGGGCTGGCACTGTGCCGGTAAAACGGACCCCGGCCAAGCGGGAAATCGCCCCGATAAGCAGATCCGAGAGCAGCCGAAGTGGCGGTTTCTCTGCGAAGTCCCAGCTGAGTCCGACCGGGAACAGGCCTCCCTCGGGAGGTGGTCCCCGTGACCACGAATGCCAGTCTCGATGAATTTGTAGCGGAGGCTGGCTCGGAGAGCCGGACAGATGACGACCCATCGGTCGTTGACCAGCTTTTGAAACCGGTATCGCCGTCGCTCGGACTGCGGCTCGTCCCCGGCAGGGATGACCCAATATACCTCCAAAACAGGGGGACCGAACGCTACCTGTTCCGAGATGACCACGAGCGATGGTTCATCCTCCAGCCCTCAGCCAAGAAATCGGTCGACGACTTCGTTCGCTGGGTGTATCTCCCCGAGGACAAGCCAACCGAGATCGCCCGAACAGCGATGGGGCAACGGACGGTTCTCGGCTACAGGTACGTTACGCGGAGCGAGGCCCCCGAGCCGGTGGCGACGACGGTGACAGCGATGTTCGTCAGCGAGCCTTGGCCCGATGCCACCTACGAGTGTGGATCCTGTAGTAGAGAGTTCGACTCACCGCATAGTCACGCTCGGCATTGCTGGGAAGCACACCCCTGGGTTCCAAATCCTGAGCAGGTCCGGGTACGGAGAGACGAATCTGAGTAGTTCCGACATCTGTTCCGAGCCGTGGACTGGATCTGGATTAACCAACACTCCCCGCCATTTAGAGACGGGCGTTGGTTAACGTGGTGTTGTTTTTGCGCCCGGGAGAGGGGCGCAGGGCGCGAGACGATGCAGTCGCACGTCGACGAGGATTCCTGAAGTGAGGTGACTGAGATGAAAGATCCAGAGTCCAGAACCATCTTCGCTGGCGTCGATGGGCGTACCGACACCGAACTACCCGAGTGGTACCGAGAGCGACACGGGAATGCAGACCCTGTGACCTTCGCCGAGGCGGTCCGCGATCTTCCGCAGGCCGTCGAGACGACCGTGGCGTACCAGAATCCGTACACCGACGAGTGGGTCGAGACGGAGCGGTTCAACGCGCTCGTCGAGCCGAGTCGGGCTCGGGAGCAGGCTCGAGATGAGGACGCGGAGACGGACCCGTTGTTCCACGTTCCCACTGACAGCTACTCGATCATCAACCCGGTCGACGTCTACGGGCCGCTGGAGGAGGTCCTCCGCGAGGAGACCATCGACGGGACCCCGCTGGGCGAGGTGATGTTCGGAGAGATTCGGCGCTACCGGGGAGGCGGCGAGGTCCACATGGACATTATGTTCGATGGTCTCGAGGTGCGCCTTCCTGGCCGGTCGGATCCGATCACGATGGGCGTCACGTCGGGCTACGACTTCTTCGGCGAGCACGCCGTCTACGTGGAAGGGTTCGCTCAGGACGGATACTGTTCGAACACGATGCGCTCGCTCACCGACAAGGAGGTCATCAAACACGTCGGCGACGTGCGGAACTTCCGGACTTGGTGGGAGGAGCTCCTCGCACAGGTCGAACTCGTCGCCGATGACCTCTTCGAGTTCATCCGGGACGCCCAGGACATCGAACTCGACTTCTCCGAACTCCCGTTCACCGTCACGGAGTTCTACACTCTGCTGGGGTTCCCGGACTACCTAGCCGAGCGTGCCGCCGGCGATGCAGAAGCCAATGCGGCGTCCCCCTTCGAGATCGATATGTGGACGCTGCATTCCGGCGCGACGTACGCCCTCACCCACTTCTTCCAGGGGAAAGAGGGGGCATCCCTCGATCAGTACGTCCGCATCGCCAACGACATCCTGTTCAATCCGGAAGGCACGATTGAGCGCGTCGAGCAGGCGTACGAGCAGCAGCTAGAGGCGGACGGTGCCGACGGGTCACAGGCGTCGCTGGCCGGCGAACGAGCGCTGGCGAGCATCGAGCGCGTCAGCGACGACCTGCAGGAGAAAGTCGAGCAGTTCGAAGAGCGAGAGGACGCGCTGCGCGAGCGGTTCCAAGAGGCGATGGGCTAAGAGCAGTCGGAGAGAAAATTCGCCAGGCGTGCTTCCGTTCTAGCGGCTGGAATCCACTGCTGACAGTATTAAGTGAGTAGGGGCGTACCCAGAGACCATGTCTATTGAGCATAATCCGACTCTTGACGCGCGAGAGCCACAGCAGGGGGATATAGAGACTTTTGAAGAGTTGGAGTCTGGTGACTCGGTCAAATTCTTTGAATGGCCCGTCGAGCCGTTGACCGTGATCGGCTGGGAAGAAGACGATAATGTCGGGAAACGAGTACGAGTTGAAGCAGAAGGCGGCGAGTCGTTTCTCTACCAGGTAGACGGCCACCTCTGGCATTACGTCCCTGAGGACGAGTTCGCCGGCGAGAATAACCCATACCCTGTTCAGAACCTCGTTTTGCTCGAATCCTCGGAAGCCTGATTGGGCTTCGAGACAGCTCGAATCCTGTCGTGAAGGCCTCTATTTTGATGGTCTCATTCGCAGTGGGTGCACCTTCCCAAGATCTACTGCTTCAATTCTCTGCTGTTGCTCGTGCCCTCAATAGGTGGAGGCATCCGTTATGGGTACTTCTACAGACGACTCAGAGGCGTCAGACGAATTTCCGCCTGAAAAGCGGCTTGAGGCACCGAACACGCGCCTGATCAAGGCAGGGATCGCGACGATTCCGGATATGGAAACCCTCCAGGAGTGCGTTGCCTACGAGAACGCCCACCAGAACCGAACGCAGATTCTGCGCCGGCTCAAGTGGAAGGCTGAAGAGCTGCGTGAGAACGAAGAGTAAGCTCTATTCTTAACCAACACACTCCACGTGAGTTCCCCTATTGTTGGTTAATACGCTGCGCCCCGGTTTTTCGGGCCCCTGAAAGGGTGCGGGGCAGCCAGCAGCGGCCTCGCGAGCCAAATCATGTCCCTCGAGCTGAGCTCCAGCGCCAGCACCGCCCGCGAAATCGCCGCCGCCAGACAAGCAGACTACGTGGCGTTTCTGCATCGAGCGCCGTTTGTCGTCGACGCTGTCGACCTCGGCTTCCTTCCTGGCTTTCGCGAGGACTGTGGGTACCAAGAGACGCAGTATCAGAATCTCAGCCTCCCCGTCGGGATGCTCGACAACGATTTCCGAAATCCCGATCTGGAGCGGTTCGTCGACCGCTTCTTCGAGTACGAACCAGAGGTTGGGGTCATCGGGGATGTCGACGAAATCGACGACGTCGACGCCCACGTCGCTGCTGCTCGTGAGATCCAAGCGAGCTATCCAGAGGCCGAGCTCATCGTCGTTCCGAAGTCGCGGGCGGTGATCGACGCGATACCCGAGACCCTCGTCCTCGGGTATTCACGGGGATACGCCGACCGTCTGGCCCACGAGTTCTCCGACCCAGCCGATTGGAGAGGGCGGCGCGTCCACATTCTCGGCGGGAGTCCGCCCAAGCAGCTCGACGCCATTCGACAGCTGACCCGACCGACACTCACTGACGAGCCACCAGCCGACATCGTCGGTGTCGACTGGAACGGGCTGCATCGCGGCGCGCAGTTCGGTGAGTTCTGGACGGCCGACGGCTGGGACGACAGCGGTCGCGACGCCGACCACGTCACCGTGCGAAAGACGGTGCGTCACAGCCTCGCCCGCGTCCGCGAGTTCTGGCAGCAACACGGGGTCTGGCCTGAATCAACACCGGAAGACGAGGGGCTGACCGTCGAGTACGAGGGTCCGAGTCCTGCCGATCTCGAGGACGCCGCCTGTACCGAGTGCGGGACGAACGTTTGGCGAACTCGCCGCGGCCCGTATGTGGCCGAATACGATACCGGCGCAATCTGTGGATACTGCAGCTACGAGTGCTACTTCAGCCACCGTCATCGGAACAACCTGGAGGAGATCGCCGGCGAGCAGAGCGTCTACCTCCCGCCGGCGTGACTTCGTGACCTGTTTTTCGTGCCCCCGGAGAGGGCGAGGGCTCCTTCAAAAGCTCTCAGAGGTGACTTCCAGTGAGTCAACAACAGCGTCCTGACAACGTCTCGATCGACGAGATCCCGGTCGATATCGACAACACACAATCAGCGGAGGTCGATCCCGCCGACATCCCCGACGAAATCGAATCCATCACTCGTGGGCTCGCCGGTGAGCAGCCGCCGACGAACCCGCTGGTCGTGCTGAAAGCGGCCCGGTGGTGGTACATTCACGGCAAAGGCGGCACGGATCCCGCCTTCCAGTGGGCCATCGAGTGGGCGCGTCACCTTGCGACCGACACGCCTAGCGACGTCGAGCGGTTCGACGAGTTCCTCGAGTACCTCGTCACGGTCGGCTTCGCTGAGGAGCGATCAACGCTTCGTAATTAGATCTCGTAGCACGCGACATCTTCGGCACCGCAAGTTGGACACTCATTAGCATTCTCTGAGAGTGTCTCTCCGCAGTGCCGGCACTCCCACACCGTCGACGACTTCCCCTCGACGGCTTTGCGGAGTGTAGTCAGTATCCCCATCCGGGCCAGATGAGGTCCCCTCGGTTGTTAACACTATCCTCTAACTCCCACCCCTACTTAAACGATATTCGCGGGGAGCTGTTTCTGATGCGCCTCTGAGGGGTGCGGCGCGGTCTGAACAGACGCAGTCGCCGTAAACGTGATTCGGTGCACACAATGGCTACGACTAGTGACTCGTCGGTCTCCTTCGACCAGACCGACACGCGATCCGACGAGATGAACAGCACTATCGAACAGTGGATCGACGACCTCGTCGCCGGCGTCGACGACGCGCAGGCCAGCGAAGAGTTCCAGGAGTGGCTAGACGTCCAGAGTCGCTTCCACGACTACTCGTATCGGAACACGCTCCTCATCAAGCGGCAGTGTCCCGAGGCAACCCGCGTGGCTGGCTACCGGACGTGGCAGGAGGAGTTCGACCGTCACGTCACGGAGGGTGAGTCGGCCATCTGGATCTGGGCGCCAATCATCGCGAAACAGTGCCCGGAGTGCGAGAACTCGCCGAGCTACCACGAGGACAGCGATTGTGAGTACGACGAGACGCCGCCCGAAGAGTGGTCCGAGGGGCTGGTCGGGTTCAAGCCCGCGCCGGTGTTCGACGTCTCCCAGACCGAGGGCGAACCGCTTTCTGACCTGGACACGGAAGCGACTGGGGACGCCGGCGACCTCGTTGAACAGTTGACTGGCGCCGCTGACGACCTCGGCGTGACGGTGCGTATCGTTCCAGCCGAGGAGTGGGCCCACGGCGAGGCGAAGGGCATCTGCGAACAGCTGAGTCTCATCGACGTTCAGCCGCTCGTCGAGGTGCGTGATCGGGAGAACGAGGCCGACCTTGCGCGGACGCTGATTCACGAGTACGCACACGCCCTGCTCCACTTCGATGTCGACGACGACACCGAGCGGGCGAAACGCGAAGTCGAGGCCGAAGCCGTCGCGTACGTCGTCGGGCGGTACTGCGGGCTCGACACCAGTGGGTCAGCGTTCTACCTCGCAGCCTGGGAGTCAGACGATCCCGAGGTCGTTCGCGAGCGGCTTGGACGGATTAGTTCCACATCAGAAGAGCTCATCGACGTGCTCGAAGGCGAATCCTCGTTCTAACACGGTTAACCAACAGAGTGATCGATTCCTCCCGCTCTGTTGGTTAAGTTTTTCAGCGCCCGCGGAGGGGCGGAGGCGCGTTCTGACCTCCATCGAATGATGACTGAACCCTATCTCACGACGGTCCTCAGGGAAGCCGAGCACGTCGCCGAGCAGCACGAGCAGGTCGCCCGAACGACGGACAACCAAGCCCACGAATACCTTCGATACGCCGTCCTCCGGATACTCGAGGGACAGGCAGACCACCTCCCGACGGGCTGGACGCCGATCGACGGCGTCACGGTGGGCTACGGCAGCGACGACGCGATGTTCGATAGCTGGAGCGCCAGCGAAGATTGGTGGGAAACTGTCCCGCCCCAGGAGGCGTGTACCCGCTTTCGGGTGTTCTTCCCGGACGACCACCAGACGGTTCCCCGCGACATCGTCGACGTGATGGCCGCGCTGGGTGCCTGGCGAGTGTGGACCGGGAGCGCAGCGGCGTGCGGTTCCTACGACCATCGCGAGCGCCGCGAGGTCCACTTCCTGTGGCCGGAAGGCCATCCGGTGGAGGAGGTTCTCCACGAGCGGCTCAGTGGCCCTGCTGAAGCCGTCGCTCCCGACGGTGGCCGAACGGGCGATGTTCGCGACCGACTGGTCGTCGACGAGAACGCAGAGTCACAGGACGATTTCGAGCCCCGAACGAAGCGTGCCGTCGCCGAAGCGATGGACGTCTCGCTCCTTTCGAAAGGTGGCCGCTACGAGGTGCAGTCCGCGTCCGGGAACCGGTACGAAGTCGACGTCATCGACGAATCGTGTACCTGTCCCGACTGGCAGCAGCGCTCACCCGAAGGCGGCTGCAAGCACCTGCGTCGCGTCGATCACGAGATCAAACGGGGTCGCGTGCCCCGACCAGACGGCCGCCTTCCTTCCCCGTAGGGCGACGATTGAGCTACTCCACAGGACGGACCGTGTCGCCATCCTGACGGACTCGGTCGAACGTTGAGAGATACGCGATCCGGTCGTGAACCTCCTCGTCATCCAGCTCCAGTTCCGCGGCCAGTTCGTCGACGGTCATCGGCTCGTCAAGTGCTTGGAGGACTTCGAGCCCCCGGTAGTACCTGTTCGTCAGCTCCTGAACGCGGCCCTCGATCGGCGTGGTCACTCCGTACCGCTCCTCGAGTTCGACCAGGGCCTCGTTCGCGAACGTGGCGAACTGATCGTCCCCCAGGCGTTCGATCTGGGCTTCGAGTTCAGCCCCGACGACGTCGTAATCGAGACCAGCCTGTACGAGCATATTCATGTCCTCGATGTCGTCATCGCGGCCTGCGATCGCCTTGAACAGGAAGATATCCTCGTTGCTGACTAGCCGGACCGTCAGTCGATCCGTGTCGAGGAACGGCTCGCTGCGCTCTTGCATCCCGTCGGTGAGCACGAGCTTGTTCGCGACCTGCTGGTTGAAGATGTCGAGGCGACACCCATCGTCGTTTTCGACGCAGCTCGTCGCCCCCAGCGCCCGGTAATCTGGATCCAGCGACTGGACCTCCGCATACCCGAGGTCCATCAAGACGGCCCACAGCTGGCCGTACGCGTCGCCATCTGGTACGACAAGGTCGATATCTTTCGTCGCCCCCTTGAGGTCGCGCAGCGACATCGCGCCACCACCGATCAAGTAGACTGTGAGCGGTTCAGATAGCCCGTCCCCGATTCGCTGGAATTCGTTCTCGATGTACTCGCGTCCGAATGTTGGTCTCATTGTGGTAGTGGCACCTCGTAGTCAGCCGCCAGCTCCTGAAACTCGTCCCACTCAGGGAGCCGGTCGTCGTCGACCTCGCCGTGCGTCTCGAGGTAGCGGAGCAGGGCGTCGAT
>NZ_CP053942.1 GCF_013267195.1 Halorubrum salinarum | reverse complement strand
TTTCGCAGCGACCGGATCTGGTTCTTCCCGACGTCGTCTGCGTCGGCACCACCCCGGACGAGGTCATCAGAGACCAGCCGCAACACGAACTCCGTGAACTTGTCTTTACCAGCGTCTGACTCGCCGAAGATGTAGAGATACTGGAGGGCATTATCGAGAGTAACGCTTCCGTAGAACTGCTTCGCGTACAGGTTCACAAACGGCGCCCAGAGCCCGTAGAGCACGCCCTCGTACAGGTGTGCTTTCACCGCCTTCGGGTTGTTCGTTTCGCCCCAGCGGTCGATTGTCTTGATGTAGTTCTCAATATTGTCGAGGGCTGCGTCAAGGAGGTCTGGGTCGGGCTCGTGATCAGCGGTCAGGATACGATGGTGTTCACCGTGTTGGAGATGGACGCGCTGGTTCTCCTCGTCGATCCACATTTTCGGCACGTCATACCGCGTTTGGAGATAGTTGGTGTAGCCCTCTACGGGTGTTGTGATTGCGTCCGCGCCGACATCCGCCCCGCGACGCTTGAGGTCTGTTTCCATCTGATCGAGGTAGCCGTCGTTTTCGTATCCTTGCGTTGAGAGGGTGATTGAGTACTCGGGTGTTTTTGCTGCCGTAATTCCCTCAGCTGAGTCCGTCTCTGACTGCTCACCGTTGTCGTTGCTACCATCCTCAGGTTCGATCTGTTCGGGGTCGATGCTGACGACCTCATCCGCCTCATCGGGGTCATCAGTGACGCTCACAACGTGGTCTACCTCATCGCCCAACGCTTCGAGCTCTTGGCCAACATTTGAGTGGATCTCACCCTGCTCAGAGAGCTGCGTATTACGGTTGTCTATCCACAACTCGATCCGGCGTTCAACCTCCTCTTCATCATCGAGGTCTTCCAGTTCTGCCGCGAGATCCTCCATGAAGATGGTATCAGCATACTCTTCGCGGTGGTGTTCGATCCACTGTTTAAACTGTTGATCAAGTTGAGTTCCGACCTCCGTGTTGAACACGACGATGCTGTTGGTCTGGTTTTTCCAGCTGTTGTAGGATAGATTCGCGCTCCCAGCGATGAGCGTCACTGTCTCATCGGCCGCAACGATTCGATACAGCTTGGAGTGGACGACTTTCCGGTTTTTGAGTCTGACAGTTAGCTTGTCCTCTTCATAGTAGCGTTCGAGGCGGCGGGCTACCGTGGCATCGTCGACAGCGGACTGGTACTCATCTTTGTCCCCGATCAGGACGTCCATCGTCTCCAGCGTGGAGCCCTCCTGATCAAACAGTTCCAGGAGCAGTTCGGGGGATTCACAATAGGTGACTGCGTCGATGTGGACCGCGTCGTCGAAGAAGTTTGTAAAGGATTTCCAGCTCTTGACGGTTTGCCACTCCATCTGTGCGGAGTTGCCAAACCCGCCGAGATTGATCGTCGTATCCCAGTCCATTTGTTAGGGAGTTGTGAGGACTGGTAATAAGAATTGGCGAGGTGTTTGGCCAGCTGTTGGGTGAGTACTATTGTTAACGCAAGATACCGTCACCGGATAGAGGCGACGTCGTCTGACGAGCAGAAGAAGCAGTCGTCTTCCGGGGCGGCCGCTGCCTCCGTTGACGAATGCGACAGGATGCAGATCCCCAGCTTGACGATGATTGCGATGACCATAGCGAGCAGTGCGTTCATCACGAGTGCGATGAGGAGTAGCATCGGTGAATGACCTCGTCTCCGACAGGGGGTGACAATGTCTCACCGTTCCAAGGGCCGACCTCGTTCGGCCCGACTGCCCACGTGGCCACCCACCGTCTACGGGGCCATCGTTGCCACCGGCGAGTGGTGACTCGAGGCGTCGCAACTGTACATACGATTCCTGAGGTATTCTGCCGCAGTCCACGTGCTGGGTGGACCCGCTGGGGCGTCTCGTCTCGGCCCGTCCCGGCCGACGAAAGGACCGCAGGAACGAGGACCGCGGCGAGGCCCGGGCGGCCGAGAGAGACGGGGCGGCTGCGGTCGCCGCGACTGCTTGTCCGTCCCTCTAGTTCGAAGCGGTGTCCCGCCGCGTCTGTGGCGACGTCGAGTCGCGGGTGTCCACCCAGCGAACCGGTGTTTCACTTTCCTGAGGCATCCCCCGCTGAGGTGACAGAGCGGTGGTCTCGACCACCGGAGCATTCGGGGGTCGAAAGCGGTGGTGTCGCCACCGCGTTTGGAGGTGATGACACCCGAGGCCGACCGGTCGTCTGAAGGTGGTCGTCGACGTCGTCAGTAGCCGGGGATCACCCACCGCGTCTGAGTGGTGAATCGGAGTGCCGATCGCCGACTGGCTGACCACGACTCAGCTGGCTGGTCGTCGCATGGCCACCCTGTGGTCACCCGTGGTTACCGTCGTCGATTGCCGGCCGATTCGTGGCCGAGTCAGAGGGACGAACCGTCGGTGAGACGAGGTGGTCAGCGACCACCGACTTCTCAGGATTCTGAGACAGTTGAGAGGCGACGTCGTCGCCGGTGGGATCGACATGAGCTGAGACACCAGTCGTCGCCGCGATCGTCGTCGCCACCATGGTCGGGGTCGAGGGTCGCCAGACCCTCGTTGCGAAGATCGAGTTGGTGACCCATGGCCACCGGCCTGAGTTGAGACCACTGTCGCGACCGCCGGGGAGTCACATCTGTGTCCCCCTGCCTGTCGGTCCGGCTGACCGTGGGAGGTCACCCGCGGATCTGATGTATAATCCTCCCCGACAAATCTGCCAGTGGTGTCTTCCCCTCAAGGCGGCCAGTGGTGCTGGCCGCCGACTGGTCTCGACCCGAGACCACTGAGGCCGGACGGCCGATGGGAGACCAGCTGGACTGTCTCTCTCACTAGCCACATCTCTCCCTCTGGCATGGCCATATACCAGACCCCCTCAGAGGGGGTGGTGGGGGTATTGTTGCTGACTCCTCAGAGTCTCACCCTGTATCATCTTCCTTACTCTTGGCCCTCTGGCCTGAAGACCCCCACCCAACGGGGGTATTACCCGGTATATCGCAGACGTACCGGCCCAATATGGGGGGTGATATGAGATCCTGAAATAAAGTCATTTCTGAGAATCGCCCAGTTCGTTAGGATATGTGGGCCTCGGCTATTCTGAGTACGAAATGACGAACAGATCCGATATTAGCATAACACCCCCCAGATACACGCTGCCGTCTTGCGGTTTTAGAGCTATGTCAAGGGGGGTGTCCTCAGGCGGCCTGTTAACACCGTTACCTCGACGCAGTCTGGTTATTTTCAGCTTCAGACATACATATGTCGAGAAAGTGTGAATAAATACCGTAATTAAGTCACTAAGAAGTTCCAACTCCAAACTACATCCTGCTCCTGTCTTGCAATTATATCCTACGTCAAGGGGTATCTTTCGCACTCACATGAACCCCTTGACGCGGTTCACGTATGGTTATTTTCAGGATATTGGCTGACCCTACATTACACTGTAATAGACTAGAAAATATGGTGTGATTGGAGGGGTTTTGCGAAAAAGTATATTTAGCTCTATTGGCCCGCGAGATAAATGGCAAGTGTACTTTGTGGGAACCCCCTTGACGTAAGCTGCCTTCTTGCGATTTTGTTTCTACGTCAAGGGGGTATTTTCCGGGGGAGAAGGGGTGTGTTGTGTGGGTTTTCAGGGGATCAATCGAAAGCCCAGCCTTCCCAGCTAAATCGATACGATTCCACCCGGAGGTGTACGGGGGAATGGGGAGAAAGTAAACTCTGTAATCCCAATCACAAAGCAACTATAGATAGGATCAGCGAGTACTATGGCAGGTATTATTACAGTATGTATAGGCCAAAAGCTACCTCGGGATATAATATCAGTAATATGATTAGAGTGGCGAGATAGAATACAGAAAAGAGAGTGAGTAAGTCGGCCTACTTACCCTTTTGTATCGAACTTGCCTTCGAGCTCAGCAAGTTTTGATCCCGCATCGGTCAGGGTAATCCCGTACCAAACAGTTGGCCGGTTACCGTCCTCAAGAACCGGGCGTCCGTCCTGGAGATCGATATTGACAGCTTTCTTTAATGGGCTCGTGAACGCTCCCGGAGGGAGAGTTTCCATCCCCATCTCTTCGGCGTTCTTATCAACTTTTTTATCTTCATACTGGAGGTTGATCTGAGCCCATGCGTTGTACGCATCGCGGAGTTCTGCTTTGGGGACGAATATGGTTTGGTCGGTGTCGGCGGTGACCTCGCCGGACTCGACCTCAGTGTACATATTGAGGAATTGGCCGAGGGGTCCCGGGGCAGAATCCACAGTGATGAATCCCCCGTACTTATCGAACGCCTTTTCGAGGGTGATTGCTTCGATGCCGACGTCCTTCGCTTCGAGAACACTGTTAGGCTCAGAGCGTGGTTCCTCCCTGCCGCTGGGTGATTCCTGGCCCGACTCGTTGGCATCGCTCTCCGCGTCGCTCTCGGCGTCTGAATCGTGGCTGTCATCCTCGGACTGCGCCGTTTCAGTGTCCGATTCAGTCGCCGACTCGTTGAGAGGCTCTGAGGCGGAGCCTGAGTTGGTTTCTTCTCCAGAAGTGGTCTGGGTCGTATCGGTTCCCGTTCGTGTCTCGCCGCTGCTGCTGGATGGCTCGTTGTCGCTCTTTAGTTGAGCCTCTGAGCCGGGAGCGGGATCTTCTTCGTCCGTGGCTTGTTCATCCCCTTCCGACCCATCAGGTGTTTGCTTTCCAGTTTGCTTGGTAGTTTCTTCTTGAGTTTGCTTACTGGCTTTCTCATCAGTTTCTTTTTGGGTTTGTTCTCCAGTCTGCTCGTCGGTTTCTTCTTGAGTTTCTTCCTCGGCCTGCTCGTCAGTTTCCTCCTGAGATTGCGGACTGTTTGTAGCCGAGTCGTTCTCGGTTGTAGTGTCGTTGACGTCGGTGTCTGCGTTCCCACCAGTGTCTCCACCACCATTGCCATCGTTTCCATCGGCAGAGCCGTCGTCCGAGTCACCCGGTGGGTAGGCCTCACGTTCGAAGGCGTCGTCATCTATCTCGGGCCCCTTGTCGTCGCGGGGTGTGTTGACTCGGTAGCGTTCGCTCGTGTTGTAGACGATGCCGTGGTCGAGTCCGAGGTCGACGCAGTCTTCAGCACGGGCCTCCGGCAGGTCGTGGACCATCCGCAGGCCCAGTACCAGTTCGTTCAGGGTGAGCGACTCGTGGGGCTGCGTGTTGTAGTTCGTCAGGAGCTCGTTCCAGAACGCGGGGATGGTGCGCTCACCCAGTTCGAGTTTTTTGCCATCCTCTTTGATCACTCCAGCGTCGACGCCGGCGCCGATCGCGGCGAGCGCCTTCGGCCGCTGGAATTCGTATTCGGCTTGGAGTCCGGTCACGGCGAACGAGATGCCTACGCTCTCATCTTGGTCGCGCCCCAGTGCGTTCCACACGGTGGTCCAGCTGTCACGGCGCTGGATGTTGGCCACCTCATCTTCCAGTAGGTAATCCCGGTAGGCGTCGCGCGGCCCGGGAAGTCGGATAGCATCTTCACCTGCGGGGATGAGCGTTCCAGAGGCGATACCGAGTTGGACTGCGGCAACGGCTTGCGGGCCACGAATAGCCGCCGAGAACTGGAGTGCCCCGGGAAGGCGGTCGCGGAAGATAGGCTCAGTCTCGCCGAGGTTGGCCTCCTCCCAGATGTCCTTCCAGAACTCATCTCCGGTGGGGTCCTTACTCCCGAAGCGATCGCGCACGGCCTCGTGGTCGATAGAAATCTCGTCGGCGTCGGGATCTTCATCCAGTTCGTCGCTATTCTTGACATAGTACTCGTTGAGGTCTTTCATGACTGCGTTGTAGTCGAATTGGATACGGTTGATGTGTTTGCCCGTACTGGGGGAGTCATCTTCGTCGCCGAGAATGTCGATCTCTTCATCGGAGTCCTCGCCGGCTCCGAACGGATCGTCTTCGTCGACGTCGGTAGAGCCCTCCGTGACTTCAATGTCACTTGGGTCCGTGTCTGCGGCGGTAGCCTCGGTATCGTCCGTGGCTTGTGCGTCCCCCTCCGCGATGTTGTCGTCCCCTTCTTCGTGAATTCCTGCCGGGTCGTTCTCGTTCCCTACTATAT
Source organism: Halorubrum salinarum (assembly GCF_013267195.1). Classification (NCBI taxonomy): domain Archaea; kingdom Methanobacteriati; phylum Methanobacteriota; class Halobacteria; order Halobacteriales; family Haloferacaceae; genus Halorubrum; species Halorubrum salinarum. Next base: position 241,576 of record NZ_CP053942.1, on the reverse strand, counting down.
CGAGTGCTGTCAGTTCCCGGTATTTATCCAGATGATCATCTGCGATGATTGGTTCGAAGGCTTCCGGCGGAGTTTCGTGCTTCTGGTTAGACCCGGGTTTTGAGGCCGGGCCGCTGACATCCGCCGCCCGACTCGGCATCTTGTCTCGGTTAAGACGTTCTAGGATGGGGACAGCTTCCCGAGTGAATCCAGCTCGGATGAACGGTTCATCAGAATCAGTCTGTGTTTCATCATCAGAGTTGTCCCCTTGATCGACGGCGGCATCCTCGGAGAGTTCATGTACACTCTCGATAACCTCTTTCTCGTCTACGGGGGCTTTCTCAGTGTCTTGAGAGTCTGCCTCCTCGTGATTATTATCCTCTTCATCACCTCCAGCGGGAGAGAGGAATTCAGGGAGATGAGTTTGGACGATGTCCCATTCATCTTCGCTCGGGATTTCACCTTCGGGGAACTCCCGTTCGGGTACGAACGGTTCGTATACCAGTTGCCAGTCGTCCTTGAGGTCGCCAAGAGTTGGGTATCGCTGCTCTTCGCCACCGGGATAGACGACCCATTCGTTATTGTGGTCGTCGAATCGGCACCACGCTTGGAAGGCGTTCGTCGAACCGAAGTGCTCGTCCATCCGGAGTTTTCCTTTCCGGCTGGCGCCACTCATGCCGTCGTAAAGCCGGAGTTTGCCATCGGCGGTCTGTACCCAGACGGTTTGTTTCCCCTTCTCGATGACAGCGTGCTTCCGTTCGCCGTCGGTCGGAGTACCCAGTTGTAGGTACTCGGTCTTGTTGTAGTACAGGGGCATCGGGTCTCGGTCCTGTAGATCTTGTTCTTTATTTGGGTCCTCGTTCGGACGCATCCGAAGGTAGCCTCGAATGAATTCCGGATCTGTGAGGATGTGATTAACCCGAGCGGCAGGTTCAGCACTTTTGTCACCCTCAGCAGCGGGTGTGATGAACATCGTTTGCCGGTCATTTCTAACTGACCGGGCGAGATTTTCGAGTGTCCGGGCAGGCTTCTTGTACGTTGATGTCTCGGCTTCGATAGCGATTGTACCACCCTCAGATAAGTCTGCGGCGACGGGGAACTCATTCTGGAACCGTTCGAGTACCTTCTCAGCTCGTTTTGTCTCAACTTCGGTGTCGATGGGCGGGTACGCGAGCGCGTCGGGAAGTTTCTCTTCGTGTTCTTGGTGGACGATACTGACTTCCATCCCGATTGCAGAGAGTACGACGAAGGCACGTCGAAGAATCTCATTGTGTTTCTCTGTCTCGGGGCGCCAGTCGTCGTCGGCTTGCTCGAGGACTGCCCGAATTCCCTTGTCAGTGAGCGTTATTTCAGTCTCAGGGTCTAGAATTCGAACCTTCTCCGGCGGGGTGCCACCACCTTCCCGCCTACTACTGTTGTCGTCATCGTCATCGTCATCGTTGACGATTTCGACATAGTCTTGATCCACCATCACGCCATCAGGCAACTCCTCGAAGCCAGTACTTGTGCGGCGCTTGAACCCTTCGAGGACGTCGGACACTTCGACAGTGAGCGTACCGCCATCGGTCGCGACGGAACCAGTGTCTGTGTCCGAGTTGGGAACATCGATATTGAACGCCGGGTAGGGATCCAGTGCTTCGTAGGTGGGTGGAAGCGTATCGAGCGCGTTCTGTCGGATCTGCTCCGCCCAGACGGCTTCGAGGAAGCTTTTCGCGATGTCGGCTTCGCCTCCGAGGTGTAGGAGGGCGTGTTCGGACTCGTCGAGATCCTGCTCCAATGGGTCGACGCCGTAGTCCTTCAGGTTCTCTTCGATGAGGTCGGCCGCTTCTTCTTTCGTCCGGCGGGGCGGGTAGTCTGGGAAAGTATCGGGGGCGAGCGGGTCCGAGCGCATCGGCCCGTCTTCGTCCATCACCGAGATGGTCGTCAAGGCGGTGTACGCCGGGAGCGACATGAACGTGCTCTTGTCGATCGCATCGTCGTCGAACCGCTCGGCGATGATTTCGGCGTCGGCCACTTCGGTCACACCGAAGCTGATGAGCGTGTCCGAGTTCCCGAACATCTGCTTGAGTGTCTGCGGGGCGAAGTCGCGAACCTGTGACGGGTTCTGGAGGCAGGTGATGACGCCCATCTTCCCGGACCGCGCTTTCGAGAGCATCTTGTCGAGCGCCATGTTCTCCGAAGCGATATCGTCGAACTCGTCCATGATCGCGAAGAACGGCTCGCGCTCGCTTTCCTCGATTTTCTCTCGCTTTCGGATGGTCGACCAGACACGCCGCATGACACCCGTCGAGACGACCTTCCGGATCTCATCTGAGCGGACCGTGTTGCGGACGAGAATGATTTTCCCATCTTCGACGGCGTTAGAGATGTTGATGGTGCCGTCCCGGTGGGCAACGATCCCCCGGGAGATGGGGTCTTCGACCCAGTCCTGAATCCGGCGAAGCACCGGGTCGACTTCCTCTTCATCCATCTCCGCGATTTTCGTCGTGTACTCGTGGATGAAGCTCATCCCCTCTTGGGACACGACGTTAGAGAACTTGGCGCGACTTTCGTTGTCCGCCAGCACGTAGTACATATCGACGAGGGTGAACTTGCGTCGCGACCGAATCATCGCCCGCGCGATGTTACACGTGATCCCCTCCATCTTCGGCCCCCAGTACTCACCGCCACGGAGGACCGCTCGAAGGTCGTCGATAATGGACTCCACTTCCCGGTTGAATTCCTTTTGCGTCTCGCAGTCACCCGGCTCGAGGAAGTTGATCCCGGCCACCTGCTCGAACGTCTCGCTGCCGGGCTCGACCCAGACGATATCGTCCATCCGGTCTTCGGGCAGCTGCTTGATCAGGTCGTCGACGGTGTCGCCCTTCGGGTCGATGAAGACGAACCCATAGCCCTTCCGGGCGATCTGGTTCATCATGTTGTTCAGGGTCGTCGACTTCCCCTTCCCGGTAGAGCCGAAAATGGTCGCGTGACGGAACCATGAGAACGGCTCGAGGCCGATTTCCCGAACCCCGTCTAGCGGGTTCGAGTCGTATCCGAGCCAGATGGGTTCATCCGGGCTGTGTTCGTGCGAGTGGATGAGGCGATCGCGAACGTCGAATCCAGAGAACACATCTCCCTTTTCGGCGAGTCCGTCCCCACTGGCGTAGGACTTGAGCTCGAAGGGGAAATACTGTTGAAGCCCGGGCTCACGCCGGAGTTCCACGTCGGTGTCGCCTTGGTCGAAATTGTAGTGAGCGTGGTGGGCCGGGCTATCGAGGCCACGCCGGTCGTTGGTTGGAAGCCCGCTACTGTCGGTCTTCTGTGGCAGGTCTTCGGTGGGGCGGTCGGGAAGTCCGGATGTCGTCTCTACCCCGTCTGGGGCAGACGTCTCCCGGTCGGCGTCAGTCGCGTCAGTCTCTTGCTTGGGACCGTCCTCGCCGGCGTCATCAGTATCTCCCTGCGTGGCTGGTCCGTCTCCTTCCGTCTCTTCATCAGGAGATTCTCGGGCGCCGGGCGCATCGAACACATCGCGTCTGTTTTCGAGCTCGTCGAGGTCGATCCCGAGTTCGTCCGCCCGCCGTTCTCTGAACTTCCGGAGGAGGTTGTCTGCGACGTTCTCGTTGTACTGGGCTTTGATCTGTTCCCGAGTGAGCTCCCCGTTGATGAACTGTCGGTAGACCTCGTTGAATGCTTCCTGCCGCTCGGGTGAATCGACCTTGACTTCGGCTTCGGGCGCACTCGTTGTATCGGTGGTAGTCGTTTCCTCCTCTTCGTCGAAGAGATACTCGGCAAGGACACGGACACCGCTCCAGAGTAGAGAGTCGTCTTTGGAGTCGGATTCGGACGCTGTATCTGTCTCTTCGGCGGGTTCGCGTGACAGATAGCTCATCGCAGCGGCCTCGCCACCCACATCGGTGACATCCCGCTGGTACTCCATGTCCGGCGGCTTACTCGTTCGTTCCGCTTCCGCGGGCGGCCGGTCTCCGACGCCCTTCCGGGTCCAGTCAATGTTGGTCGACTCAACCTCTTCGCCGGGGTGGTGAGCGAGCGCTGCCATCTCTTCGACCGTGAGTGCGGTCTGGTCGTAGTGGAACTCTCTGGCTGCGGTCCGCCGGGCTTCTTCGAAGAGTCCGTCGTCATGATACGCGATCGGCGTGAGGCCTTGATTGACCTCGTCGTTGTCGTAGAGATTCGCGAAGATGTTCCCGATACCGTGGGCGTGGTGTTTCGCGATCTTCTCCGAAGACCCGAAGACCATGTACCGGATGTTGACGTAGAATGCCTGCTTCCCCTCCTGATCGAGAACAGCATCAGCAGCTCGCTTGTCCTTCGGAGATGGGTCGGCAAGTCGCGGGTTGAAATAACTCCCCTGAATGCGTCCGTAATTGAAGCTGTCGCTGATCTGGTCGGCACTCCGTTCGTGGAGTTTGAGCCCGTCAGTCCAATTGCTACTGGCTGGTGTGAAGACGAACTGGATGATTGCCTTCTCGTCGCTGTACCCGACGAGTTCGCTCAGGATACTCTGGTAGGGATCTTTCTCGAACGCATCAAGCCCGCTTGTTGCTTTGATGGGGAGGTACTTCTCTTTGGCCAGTTCGATCTTCCCGCCGGAGAGGTACATTCCGGCGTCGATATCTGGGAATTTCTCGTCGACGGGTTTGATTTCAGAGTTGGGGTAGAGCCCGGACACCTGCTGTCGGAACTCCCGTTGTTGGATGCTATCCGGGAGCCCCCAGTGGAAATGGACTGTTTCGTCATCGAGGAGGAGCTCGAAACTGAATTTCTTGGGGTCTTCAGCGACATTCAGTGCCTGTGCGATCGGAGAGTGAGAGACCGTATCGCTGTGAAGACTCGCGATGAGTTCCTCGGCATATTCGAGGCCATCTTCGCCTTCGAACGGTCGGACACGGTTGAGGTGGCCTGAGTACGACTCGGCTGCCTCTTCGAGTTGTTGTGCCTGCTCATCTGAGATGGGAATCGCGTCGTACGCGCGTGAAGTGAGTAATTCGTGGCGGAGGTGTTTGATGGAATCTGGAACGGCATGATCTGATATCTTTTCTCTCGGGTCGGGGAGTCGAGATGGTCGTTTCATGACTGGTAGATGCCGCTTTCCGTGGTTGGCAAGCGGTTTGCCCCTAGTTGGTTTACCTGTTTGGGTGTAGCGGGTTTGAGAAAAGAGGCCGGTGCGGGGAGATTACAGAAGTACAAGAAGAAAGCCCCGCCCTTCAAAACGGGGATGAATCCGACACTCGGTGACAAACCACTGACCATAGCGCGCCCGATATTCCAACAACTACGGATCTGTTGAAATCCTCAGCAGCTGATGGTTTATCCATCTCGTGCTGAATACAGCGCGCGAGCCTCGTACGCAGCTTCTCTCGGATTCGGTCAGGCCGGATCGCTCAGCACAGGGGCTATAGTCAGCGTCTCGTATTTGTATCAGTCAGTGGAACCACCCCGACCTGATCGGTCAAGAAACCGAGCCTCTTGCGCAGACTTGGTTCCAGTCTGTGTATCTCGGACGACTATCTTTCTTGGAGGAGAGAGATAGCTGTATTAGAGCAGAAATAATTTAGTGTACCACAGATATAAATTGCTAACCATAGTAGGTCACACTACGGAGCCCCTCTTATGGACCTCACAGACATCCCCGACGATGTATACGGCGGCGAGGAATCACCCCCTGAGCTCGACGAACTGAAATCACCCGACACACTGCTCAGGGACGGACCAATCCGAGAACGACTTCTCGACGTTGTCGTCGGACTTCGTACGCCGACGAAGGTTTCGACGATCGCCAAACGTGCTGATTGCGGTACCGAAACGGCACGGGACTACTTAGAGTGGTTCGACGAGATGGGCATGGTTCACCGGCACACCGGTCGCCCGGTCCGCTATGAGCGCAACGACTCGTACTTCCAGTGGCGGCGCATCGACCAGATCCGAGAGGAATACTCTGAGCAAGAGATCGTTGACGCACTCGACGATACGATCACCCAGATCGAGGACTACAGAGCGCAATTCGATGTAACGCACCCGGACAAAGTGTCAATCGTCGACGCGACTCGGGAGCAGAATCTATCCACTGAGGCAGCCTGGGAAGCGCTTTCTGAGTGGGAGACGCTTGAACAACGAGCCGCACTCCTCGACGCAGCACGTCGAAACAATTCAGTCGCTGGGAGCAAGCCTGGACCAGTCGATGCCTGAGGACACGGCTGACCCACCCAGTCGCGGTCCCATCGATACAGAAGTCCTTGACCGGATTGCTACACATCTCGCTCGGAGCGATCGGTTCGACGACATCCAGACACAACCAGCATACGCGCCGAACGCAGTCGTCGCTGACTACGATCTCGGATTCTATCCAGGCGGGGTCACCCGTGCGTATCTACGGATTCGATGGTTCGAGACTGACGACTTCAGCATCCACTATTCTGAGCAGTACCAGACTGGGAACTCGTGGGACTGCCGATGGGATCGGCACCCCAATGATCATAACACCCGCAAGCACTTTCATCCGCCCCCAGATGCATCGACCCCTGGAGCGGATACCGATTATCCCGACGACTGGCGGGACGTACTCACAACTGTGCTTACTGATCTTGATGACCGGATCGAAGCCTTCTGGGATCAGTGACTATCTGACGAGGAAAAATTGATTCCAGTCTGAGCCGCTGCGCCGCACTCACTTCGTATATAAGTAAAAGCTCACACTGTAATAAACTTCATTGAGTAGAAATGGCTCACCAGCCGAACAGCGGTACTGACTAGTTACCAAGTCTTACCCAACAAATTCGCAGTAGAGGCCATGTTGTTGGTTAAGCCGCTCGAAATCGAATACTCTCTTATGCTTAGCAATGAATGCGCCATCATAGTAGACAAACGAGATGTCGTTGCGATCGATATTCCGCTACGTTCTGTCCACTGAGGTACCCCTGATGTGGACTAGATCGACGTCAGATGTCGTGGGAAACGGTTCATGGCTCTCTTGATCGAGATATGACTCAATATCCGCAATTGGGTGCCCATCTTGGATGAACTGTTTGTAGTCCTCAAACGCGTCGTCGCGACCAGCGGGAAGGATCACGATTCCGGTCATATACTATTATAATCTCTTTCGGCTCTCAAATAGCTGGTCGGAGTAAGGATATAGTGGGTAGTCGGACAAGTAGAATTATGGAGAAATCCAGAGAATGTCAACACTTGCTGGAAATGTGTCCTCGCACCTAATCCCATCCTCACTATGACAACTGGGAAAACAGAATGGGAAAAGAGCCAACAAAGCCGCCTTGTAGATGAACGTGACCTACTCGCGGTAGTCGGCATAGGTTTAGCCTTCTTTGATGGTACTTCAAATTGGCCGGTTGTAGCCCTCTGTATTTTCCTTCTACTCATCGTTCACATCCGCTCAAGAGCAGTAACTGGACTCTCCAAAGAATCCGCGCAAGAACGCCTGTCAGTTACAAATCCGATCATGGTCTTCGGATCACTCTTAGTAATCTATTATATGGTAACTCTCGCGGTTGAACGGATCAATTATTCATCGACACTGATCGGGGATGTAGCCGTATTCTCAGCTCTGTGTATCTTGCTTGGACTCGGAATCCTGCTTGTGGAACACTATTCTAACAGTGAATATTTTGATTGGATGAGCGAACGTGCGCTGGATCGAGCGCGTTCAACAGAGAAAGAATTCTGGATTTGGATTGCGGGGGCATTCAAACGGTTCTCTCCTACAGATCTAACTGATGATGAACTAGATGCCGCAAAAAAGCAGAAACGAGCAAGACAGCGGCAGACCGATACACCATTCACTCCGCAACGTAGTGCGGATGACCCTCCTTCATTCACATGGCGCTACTGTTTCACGGTTCTCCGCGAGATTGTTCAGTGGAAACGGTCGCTCTCACTCGTCGTGGGGATTCTGTTTCTGCGGTTACAGAGTGTTCCATTGTGGATGTCGGTGCTTGGATCTGCTCTGATTTGGGTCGGGGCCTCAATCCTTGCAGATCACGTCAAATACTGGTACTTCTTCCGACCAGTCCGTGACGGTGTATTCCAGGAACTGGGAAGTAACACGCCGACACGCCGAATAATGAATCAGTTACAGTCGTACTGGGTGTCCAATCTCTTGTCCATTTGTGTCCTCTGGATCGTGTGGTAGTGTTGATCGGAACAGCACGTTCGGTACTTCTAAAATGCCGTATGTAGCACGATAGCTTCGACTGTTGTCGATTTGTTACATAAGAATTGATCGTAGGTTTCGTGTGAACGAACCCGAAAAACGCCCGTTATGGGTCTCTCGTGTCATCGAGTGGGCGTAATTAGCGCAATAATCACGACCAGAATCGGGTTACTGTGCGTTGTCCCTCCCTACCGATGGTGGCCGAAGATCGTGTCGGTGAGGTCATTAAAATACGTTTCACAGGCTTTACACCAGTACTGCTGAGCGTCTTTGCCTGTGGTTCCTCGCTTGACGATCTCGTTGCTTCCGCAGTGGACGCACGTCACCGTCTCGCCCGCTTCGGCGAGACGGTGACGTTCAAAAAATCGTTCACATGTATGGAAGGAAGACTTGAGCAGATTTCTCATCCATCGTTGACTGGTCGTTGATTCGCCAGCAAAATTGGTGTTACGACTTATCGGGATGAGCGTACGTGAAAACGGGGTCAGGAGCTATGAGTGCGACACCGTCGCGCTCGCGTAGCCTGTCTGCGCGCGGACGTGAAACATACGCTGAGGACAAGCTCTCTGTATTTGTACTCTCAGATCGTGGCAGCGGTGACTGGCACGTGATCGCGGCGAGCCGCGATGGAATCGAGGATTCGACTCCTGCCGGCCGACTGCCAGCAGGAGTCGTGGACTGTCTATAATGATGGCTTTCGGGCTTGCGAACGACATGACGAGGACGACGCGTTCACAGGCGAATACGTCGTCCACGGTGACGGTGAGTGTGTTGATGGATATGTTCACGTGAACATGTGCGAGAGCCACCGTCGCGTCAGCAACGCGTGGCTCTCGCCGCATCGAGGCGTCTCTCAAGACAGACTCATTCCATATTTCGGAGCGTTTCAGCTCTGCCGTGAGATGTTCCGTAAGTCGGGTGGTGAAGCGCTCAAAATCATCCTCGAAACGGTGCTGCGACTCAGCAACAATCTACGCCACAAAAGCGATCGTATCCGCAGCCGGGTTATAAATCATTCTCCATACGGGGGGTAAGGTTATTACCGGCAAGTTGGTTCTATTACTTTGTGATGCGAAAGAGATTATCACGCAGGAAATTACTGACGGGTATTGGTGTCGGGACGACCACCGCAATCGCGGGTTGTGCCAGCGGCCAAGACGATGAAACCGCATCAGACTCCTCGAGCGGTGGGGAGAACGACACCTCCACTGCGACGGGTGCCTCGGAGTCACAGCTTGCCGACGAGCTCACAGTTGCGCTCCCCACCGATCCCACGATGGGGGTCTGGTCGGTCTACGGCGGCGTCACACCGTACTATACCAACGTACTCGAACCGCTCATCTGGGTGAGTGACGAGATGGAACTGGTCCCGTGGCTCGCCTCCGACTGGGAGTCGACGGGTGAGAAGTCTTGGGAGTTCACTATCCGTGACGGTGTGACCTTCCACAACGGCGAGACGCTCACCGCCGAACACGTCGTTTGGTCGTTCGAGACCATTCTAAATGAGTGGTCCTACGCGCCCGGGTGGCTCCACATCAAGCCTGAGAACGTCACCGCGCTCGACGATCGAACCGTCGAGTTTGTGACGACAGACGTGTTCCCGACGTTCCCCGGGACGATCGCACACAACATGGTTGCGGTCCAGCATCCGGACCGGAGCCGCGATGATAAAACCGTCATCGGCACTGGCCCGTATCAGGTGGCCAACCGTGAGAAGGGACAGCGCGTCGAGACCGAGGCCTTCGACGACTACTGGAACGGTGAAGTCCGGATGCAGAACATGACCTTCAGGGTGATAACCGACCCGACCACTCGATCGCTGGCGCTCGAGAACAACGAAGTTGACGTGGCATACGCGCCGCCGAGTTCGAAGATCGATTCGCTCGAGCAGAACGAGAATACCTCCGTCAGCACGCAAACATCTCCAGGGGCGATGTACGTCGGGCTCCACAACTACAAGGCGCCGACTGACGACGTGAAGCTCCGGAAGGCGCTCAACCGGGCTACCTCCCAGGAGACGCTGGTGGAGACGATCCTCAACGGCATCGGCATCCCGGCCCGCGGCCCGATCGCGAAGTCGATCTACTGGTCCGGCCACGAGAGCCTGCCCGCGTACGAACGCGATGTGGAGAAGGCGTCGTCGCTCGTTGAGGAGTCCTCTTACGACGGCGAGACGCTCAACTTCCTGATCAACAATGCGACCCCCAGCGGGCGAACGATCGCGTCGGCGCTTCAAGAGTGGTACTCCGAGATCGGCGTCGATGTCGGTATCGAGCAGGTCGAGGAAGCCGCTTTCGAGGACGCCGTTCGCAACGGCGACGGCCACCTCGTGCTCGAGAGCTCCGGCTCCAACAGCGGGGCCGCTGACTACCTCATCTACGAGACGTTCCACTCCGAGGGCGACGTGAACGAGCGCCTCTACAACGAGAACGAGACGGGGGTCTACAACCCCGGCAGCGAAGTCGACACCATCATTGAGGAAGGGTTCCAGACCGGTGACCGTGACCAGAAAGAGCAGAAGTACGAGCAGGCCCTCCAGATCATCATGGAGGATGAAGCCGCCGTGGTCCCGCTCACTTACCAGGAGTACGTCGTCGGCAGCTACGCGGATGTCAACGGCCTCGACCTCCGACCGATCAACGAGATGGTTCGCTGGACCTCCACTGAGCACCTCGAATAACCGGCTTCGAGCGTACTTAAACAAATGCTACAATTTCTAATTCGACGGTCTGCGACGTTGTTACTGGTACTATTCGGCGTCTCAGTTATCACGTTCGGGCTGATGTTTGTGACGCCGGGTGATCCCGCCGAGACGATCATGCGCCAGCAGATGGGTGGCCAGTCGCCCTCTGAAGAGGCGGTCGAGGAGTTCCGGCAGGAGCACGGGCTAGACGACCCGCTCCCGATCCAGTACGTAAACTGGCTCGCCGACGTGGCCACCGGGGACCTCCGGGAGTCATACTTCCAAGAGACGAAGGTGAGTACGATGATACTGAACAGAGCGATACCGACACTTGAACTCGCAGTCGCGGGTATCGTCGTTGCTGTCGCGATCTCGATACCAGCGGGGATTATCAGTGCCATCCACCAGGGGCAACCACCTGACTACCTCAGCCAGTTTGGTGCGCTGCTCGGAATCTCGATGCCGAACTTCTGGTTGGGCTACCTGCTGATCATCATGTTCTCCGTCCACCTCGACATCTTCCCTGTCGCGGGGGTAGGGGGGTTGGATCACCTCGTGCTGCCCGCGCTCACCCTCGGGACGGGGATGGCGGCCATCATCACGCGGTTGATGCGGTCGTCGATGCTCGAGGTGCTCGACGAGGAGTACATCCAGACAGCACACTCGAAGGGGCTACGTGAACGCATCGTCGTCTACAAACACGCCCTCCGGAACGCGCTGATCCCAGTGATAACCATCATCGGGCTACAGTTCGGCTACGTGCTCAACGGCGCCGTCGTCATCGAAATCGTGTTCCAGCGGCCGGGGCTGGGGAACCTCCTCATCCAGTCGATCTTCAGCCGAGACTACCCGGTCGTGCAGGGAGTCGTGCTGGTGATCGGGGCTATCTTCGTGTTCACCAACTTCGCGGTCGACATCACCTACCGCTTTGTCGATCCGCGGATCTCCTTCGAGGGGGGGAACCAATGAGCGAGCACAGGGAGCGCAGCAGTTTCCATCCAGGGCGGATCGGCAAAGTCGCGCGATCGTTCTGGAACTCCAGAAAGACCAAGCAGTTCATCTCGAACCGGCTGAACCTGGCGGGGCTGTTCTTCGTGTCGCTGGTCGTGTTCGCGGCTGTGTTCGCGGCACCAATCAAGATCGTTGTCTTCGACTGGTCGATCCCGATCCAGCCGTTCTCAATCGCGCCCTACTCGCCGACCGAGCAAGACCTATTGAACCGACTCGCCGCCCCCTCGCTCGCCCACCCGATGGGAACAGACCAACTGGGTCGGGACATCTTCAGCCGGGTGCTGTACGGCGCGCGCATCTCGCTACGAATCGCCGTGACCGTCGTCGCGATCACGCTGTCCATCGGGACGGTCGTCGGTGTGACCGCGGGCTACTTCGGCGGCTGGATCGACGAGGCGCTGATGCGGCTAGTTGATGTCTTGCTGTCGTTCCCGGGGCTGCTGCTGGCGCTCGTCGTCGCCGGCATCCTCGGGCCCAGCCTCAACAACATCATGCTCGCCCTCGCGGTGGTGGGCTGGACGCAGTATGCCCGCGTCATCCGCGGGGAGACACTCTCGGTTAAGGAGAAGGAGTACATGCAGTCCGCCCAGCTCATGGGCGTCTCCACGCCGCGACTCCTGATTCGCCACGCCCTGCCGAACGTAGTCACGCCGGTCGTCGTCTTGGCGACGATGGACATGGCGTACGTGATTCTCGGTACTGCGGGGCTCTCCTTCCTCGGCCTCGGCGCGCAGCCGCCGACGCCCGAATGGGGGACGATGCTCGCGGGCGGCCGAGACTACGTCACGACCGCCTGGTGGATCGTCAACTTCCCTGGGCTGGCCATCATGATCCTGGTGCTTGGGTTCAATCTGCTCGGCGACGGGCTACGCGACGTGCTGGATCCGCGTGACGTGGGCAACGTGGAGGGGAAGGGCCTATGATGAGCGACGAGCCCGTCCTAGAGGTCGACAACCTCCACACGCAATTCAATACGCGCGAAGGGACCGTCCACGCCGTCGACGGCGTCTCCTTCACTGTCGACGAGGGAGAGATCGTGGGCATCGTCGGCGAGTCCGGCAGCGGGAAGTCCGTCAATGCGCTCTCGTTGGTCCGCCTCGAGGACCCTGGCACCATCACGGAGGGGTCGATCCGGTTCCGCGGGACCGAGATGACCGAGGCCGACGACCGAGCGATCCGCCGGATCCGGGGCGACGGGATGGCGATGGTGTTCCAGGACCCGATGGAGACGCTCAACCCCGTATTCCGCGTGGGCGAGCAGATCGAGGAATCGCTGAAGATCCATGAAAACCCGGGCTCTCAAAAATTGCTTGACTACCTGAACGTCCCGCTGTTCAGCGACAGCAACGAGCGCAAGGAGCGCCGCAACCGGGTGGCTGAACTGATGGAGCAGGTCGGGATTCCACATCCTCACGAGCGACTCGACGACTACCCACACGAGTTCTCCGGCGGGATGCGCCAGCGCGCGACGCTGGCGATCGCGCTGGCCCGCGAGCCCGACCTACTGATCGCCGACGAGCCGACGACAGCTCTGGACGTGACGATCCAGGCTGCGATCCTCGATCGGATCGAGGAGCTTCGAGACAAACTTGGGATGTCGGTCGTCCTGATCTCGCACGACTTCGGCGTCATCGCCGAGGTATGTGACCGTGTGCTGGTGATGTACGGCGGCGAGATCATGGAGTCGGGGACGACCGAACAGATCCTGACTAACCCGCAGCATCCGTACACGCGTGCGCTGCTCGACTGTATGCCACAGAACACCCAGCCCAAGGAGCCACTCCGGATCATCGACGGCCAGGTGCCGAACCTGAAGAACCCAGATACCGGCTGTATGTTCGCGCCGCGGTGTGAGCACGCAACCGAGGAGTGTCGTGGGAACGAGATACACGACCGGAACGTCGATGATGGCCACCGGGTGGCTTGCTGTAACCTCGGCAGTGTCGAGGGGCGAACGGGCGTCGAATCGGAGGAAAACCGCTCGTGAGCACGGAGCAGCCCCTCGTCGAGGCCGACGACATCTCGAAGGAGTTCCCGACCGATGACTCGGTGCTGGCTGAGTTGCTCGGCACGGGGAAGTACCTCCAGGCCGTCAACAGCGTCTCGCTGGCGATCAAACCGGGCGAGACGCTCGGCCTAGTGGGCGAGTCCGGCAGCGGGAAGTCGACGCTCGCCAACCTTGTGACGGGCCTACACGAGCCGACCGACGGCGAAGTCCGATTTGAGGGGGATCCGCTTCCGACGGCGACCCAGCGCGACCGGGCCACGCTGTCGGACATCGGGATGGTGTTCCAGAACCCGCGTGGGAGTCTCGACCCGCGGATCACCGTCCGAAAGGCGATCAAGGAGCCGATGCACGCCGCGGGCTGGAGCCGCGAGCGCCGCGAGGAACGCGCGAACCAACTGATGGAGATTGTCAACCTTCAGCAGAGCTTCGGCAGCCGCTACCCCTACGAGCTGTCAGGCGGGCAAGCCCAGCGAGTGGCGATCGCTCGTGCGATCGCGCTCGACCCGAAGCTGCTCGTGCTCGACGAGCCGGTGTCTGCGCTCGACGTGAGCGTCCAGGCGAAGATCCTGAACCTCCTCATTGAACTACAGGACGAACTCGACCTCACGTACCTGTTCATCGCCCACGACCTGAACGTCGTCGAGCACATCGCCGACCGGGTCGCGGTAATGTATCTGGGTGAAATAATGGAAAGTGGACCGACCCGACAGCTGTTCGAAAAACCGAGTCACCCGTACACCGAGACGCTGCTCTCGGCCATCCCGGAGGTCAAACCAGGGGGACGATCCGACCGCGTGGTCCTCACGAAGGACCCACCGAGCCCGGTCGACCCTCCCTCCGGCTGTGTGTTCCACACCCGTTGTCCGGACGCTGGAGACCGCTGTGCCGAGGAGGAGCCCACAGTGACGGAGATCGGCGACGCCGAGTCGCGTTGTCACTTCGCCGAGGAGGTGTACGAGCGTGGGTAACGACGACGAGATCTCGAAGGGTGACGACCCGGGACACGCACAGTCGACGGAGGACCTCAAATACCCGACACTCGAGTTCGAGGACGGGGGCATCGAGGCAAACGGGAGCTTCGACCTCAGTCGCGACGTGGACTACGACGAGATGGCCGACCTCGCCGAGGATCTCGCCGATGCACTCGGGAGCCACGACCTCGGCGTCTCGACACCCAACGGGTTCCTCACCCTTGGTGTCGGCCCGCAGGAAGTCGACGCCGTCTTCGAGCCCGGCGAGGACCATCGTGGGGAGCTGGAACTCACCTTCCGGTTGTCCGCGAAGGCCATGTTTGTCGCCGGAGACGAGGAGACACCCGCCGGCTCGCGGGGTGGGAAAGGGTTCGTGCCGCTCTCAATGCTCACGAGTGACCGCGAACTATATCGATGCTACAACTGGATCGACGAACCCGAAGAACCGGAGTAGCGCAGCGCTCTGGATTCTGTCCGTTTCGACGACAGTGGCGATGTCGAGGGGTCAGGCAAGGTGTTCGACGATGGCGTCGACGAGTTTCTGTTCCGTCTGGCGAATGTGGTTCTCGACGGTTTGTCGGTCGAGGTCGGACGATTCCGCGAGCTCTACCATCGTAATCTCCCGTGGTATCTCGTAGTCCCCCCGTTCCCACGCCGCGAGCAGTACCTCGTACTGTCGGGGAAAGATCCGGAACAGATAAGTCTCTCAGACGAGTGGCGATCCGGAAACTGGGACGTTGATAGTCCGCTCCGAGTCGACAGTCACCTCGAAGTCGTCGCTGAGGTCCCGGAAGAACTCCGTCAACCGCTGGCCTGCGAGTGCGAGCCTCGTGTTCAAATAAGCTGATTCCATGCGAACGCGAACGATCTCAGCCACTCGTCAGCCGTCTCTGCTTTGGCATTGCTAAAACAGTTCGAGAAACTGGTAGTTCTGCGTTTTATCTCACGAAAGACACGTTCGACGCTGTTCCGATTTCCATGTCGTTCGTATCTGAAATCGAGGTCATGTTTTTCACATGCTCGGTGAAGTGGAACCGCAGCATCAACGAGAAAGATCGCGTCATCCACGTCGTGTTTTTCACGGAGTTCTGCGAAAAACTGATCTGCGATCACGTTCGTTCTTGTCGGATTAAGCTTTGTGTGGAGTAAATCGTTTGATTCGGGATCGACGGCGGCGTACAGCCAATACTGTTCATCGTCAAGCTGAATCACAGTTTCATCGACCGCAACGTGATTCGGACTTCGACCAGATTCCGGCTGTAGATCGGCCTTGTGAACCCAGTTATGAACAGTGGATCGAACCCGATTAACACCAAATACCTCAAGAAACGAACAGTATTCGAAAGAGATAATCCAGCAAGGTGGACCTGAATACTGAACTTCATCAACAGACGCGGTGTTGCCTCTCGCTCCACAAACTCTAAGTTGATCTCGTCTAAACAGCCGCTGAGGCGGTCGTTTTCGGGCATAAGTTACTTTGAAAACGTACCGCCTCACCTTCAAACCTTATCTGAACACCGTCAGTGCGAGCACCCGTACGCATTTCATACCCCTCCCATACCGTATCGGTGGGGGAGGAGGCAGCCGTGGCGCTGGACGTATGCCTCGATGTACCCCTCCTCGTGTTACTTCATCCAGTCCTGCGTGATAATGAATTGCTCGTCGTCGTGGACTCGGTCCTAGCTCCCGACCCGGTGTTCGACGTAATCGACAAGCCCGTCGACGGGGGCGTGGACCCGGAGCACATAATAGTGCTCGTTACCCCAGATCTCTATCGTCGCGTCGTTTTCGGCCGTCGCTGCGGCGCACGCAGTGTCTCGACGATCCGTATCGTCGTCTCATACGTAGTCGAGGTTGCTAGGTGTTTACAAATAAAAACCACCATCGGAACAGTGATGGGTAGCCATCGATCAGCCCGCCGCCAAGTCAGAACGAACCACCTTCGCTGTCTCACCGACTGTGAACCGTCTGGTCGTTCACCGGGCTCTCCCACAGGAGGATCAGCGCCGAGCCGACGATGAGGACGCCGCCCCCGATCCCCAGCGCGAACAGCGGGGAAACGTAGTCCGAGAGCACGCCGCTCCCGAGCTGGAACGGGACGACTGCCAACCCGCTCACCATTGCCATCGCGCTCAAGATAGTCGCCCGACCGAGCGTCTCGATCCGGTTGTTGACGTACTGCCCGGCGAACGAGCGTGTCACGTCCGAGACCCCTCGGGCGACGAGGAAGAGCGGGAGGGCGAGCACTGGCACGAAGTACATTCCCACTAACGCGGCGCCGATGAGGAACGGGAGGAACAGGAACCACGTCCGGATACCGAGATGCTCCTTTATTAAACCGGTGTAGTAACTGAGCACCGCGCCGACAAGATTGTACGCCGCGTAGAACCAGCCGAGTAATGATTCGACCTGTGCTGGTGAGACGCCGAGGTCAACGACTACGGTCTCAAATATCGGCTGGAGGAAGACGAACACCAGATACGTCACCGCAGCGTACAGGACATAGTAGTACAGAATAAACGCACGAAGGTTCCGCTGTGTCAGCGCCTCTCTGACGATCTCGACCGTTCGTCTGAAGCTCAACTCGTCACTCTCCGACTGCTTGTACGTCTCCGGATCGTCGAGGGTCAGCAGCACGATCGACCCGACACCAGTGACTGCGGCGGCGACGAACCACGGGTACGAGAGGTCGATACTCCCGAGATAGCCGCCGACGACAGCCGCACCCGCACCGACGCCGAGGGCCGCCGACTCTCCCCGCCCCCGAACGCGGGCGAACTCTCTCTCCGAGAGTTCGTCCGTGAGCGTATCGTACAACCACGCGTCTTCGCTCCCGGATCTGAAGTTGTAACCCCCCGACCAGAACACGTAGAGGACGGCCAGCGAGAGAAACGTGTTCGCGAGTCCGATTCCAAGCAGTGTCACCGAAATCAGGACGGTCCCGATCAGGAGGCTGTTGCGTCGACCGACGCGGTCGCCGATGTAGCCAGTGGGAATCTCCCCGAGCAGCGTCGTGAGATTGTAGATGGCCTCGAGGATCGCGATCTGCGTGAAGTTGAGCCCCTGGGCGAGCAAAAAGAGATACATGATCGGCCGGTAGAACTCGACCGACTTCGTCGCCTTGTACAGATAGTACTTCAGTACCGGACCGCTTGGGAGGCTCCCTCTGGCAGACAGGACAGGCATACTCATTGGGCATGACTCCAGACGGTGTGTTTAATTGGTTTCTGTTATTCAGTTACCGTCATAACGTAATAAGAGCACGTTAGAGTCCTCGACGAAGTCGTATCGACATCGACTACGGTGAAAAATGAAGTTTGGACACTACCTACACCGATTACTCGCGGTCCAGGTTCAATCCTCCGAGAGTCGCTGGGTGAGGTGGGTCTCGAGATCACCACGCTGGATCAGGTCTGCGACCACCGCGACATCATCGTCCAGGGGTCGGTCACCGTCCCACTGGCGCACCGTCGAACGAAGGAGTTCGCGGACGGTCCCCGTTCCAGCCCCGTGTGCGAGCCCGTCGTCGACGAACTCACTCGCACGAGTCCCGGCGAGGAGTTCGACGGCGACGACGGTCACCGCGTTCTCGACGGCGGTTCTCGCGTGGAGCGCACTCTGGCCGCTCATGCTCACATGGTCCTCCTGCCCTCCGCTGACCGGCGTGTTGTCCGTCGACGGCGACCCTAGCGACCTGAGTTCGTTCACGAGCGATGCCGCGGTGTACTGGGCGATCATGAAACCCGACTCCAGACCCGGGTTGTTCGCGAGATACGGCGTCAGGTGGTCCTCCTGTAGGTTCGGGTCGAGCATCCGGTTTGTCCGTCGCTCCGAGATGGTGGCAAGCTCGGTCAGCGCGTTGACGGCGTAATCGAGCCGTAGCGCGAGCGGTTCGCCGTGGAAGTTCCCCCCAGAGAGGACCGCCACAGACTCGCCTCCGCTCGACCGGCTGTCCACGCGGTCCGAGGAAAAGACGAGCGGGTTGTCCGTCGCGCTGTTCAGCTCCGTCTCCACGGCCGACCGCAGGTGGCCGACTGCGTCGCGGACAGCGCCGTGGACCTGCGGGAGACACCGGACGGAGTAGGCGTCCTGGACCCGGTCACAGTTGCGGTGGGACTCGACGATTTCGGAGCCGGCCGTCAACCGCTTGATCCGCTCGGCAGTCGCGCGCTGGCCGTCGTGCGGGCGAACCGCCTGGATCGCGGCGTCACAGCTCGCGGTCGTGCCCATCGTCACCTCCGTTGTCAGGGCGCCGGCGGCGTCGGCCGCCTCGAGGACGCGGTCGGCGTCGACGACGAACAGTGCCGCGAGCCCGGTCGTCAGTTGTGTTCCGTTGATGAGTGCCAACCCCTCCTTCGGTTCGAGTTCGAGTGGGTCGAGGCCCGCCTGCACCAACGCGGTCTCGCCGTCGACGTGGTCGTCGCCGTCGAGCACCTCGCCCTCGCCGAGGAGGACGAGCGACATGTGGGCCAGGGGGGCGAGGTCGCCGCTTGCGCCGAGACTCCCGCGCGACCGGACGGCCGGGTTGACACCCTCGTTCAACATCGTCACGAGGTGGTCCACGACGACCTCACGGATACCCGAGTAGCCCTTCACCAGCGAGTTCACGCGCGAAACCATCATCGCCCGGACCTCCTCGGGCGTCAGGTACCGTCCGGCCCCGGAGGCGTGGCTACGGATCAGGTTCGTCTGGAGACTCCGGATGTCGTCGTCCGGAATTCGCTCGTTGACGAGGGAGCCGAAGCCGGTGTTCAGCCCGTACACCGCCTCGTCGGTCGCCATAACGTCCTCGACGCGGGCCCGCGACTCGCGGAGACGCTCACGGGCTGACTCGGCGACGTTCACCGTCGCCCCGTCCCGTGCAACCGCTTCCACCGCTGCCGGCGTCAGCGACCCGCCGTCGAGAATTACGTCACTCATGGACCACACGACCTCCCTTGATCACCGTGTCGACGGTGTTCACGCCGAAGTTATAGGGGACGTGGACTGCGGTCGGCGCGTCGACGACCGCGACGTCGGCAGGCGCGCCCTCCCGGAGTGTCCCGAGCCCGTCCGAGCGGTTCAGCGCGCGGGCCCCGCCCACGGTCGCGGCGGCCAATGCGTCCATCGGCGGTAGCTTCATCCCGACGCAGGCGAGCGTGCTCGCGAAGCCCATGCTCTGTGCGTAGCAGTTGGGGTTGAGGTCAGACGCGATCGCGATCGCGGGTGCGTCGACCCCCATCTCGTCGGCGACCGCGAGGAACTCGTCCGCGTGGGCGTACTCGGTGTCCAGTCCGAACGCTGTTCCCGGGAGGAACACCGGCGTGACGCCCGCCTCATAGAGGGCTTCGACGTCCTCACGGGTCGCCATCAGCAGGTGGTCCGCGCTCGCGGCGCCGACATCCGCGGCCAGCTGTGCCGCGCCGGTCCGGACAAGCTCCTCGGCGTGGATCTTCGGCGTCAGCCCGTACTCGGCGCCGGCTTCGAGGACACGCCGGGATTGCTCGACGGTGAATGCCCCCTCGTCGCAAAACACGTCGTTGAACGACGCGACGCCTTGCTCGGTGACGGCCGGCAGGAACTCGTCGACTACTCGATCCACGTACTCGTCGGCGTCTTCCTGCCGGGGGACTGCGTGGGCGCCCATGAACGTCGCGACCACGTCGACCGGGTGGCGGTCGTCCGCCTCGGCGATCACGTCGAGCATCAGCAACTCGATGTCGAGGTCGAGCCCGTAGCCGGACTTCACCTCGACCGTCGTCGTCCCGTGGGCCAGCAGCACGTCGAGTTCGGCGAGGAGGTTGTCGAGCAGCGTCTCCCGCGAGGCCTCGCGGACTGCCTCCACAGTCCGGTGGATGCCGCCACCCTCGGCCAGGATCTCCTGGTACGTCTTCCCCCGCAATTTCGCCGCGAACTCGTCGGACCGGTCCCCGGCGAACAGCGCGTGGGTGTGCGAGTCGACGAACCCCGGGATCACAGCGCGTCCCGACGCATCGACCGTTCGGGACGCGTTCTCGCGGGGATACTCTCGCTCGATCTCGGTCGCCGGCCCAGTGGCCACCACCTCGCCGTCGTCGACGACCACGCTCGCGTTCTCGAGCTGTTCGTCCGGGTCGACAAGAACCTCGCTGGCGTCGTGGAGCAGGAGGTCGACCGTCATCGGTCCACCCCCGCGAGGAACTGCGCGATCGCTCTAGCGGCTGCGGTCACCGTCCGCCCGTCGCGATCCAGCGGCGGTGCACACTCGACGACCTCGAACCCGGCGACCCGGTCGTCGGCCGCGAGTCGCCCGAGGACGGCGAACAGCTCCCGTGACGTGAGCCTGCCGGGCGTCGGCGCGCTCACGCCAGGGGCCGCCGCGGCGTCCAACACGTCCACGTCGAGGCTGACATAGACGGTGTCGACGGCGGCGAGTTTCGACAGCACCGTCGCCGCGGCATCCTCCGGACCGTCGCCGACTGCCGGGGCTGAGTGAATTTCTCCGCCCTGCTCGCGGAGGTACTCGTGGTAGCGCGTGCTCGTCTCGAAGTGGCGGGCGCCGAGGACGGCCAGCGAGTCGAGGCCGCGGTCGAACAGCTGGCGGTACGGCGTCCCGCTCGTCGGCCCGTCCCGGATCTTCCGGCAGTCGAGGTGGGCGTCCAGACTGACGACGCCGACAGAATCTCTCGACAGGAGGGGTGCGACGTTGGGCACCGTCACCGAGTTGTCGCCGCCGAGGAACACCGGAAGGGTGTCGGCGTCGTGCAGCGGCGCGACCGCCGACTCGACCGCCCGCTGTACGTCCGACACGGAGTCCGTCCAGTCAGCGTCCACGTTGCCCATGTCACCCACACAGTCGATCGGTCCCCCCTCGAAGTGGTGGGTCTTCGTCGCGGCGAGGGCGTCGCGGATCGCTGCCGGCCCCTCGCGAGCCCCAGTCCGACCGACGACGGCTCCGTCGTACGGCTCGCCGAGGAGGACGGCGTCGTACTCGTCGGCATCCTCAACGGTGGTCGAGCGCACGATGTCGCCGAACTGTTCGTCGTTGGGGTCCGACGACGGCCTCTGCCACGGCTCGGGGTCGGTGAATCCAGTCATGAGTCGGGGAGGGGCACGTGAACGTTCGATCGGTCGGCCTCGTCCATCGCCTCCTCGTACCCGGCGTCGGCGTGGCGGATCACGCCCATGCCCGGGTCCGTCGTGAACACGCGTTCGGCCTTCTCAGCAGCCAGATCAGTGCCGTCCAGGACGACGTGGTTATTGGCGTGGATGGCGTTGCCGATGCCGACGCCGCCGCCGTCGTGGACGCTGACGATGTCAGCGCCCGCGGCCGTGTTCAGCAGCGCGTTCAGGATCGGCCAGTCCGCGACCGCGTCGGTGCCGTCGTTCATCGCCTCGGTCTCCCGGTTGGGGCTGGCGACGCTGCCGGCGTCGAGGTGGTCCCGCGTCACGACGATCGGGCCCGCGATCTCCCCCTCCCGCACGAGTTCGTTGATCCGGAGCGCGAACCGGGCCCGTTCGGTCAGCCGCTCCTTGTCGCCGGCGGTTTCACCGCCTCCGTTTCGAGACGCCACCGGCGTCTCGCTCGCCCCGTAGCCGAGCCAGCACACGCGGCTGGGGAGGCCCTGGAACTGGACGCGCTCCTGTGCGAGATCGATCCAGCGGTGGAGCGCCGACTTCTCCGGGAACAGTTCCTTGACCGCCTCGTCCGTCCGGTAGATGTCCTCCTCCTCGCCCGACAGCGCGAGCCAGCGGAACGGGCCCTTCCCCTGGCAGAACAGCGGCCGGATGTACTCCGGGACGAATCCCGGGAAGTCGAACGGATCGTGTTCGGTCCCCGTCGACGTGGTCACCGACCCGCGGTGGTCCTCGACCTGGCCGCGGATGTTGTTGCCGTATTCGAACGCGATGGCGCCGCGGTCCTGCATCTCGAGGATTGCTGCGACGTGGCGGGCCATCGTGTCCATGCTCTTCTTGACGTAGGTGTCGGGGTCGGATTGGCGGAGTTCGTCGGCCTCGTCGACGGTGTAGCCGGCCGGGTAGTACCCCTCGAGTTCGTCGTGGGCCGATGTCTGGTCCGTGACGATATCGGGGACGAACCCGCGCTCAAGCATTCCCTCGAGCATGTCTGCGGCATTCATGTGAACGCCGACGCTGTAAGCCTCCCCGCGCTCGGCGGCGGCCGACGCTGCCTCGATAGCCTCGTCGAGGTCGTCGGTCTTCTCTTGGACGTAACCGGTCTCGAGCCGTCGGTCGATGCGGTCCTCGTCGACTTCGGCGGCGATGCAGACGCCATGGTTCATTGTCACGGCCAGCGGCTGGGCCCCGCCCATGCCGCCGAGCCCCCCGGTGGCGACGATGGCTCCCTCGAGGGTGCCGTCGAAGTGCTCGCGGCCCGCGGTCGCCAGCGTCTCGTAGGTCCCCTGGATGATGCCCTGTGTTCCGATGTAGGCCCACGAGCCGGCGGTCATCTGCCCGTACATGATCTTCCCTTCGGCCTCCAGTTCGTGGAAGTGGTCCCAGTTGTCCCAGTTGCCGACGAGGTTCGAGTTCGCGATAAGTACCCGCGGCGCGCGCTCGTGGGTCGTGAACTTCCCGACCGGCTTGCCCGATTGGACGAGTAACGTCTCCTCGTCGGCGAGGTTCCGGAATTCTTCGAGGAGGGCGTCGTAAGCGTCCCAGGACCGCGCCGCTCGGCCTGTCCCGCCGTAGACGACGAGGTTCTCGGGGTCCTCGGCGACTTCTGGGTCGAGGTTGTTGTTCAGCAGTCGCAACGCCGCCTCCTGGCGCCAGCCCTCGCACTCGATATCGGTGCCGGTCGGCGCGCCCTGATACGTTCGCCACTGGTCGCTCGGGTCACCGATCCGGTTCTCCCTGCCGGAGGATTCGTCCATGAATACCCCCACCTTGGGGAGACAGAACAATGGGCACACACTCTCCCTGTGGAGATGTGTTTAAGAATGAGAGCCGGCTGCGCCGCAGAGGGTCGGGTCCGAACGGGGAGTTTTGGCCCACTCACAGATCGTACAGATCGGTGTACTTCGCTTCGACGGTTGACACGTAGTGGTCGGCCGTGAGTGGCTCTCCCGTGGCCGTCTTGATCAGGTCGTCGGTCCGGTACCGTTTGCCGTGCCGGTGGACGTGTTCCCGAAGCCAGTCCGCGACGGGATCGAACCCCTCGGCCGAAAGCACCTCGGGGAGCGCGCCGACGTCAGCCTCGAAGGCCGACCGAAACTGGGCTGCGGCGACGCTTCCCAGCGAGTAGGTGGGGAAGTACCCGAACGTGGCGTTGCTCCAGTGGACGTCCTGTAGACAGCCCTCGGCGTCCGTCTTCGGGCGCACGCCGAGATACTCCTCGTACTTGTCGTTCCAGACCGCCGGCACCTCCTCGGCCTCGAGTTCGCCACGGACGAGTGCCCGTTCGATCTCGAACCTGACGACGATATGGAGGTGATAGGTGAGTTCGTCGGCTTCCACGCGGATGACGTTCTCCGGGTCGACGACGTTCGCCGCGCGGTACATCTCGTCGGCCGAGACGCCCGCCAGCGAGTCGAACTGTTCCCGGGCCAGCGGGAGCGTTCGCTCCCAGAACGGCCGGGAGCGAGCGACGTGGTTCTCCCAAAAGCGCGACTGTGACTCGTGGATCGACATGTCGCGAGCCTCGCCCGTCGGCATCCCGTACTGCTCGTCCGGGAGGTTCTGGACGTAGAGCGCGTGGCCAAACTCGTGGACCGTGCTGGTGACGCCGTCCAGTAGGTCGCTTTCGTCGAACCGCGTCCCGATTCGGGCGTCGAACTGCGAGCCGCGCTGAAACGGGTGGGCCGCCGTGTCGAGGCGGCCTCGCTCCCAGTCGTAGCCCAGATCGGTGAGGAGCTCCCTGACGAACGCCTCCTGTCTCGACGGATCGAACGTGCCGCTGAGCGCCCGCTTCGAGAGCGTAACGTCGCTGTCGCGGATCGCGTCGATCAGCGGCGGCAGCGCCGCACGGAGGGTGTCGAGAACGTCGACCATTCGGTCGTAGGGAAGGTACGGTTCGAACTCCTCGTACAGTACCCGGTAGGGGTCCCTGTCGGGGGCGAGGTGGTCGGCGTACTCCCGCCGGAGCTCGACGAGTTCGGCCAGCGTGTCCGCGAACGCGGAGAAGTCGTCGTCGGCCTTCGCGGCGTTCCACACGTCGAACGCGTCGCTGCGGGCCTGTCTGGTGCGCTCGACCAGCGACGCCGGCACCTTGACGGAGCGGTCGTGTCGTCGGCGGATCTCCCGAACGTTCGCCGCCTCGACGGGGTCGAGGTCGGCGCCCTCGAGGTCGTCCAGCAACTGCCCGAGCTCTCGGTCACACAGCAGGTCGTGCTCCAAGCCGGACAGCGCAGCCAGCTGGCTGGACCGCGCAGTGGTCCCGCCGTCGGGCATCATCACCTGCTGGTCCCAGTCGAGGAGCCGGGAGGCGTGGCTGACGTTCGTGAGCCGCTCCACACGGGTTCGGAACGCCTCGTACGCGTCGGGCCCGCCGCCAGTCATTCGTCCGCCAGCGACGCCGCGAACTCCTTTGCGGGATGATCAGCCGCCAGATCCTCGAACGTGAACGGCGTCCCCTGTTCCCGTTGTTCTTCCAGGTGTGGGTTCATCTCCTCGGTCAGATACTCCACGAACCCCGCCCTGGAGCCGTCTGAGCGTTCGCCCTTGAAGACGAGCAGCAACGCCTCCTCGTCGAATCCTGGGGGAACCTCGTACCCCGTCGGGACGCCGGACCCGAAGTGGAAGATGTCGCCTGCCGTCATGAGCCGTCGGTCTCCATCCGCACAGAGCACCCACTCCCCGCGGAGCGTCATGATGATGGACTCCGTCTCGTGGGCGTGTTCGGGCGTGAACATCCCCTGAGGCATCTCGATGAAGTGGCTCTGCATCTCCTCACCCTGGAGGAGCAGCCCCATCCGCCCCTCCAGCGTTTCGATGCCCGGCTGGTCGTACACGTTGTCGACGACGTCGACGCCATCGGCGAACGACTCGACGGTCGGGAGCAGGTCGGCGTCCTCGTTCTCGGCCATTTTCTAATTCACCACCGCCGCGCATAAAAACCTACTTAGTACGATCCCGCTGCAGCGTAATAACAGCATATTATATCACCGCCGCACAGGGAGGCGTATGGCAGACTGGATCGGCGAAACGTTCTGTAGCGACGTCGGGTGGAACCACCTCGAGCGGCTCGTCGACATCGGGAACCGGATGGCCGGCACTGCGGGGGAGCGCCGCGGAGCCGAAGCGACCCGGGACGCGTTCGCGGCGGTCGGCGCCCGCAACGCCCACCTGGAGGAATTCGACCTCCAGGGGTGGGAGCGAGGGAGCAGTTCGATCGTCGCGCCCGACGAGGAACTGGACTGCATCGCGCTCCCACGGAGTCCGACGAGCGAAGTCACCGGCGAACTCGTCGACCTAGGCTACGGTGTCCCCGAGGACTTCGAGGGCGTCGACGTCGAGGGGAAGCTCGTCATGGTCGCCTCGAACGCCCCGGCCCACTACGAACGCTTCCCGCACCGGACGGAGAAGTACTACTACGCCGTCGAGAACGGCGCCGCGGGCTTTGTCTTCCGAAATCACGTCGACGGCGACCTCGCCCCGACTGGGAGCGTCGGTCGAGAGCACCAGCCGATCGGCGAGATTCCCGCGGTCGGCGTCAGCAAGGAGGTCGGGACGCGTCTCGCCAGACGGTACCAGGGCGACACCGTCACTGTCTCGGTGGACGCAGATATCTACGACGCGACGAGCCAGAACGTCCACGCCGAACTCGGCCCCGAAACCGACGAGCGAGTGCTGGTCAGCAGCCACGTCGACAGTCACGACATCTCGGAGGGGGCAGCCGACAACGGGGCGGGGACAGCGATGCTCGTGGAGATTGCGAACGCCCTCGCCGATCGCGAAGACGTGCTTGACACGCGTGTGGAGTTCGTCGGGTTCGGGGCCGAGGAGGTCGGTCTCTGCGGCTCGGAGTACCACGACAGCGTTACCGACGCAGAGAACGTGAAGGTGATCGTCAACTGCGACGGCGTTGTCGGCGGACGGACACTACAGGCCTTCACGCACACGTTCGACGAACTGGTGGCTGCCCTGGAGCGCGTTTCTGACCGATTCGACCACCCCGTACGGATCCTCCCCGAAGAGGGGTTCCGCGGCGACCAGTGGCCGCTGGTCCGCTGGGGCGTCCCGGGGTATTTTGTCTCGGGCCACCGCGACACGGAGGGGCGCGGCTACGGGCACACGACTGCCGACACGCTCGATAAACTGGAGTCTCGGAATCTCCGCGAGCAAGCCATACTCCTGACAGCGCTGGTGACCGACCTCGCTCGCGAGGACGTCGAGATCCCGCACCGAATGAATGCTGATGTGGCGAAGTCGTTCGAGGAAGAGGGGAAAGTTGAGGGAATCAAGATCGTCGGCGACTGGCCCTACGAGTTCGACAGTGCGGACGAAGTGCTGTAACGTGAACGTCTCAGGACAATCCGGCGGGCATACATCTAGTGTCGAGCGAGAGCGTAGCGAAACAGGGATCGAGAGCGGAGTGTGTCAGCGGAACTCCCTCAAACAGGTACACTGAGACATCATTAAGAAGATTAATACTCACGAACACAAATACGCAAAATATCTGGTGGTTTGATGCTGTCGAGCGCGGAGAGCGCAGCATCACGAAGTTCGTCCAGTGTGTCGAAGAGACGGTTTCCAAGTTCTTGATTGAGTTGTTTCCAGCAGTCTTCCGCGGGGTTCAGCTCCCGTGAACCCCGCGGAAGATAGCATAGTTCGATCGGTGATCCTTCGGCGAATTTCTGCACTGCATTCGCTGTGAAATACGACGCGTTGTCCAAGACGACGCAGATTTTCTCGCCGAACTCGGTTTGGGGTGCGTCCAGTAAACGGATCGTCGTGTCGCTGTTGAAGTTTTCCGAAGACGGCAGAAAGAACGTCTCGCCGGTATCGCTGACTGCACCGAGTAGTTTGATGCTGTCCCACGCGCCCGTCACCGGCAGTGACGGGCGCTCCCCCTCTGGAAACCACGCATAGATCAGTGTCGAGAGAACCTGCCGCGTCTGATCTATTGCGAGGATCGTGTATTCGGCGTCCAGGTCGTCGCGCTTTTTTTGAAGCCTTCCTGCCAGGCTTCCTGTGCGCGTTCGTCGGATTTGTAATACTCCGGCCGGGCTGTCTTCCAGGACAGCCCGGCCTCAGAGATCAACCGTCGGACGTGGCGTTCACAGAACTCGACGCCGAATTCTTCGATGAGGTAGTGACGCGCGAGTGGCACAGACCATGCGGGTGCGTCGAATCCGGCTTCCTCGGGAGATTGATGAAGTGCCTCGACGAACTGCTCGTGCTCTTCGTCGGAGAGTTCGGAGGGTCTACCCTCACGTGGTTTGTCGTAGACGACCTCCTCGAACGGCTCGTCGGCGAGCCGTTCGAGTCGGTTGAACCATTCCGAGGCCCAACTACTGGAAAATCCGTAGAGTTGGGCGGCTTCTGTCTGCGTGAGTTCGTCTATTTCCTTGTAGGTGATCGCCGCCATGAGCCGCTTTGTCGCGTCGGCGTCATCGACCTCCGCCAGGATCTGGCGGAGGTCTTCGACAGAGACGTTCTCTAACGTCGCCATACTGATCCTTGTCCCTCAAGTTCTATGAATTTTTAGCCGTCAGTATAAGTCGGCGTACTCTCTCCTAGTGTTCGAGATCTCAAAGCGAACCAACATCTTTCAGTCGATCGGCGAAGGAGTGTCGTCTGCGGCTTTGGCAAGGAGAACTAGCGCGTCGAGGATACACGCGACCTGTTCAACGAGATCGTCGACCTGTTTGACGAAACGTTCGAGAAGACCGGGGCTACAGAGTTAGAAGCAGACTGACGCTTGGGTAGATGCCTCTGGCATCGAGGGGAACTACGGAGATGATGGTGAGGAGAGTGACTCCTCAGAAGTGAATGAAGCGAACGGAACGCAGGAAACCCGCTCGACGACCGAAACGGAGGAGATGAAGGCGATCATCAAAGACGAACGGGACGGCCGGACGATCTACATCCCGGATGAGATATTCGGGGAGATGGAGGACATCTATCTTGAGTCTCAGTTGCGGCTCCGCAAAGGGGGTCAGGGCGAGTTCAAAAAGAATTCCCACTTTACCTGCTACTCGTACATTTCGGGGTTGAGGCGCTCGCTGAGGTGGATGCTGGGGAAATTTACTCGATGCTTTTCGACCTTGATAACGGGTAGCTCCGGTCAGAACGAGGAACAAACTGCTGTGTTGAATAGGTACTGAGTCACGGTTACAACGGCTCACACAGTGGTTCTATGTTGGTGATGGCGAACATCAAGACGATTTTACGGAACTGCCGATACCAGCCCAGCGCTCGCACGGCATCGCCGAGCGAGCGCTTGGTTGTCGAATACGATGTTTCGGCCATCTACCGCTGAGAGTATCCCTTTGCCCGGTTGAGCACGTTGTTCGCGGCTGCGTTCGCTGACGAACCGCGGTAATGAACGAGGTAATCGATGTCGTGTGCGGCGATTTCGTACTCAGTATGCCAGTCTTGGAAGCCGTTGTCGGCGGCGACGGACTGTAGGTCGTCCGCGTTTCGGCGGACGACCTGCGGTCCGGTCTTCGTGTCGTGCTTCCATCTAGCTGTGATGTGAACATCAAGAACAGCAAGCGATTCCACATCAGTCAATGTCGTCACTTTCAGCGTCTGTATCGTCTGTCCAGCTCGCTGGCGGAAGTACGACGACGCACGTCGGCGGTCGAAGAACGTGCTGTCGAGAGCGGCGTGGCCGGACTGCGGGTGCTGCTGCGCGGAAACGCGCAGCAGCGCCCGCCACGCCCACATTTTCAGCCGATCAAACGACTTGTAGAGCGTGCTATAGTCAGGCAGATCGTCCCGATCTAAGTCGAGTACGTCACGAATCTCGGCCATGTACTCCAGCCGATTCAGCGTTTCGCGGTAGCTGTGGTCTTCTTCGAGCCGAAAACAGTGTAGAACGACGTGTTTCCAGCGGGCGAACCCGCCGCTGGCGGGCTCGCCCGCGTGCCATCCGTCTTTAGCTAATACTCACAGTAATACTACTCAGCCGTGATTTTCGGCAGATCTCGTCTGTACATTTCACTAAACCGCCGGAAACGCCGGTTCCCAGCGTCGTTCATCGACCAATTTCACCATGAACAGCGTCTCACCAGTTGGAACCGACTCTTCCAATACTATCAGTAATAACTCTCCCTTCAATGATTACTATCGGTCTTAGCTAAAGACGAATGGCCCGCGTGCTTCCCCAACGCTTGTTTGACTAGGTGCCGACACTGCTCAACGAAGTCGAGGAGATCGACTTCCATGGACAGAATCGATTTCCTCGGCTTCGTCCTTCTACCCCGTGATACTAGTCGATTAGATCGCTATTCACCTATGGAAACGCTGCTAGCCGATCAAACCACGTCTAGCGATAAAATGATTACGCCGTCTGGGGATCTGCTGTTCTCACAACCGACAGGCGGTCGGAACGTGTCTGCGATACGGTCGCTGTCTGGCGATACCTGACGCTCACGGAGAGCCTCGGCTGCCACTGAGGGCCGCCGGACCGGCGGCCCTCAGGTCTTTCGTCTATACGGTCACACCGGGTGGATCGTACGCTTCTCCCCGATCAAGCATGTGGTAGATCGACACCAACATCTTCCGAGCTGCCGCCACGATCGCTTTCTGTGAGTTCTTCCGGCTTGCTAACCGGTCGTAAAACCGGCTCAGATACTCGTCGTTACTCGTATGAACTGCAGTGTTTGCTGCTTGGACGAGCAGCCATCGTACACGCCCTGATCCACGTTTCGAGATGCTCCCTTCGATCCGCGAGTCGCCTGACTCGCGGATCACCGGGTTCAGTCCGACGTAACTGACGACCTCCTTGTCACCGTCAAATCGGTCGATCCCACCTAATTCCGCGCAGATCGTCAGCGCCGTGTAGTAGCTCACCCCAGGGATCGTCATCAGCAGCTGGGTCTCCTTCAGAGACCCAGCGCATTCTTCAATCGTCTTATCAAGCTTCTGAATCTCCTCGGTGAGCGACTCGATCAGGTCGAGGTATGACTCAAGCAACGTGTCGAATGGCGTCGGGATCGAGAGTCCCCGCAGGGACTCTCGTCCCTCCACGGTTAGCGGTTTCACGTCCTCGGTGATGCCGTGATCGGAGAGGAGTCCATGGACCTTGTTGGCGTACTTGGTTCGGTTTTCGACCAAGGTCTGTCGCCCGCGCACGAGTGCGCGGGCTTCCCTGACCTCCTCGGTCGGAACGTAGCTCTCAGGCACCGAATTTAACCGGAGCATCCGCGCGAGTTCTTTCGCGTCAACGCGGTCGGTTTTCTTGTCGGTGTCTGCGATCTGGTTGATCTTTTTGGGATGAGCAACGGTCACATCCAAGTGTTCCGACAGCATATCGTGGATGTGGTAGTAGTTGGAGGTTGCCTCAAGCACGGCTTGTGCGCCGGCGTACCGCTGGGCGAGCTCGTCGAGGTTCGCGTTTTCGACGCGAACCTCTTCGACGATCCTCCCAGCCTCATCCATCACTGCCACCTGTGCGTACCGTTTGTGGACGTCGATTCCGAGGTACATAGCTTGTTCACCCGGGACGCCAGTGCGTGAAGCAGAGATTCACCTATTGGGCTTTCCCGGATGCCGCGGGGCGCGGCATCCGGGCTGTAGCGCCCATGACTCGGCTCCTTTCGCACGCGGACCAGTCAACATGACGTGCTCTGAGGCACGGAATAGCGGTCGGCCTCTTGCGCCCCATGTCTTGTTTCACGCTCTCCTATAGGGTAGCAGCGTTTCCATCGAGTCAACACAGCACATTGATTGGGATCTAAGCACGTATCAGTTTGAACTCAAGAGGGACGGACGATACTATCGGAAGCCGGAAAGAAACTAGTTTTCTACACGTGTAGCAATATTCGACTAGGGGGACTTCTGTTGAATGCCCTTGTACAGGCTGCTCCATGTATTATTACGGTAGCTGGATAACTATCATAACAACTATTTTACAAGCAGTAACATAAGCAGGATTTGTATGATGCCAGAATCGGTACAAATAGCAGCGTTAGGGTTCGGGATGGAGCAATTCACGGGGGGTGGCTTGATCTGGTTGTTTGTCGGGGCTATCGTACTTGGCACCGTCCACGGTATCCTCCCTGATCACGGGTGGCCAGTTGCGGCGATGTACTCGCTCAATCAAGAGCGGAGTTACCTACACGGTTTTATTTCTGGGTTCATTCTTGGATTCGGTCACCTCGTCAGTAGTATCTTTGTGGTCGTCGCATACTTCTGGGCGTTGAATTATTTCGACCTGACCCAAATTCCCTACATGTCGCAGGTCGCCGGGGTCATTCTGGTCATCCTAGGCATCCGTGAGTACATGCGCGGTGGGCACTCGCACGACCACGGCGAGGGTGGACACGACCACGGCGAGGGTGGACACGACCACGGCGAGGGTGGACACGACCACGGCGAGGGTGGACACGACCACGGCGAGGGTGGACACGACCACGGCGAGGGTGGACACGACCACGACGGTCACGGCGAATCGGACAACGACGGCTTATTCTCCAAGGTCAAGATGTTCATCCCATTCCTCGGTGACGATACACACGCACACGATCAATCGCTAGAAGAGAGAGCCGACGAGCGGGGTCTCTGGGGAATCACTGCATTCGCGTTCATTCTCGGGTTCGCACACAACGAGGAGATCGAGATGATCGCCATCTGTACGGGTTCTCTTCACTGCCTCGAACTTATGTTCGTGTACGCGATGGCGGTGCTGATCATGTGCGTATCGATGACCTTGCTGCTCGTTGCCGGGTTCGAGCGTTTCGAGGACACCGTAAAAGAGTATAGGAGCTACCTGCCAGTAATTACCGCATTTGTGCTGGTCGTCATGGGGTTCCTCTTCATCGGTGGTCTCATCTGAACCACGTGTTTTACAGTAATACGCTCTTCTGTAGGAGATTGTTGATACGGTCGGTGTATTCCTCACGAGTAACCACAACCACCGATCTGAACGTCTCTCTAAGCTAAATAGAGTTTATCTGGGACTGACCAAAATCGCAAGACAGCAGTCCATCAACAATGTGCTACATAAGAGCGACAGTAATATTACTGAGAACCGAATCGCAGGGATCAAACGTGGTGTTAAGTTAACCGAGAGGCGGTCAGTAGTTCGAATGTTCTACAATTAAGACCCCCGGCAAATAATAACCAATTCATGCGAACAAGTCTTAATATCCCAGAAGAAATTGTTGACTCATTCGACGAAACCTGGCAGGAGCAGGGTCTTGAGTCACGTTCTCGGGCCGGACGGGAAGCTATCCAAGAGTATATCGAGAGACATACTTCGCTTAGGCAGATTGGAGGTGAAGTAATCGCCACTATCTCGTTTGATTACGAGCATACATTAGTTATCGGTGAGCTCCATACAGTACAACACGAATACAGTGATGTCATCGCAACTACCCACCACATGCATCATGGTGAGTGGTGTTTAGAAACGATTTTTTGCTCAGGACCTGCTGATCAGATTCGAACTCTTGTCTATAAATTGCGCGATTTTGATGCTGTTGGACGAGTTAATGTGACTTTTTTACAACCAGCCGCTAATGATTCAGTCGAAGAATTTAGAAACCAAAATCACGAACCTGAATAGTTATGTACTATCAGTGGCGTCTCGCATCGGAATGGGAACGTCAGACTCGCCGGCCTCGGCGAGCGCCTCCTCGTACCCGGCATCCGCGTGTCGGATGACACCCATTCCCGGGTCGGTCGTGAAGACCCGACTGGCCTTCTCTGCGGCCATCTCCGACCCGTCGAGGACGACGTGGTTGTTCGTGTGTAGCGAGTTGCCGATACCAACGCCGCCGCCGTCGTGGACACTGACAATATCTGCACCGGCAGCACAGTTGAGTAGGGCGTTGAGAATCGGCCAGTCGGCGACCGCGCCCGTCCCGTCTTTCATATCCTCCGTCTCCCGGAAGGGACTAGCGACGCTCCCCGCATCGAGGTGGTCGCGCGTGACGACAACGGGTGCCGAGATCTCGCCGTCGGCGACGAGTTCGTTGATACGGAGCGCAAACCGAGCGCGTTCGGTCAGGGCTTCGTCAGTGTCGTCGCCCTCGCTGTCGGTGTTGTAGCCGAGCCAGCAGACGCGACTCGGCAGCCCTTGGAACTGTACCTGGTCTTGGGCGAGTTCGATCCACCGTTCGAGACGCTCCTTCTCGGGAAACAGTTCGAGAATCGCCTCGTCGGTGCGATGGATATCTGCCGGGTCGCCTGAAAGCGCCGCCCAGCGGAACGGGCCTCTGCCTCGACAGAACTGCGGGCGGATATAGGCGGGGACGAATCCCGGGAAGTCGAAGGCGTCGTCCCGGCCACACTGTTCCTGTACTTGGCCGCGAATGTTGTTGCCGTACTCGAAAGCAACGGCACCGCGGTCTTGCATTGTCAGAATCGCATCGAGATGGCGTTCCATCGTCTCGAGACTCTCCTCGCGGTAGGCCTCAGGATCTTTTTCCCGGAATTCGTCCGCCTCGTCGGTCGTGTAGCCGGACGGATAGTAGCCTTCTATCACGTCATGCGCGCTCGTTTGGTCGGTGACGACATCAGGCACAAAGTTGCGTTCGAGCATCCCTTCGAGCATCTCGGCCGCGTTCATATGGACGCCGACGCTGTAGGGTTCGCCCGCCTCGGCCGCCTCTTCGGCTCGCCCTAGTGCTTCGTCTAGGGTCTCCGCTTTCTCCATACAGTAACCCGTCTCGATGCGACGGTCGATACGCTCTTCATCTAACTCGGCGACGATACACACGCCGTAGTTCATCGTGACCGCAAGCGGTTGCGCACCGCTCATTCCGCCGAGCCCCGAGGTGACGACGGTGTTGCCACGGAGGTTGCCGTCGTACTCCTGTCTGGCGAGTTCGGCGAGGGTTTCGTAGGTGCCTTGGAGAATACCCTGGGTACCAATGTAGGCCCAGGAACCGGCGGTCATCTGCCCGTACATAATTTTCCCCTCTGCTTCGAGTTCGTGGAAGTGTTCCCAGTCGTCCCAGTTTCCGACGAGGTTCGAGTTCGCAATGAGCACCCGCGGAGCGCGCTCGTGCGTCGGGAAGCGCCCGACGGGTTTGCCGGATTGGATGAGCAGCGTCTCCTCGTCACCGAGGTCGCGCAGTTCCGAGAGAATCGCATCATAGGCGTCCCAAGAACGGGCCGCGCGTCCCGCCCCACCGTAGACGACGAGGTCTTCGGGGTCTTCGGCGACTTCGGGGTCGAGGTTGTTGTTGAGCATACGCAGAGCGGCTTCCTGTTGCCAGCCCTCGCACTCAATTTCGGTGCCGGTCGGTGCACCTTGGTACGAGCGCCACTCTGCGCTCGGTGTGTCACGTTCCGGTTTGAGTTCTTCCTGACTCATGTGTAATTGTTGCGCACACAAGCCAAATAATGAATTGCCACCGAATGGAGGGGGATTTTTTAACTTGGCAGTATCACGAACTAGTCGAGGAGTTGGCGGGCGGTGAGCGAGGCTGTCGACGCTTCTACACACGCGTAAAATCCCACCTCCATGCGTGGGACACTCAGTCACTACGTGCCGTGTGATCATAGAGACGAATGCCTCGTATCGGGTACGTCCAGTATGATGACGCGCTAGCGGAGACAATCACCGCACTCAGCATGGGCTACCTCTCCGTGCTCTCCGAACGCGGGCGAGCAATCGTCTCGCTTGCGTGCCAGATGGACTGTGACCCGAGTGGTGTCACCGACGGAACACGCCGAAATACCGTCGACAAATCAGGGTTATCCAAGGTCAACGGCGAGGCGGGGATCACCAAGGAAACGATCCTTGTTATCTGTGGCAACGGTCGCGTCCCCAACTGGTACGGAATATTCGCCTGCTGGGTGTAGCTACCACGGGCATGACGACGTGCGAGTACTCAACGGTGGCAAGCAGTACTCGAAAACGACTACCCGACGACGACCGACGTCTCATCGTTCACTGTCTAGGAATACACCACGGGCAAACCTGACGAGTCGATTCGAGCGTACAATAACGACGCCGAAGCCGTAGCCGGCGCAGACGCGGCGTTACTTGATGGCCGCACGCCACAGGAGTTCGAAGGCGACGTAATCGCACTGAGGGGGTCGAACCGACGGCACAGCGAGCCGGGCACATCTCGCGGGCGACGAACGTTCCGATGCCGAAAGTACACAATGCGGATGGCACCTGTAAGATCCCGGCAGAACTACAAGATTTATATACCGAGCCCGGTCTCGACACCAAGGAGTCGATGGTGACCTACTGTCGCCTCGGCGATCGGTCGTCGATCGAGTGGTTCTGTTACACAAAATCCTGGATTTCGAGCCCGTACAGAATTACCACGGACCGTGGATCGAATGGGAGAACCTAATGTACACGCCGATAGGGACGGGCAAGGCGGAGTGGGCGACAGACCGCCAAGTAATAGTACTCAGAGGGCTCAACTATATTTTCGCCCATTAAGAACGCGTTCGACGAGCGTGCCGATGAATTTGTGTTCGGCGAGGCGGAGATGTTCCTCAAACGTCCGGCGGTCGATGTCCATGCGGCCGGCAAGTTCTTTAGTCGTCGTCTCGCGGGGGATTTCGTAGTAGCCGGCTTCCCACGCCAGCAGAATCGCCTCCTCCTGTCGCTTGGAGAGGCCAGCGACGAGCGAGCCGACAGAAAGTATCGGCTGGTCCTGTGAAATCGAGTCGATTCTACGTTTGGACTGGACTTCGACGCGAAAAGACTCCTGAATATCTTGGTAGAACCGCGTCATATTCTCTGGGTCAAGCGTGACGACCCGGACGACCTTACCGCCTCGCTCGTACCGCAGCGGAGGGAGTAAGAGACAGTCGTGTTTGGCGAGGTAGCTCTCGATGTTATTCTCGGTGTGTGGGCGGAGACACTCGGACGTGATAATAATCTCTTCGCCGTTGCCGGCGACTGTCTCCTTGATTTCAGGTTGCCCGTGGCTGGAGTGTTTGATCCCGACCGTTTTTGCGATTTCGTCGCGGATTTCGTCGGTGACATCCCCCTGGACTTGAAGCAAATCGCAGTGGTTGTTACACCACAACTTGATGCTCACATCGCGATTTCTGGTGGCTTCCTCGTATAGAAGCCCACCACGAATATGAAAGGTTGCTTCGTACATGTACGTGTTTAATAGGTCCGAATATATAATTGACCACACATATAGACTAGATCTGTCCGAACTAATGATTTTGATCGCAACGACTATGACCTAGACGGGACTCTGGTGAAATCGACAACCGATAATACGCTCTTGATGGGATGAAAGCCTGCTAAGTCCCCAGCGCATGGAGTAAGAATGGGGTGGTAAAGGCCGATGCTACACAGGCGTCTTCGAACGCGTGCTCTTGATTGGTCTACGTGCCAAGGAAGCCGCATCATGGGACGCCGCCCGTCTGTCTGTCGGACAGACGGACGGCAAGCCCGAATAGGTGTGTCTCTACTCCATGCACTCCCACTCCAGAGGTCACCATGTACTACCTCGGAATCGACCTTCACAAGGACGAATCACACGTCGCTGTTTTGGACGATGATGCCGAGGTTGTCGAAGAGATTCGCGTCACAAACGCGAATCTCGACGAAGTTGCCGAAGAATACGCCGGAGCCAAAGCGGTGATCGAAGCAACCAGCAACTACTATACGGTCTACGACGCCCTTGACGAACACCTCGACGTGGTTGTCGCAGATCCGAGCCAAACCAAGGCGATCGGCTATGCTGAGGTGAAAAACGACCGGCTCGACGCGAAGTTGCTCGCGCAACTTCGCCGAGCCGGCATGATCGCTGAGAGTTATGTCCCGTCCGAAGAGCTCCGACAGCGCCGCGCACTCGTGCGCGGCCGGAAGCGATTAGTTGAGAAACGTACGGACTTCAAAAACGAAGTCCACGCTCTCCTCGACAAACACGGGATCACCTACGACTGGGATCCATTCAGTGTGAGCGGGCGAGACATCCTCGCTGGCGAGGATGTCTCGCTCGGTGTTGTCGGCGATCAGTTGATGGAGTCGTTCCTCTCGATCATCGACGAGCTAACCGCTCAAATCGAGGAACCCGAATCGTTGATCGAAGAAACTGCTGCGTCTCTTGAGGAGACGCAGCTGTTGATGACAATTCCTGGCGTGAGTTTCTACTCGTCGCTGCTGATCACCTCGGAGATCGGTGAGATCGACCGATTCGATGAGGCGAAGCAGGTGGTGAGTTACGCGGGATTGGATCCGGTCGTCCACGAGTCAGGGGACTCGCGGACGGAAGGATCAATCTCGAAGCGCGGAAGTGGAGAATTACGCTGGATCCTCGTTCAGTGCGTTCAAACAGCGGTTCACCGGTGTAACGATCCGTATCTTGGACGGTTTTACGCTCGATTGAAACAGCGGAAGAATCATCAGATAGCGATCGTCGCAACGGCGCGAAAACTGCTCGTGTCAATCTTCCACATGCTGGAGCGTGAGGAGGTGTATGATCCACCAGAGGTGAGTGCCTGAGGGCCGCCGGGCCGGCGGCCCTCATCGGCCGGTCGCAGCGGTCGTGAGCTACAGCTGTCGCCTTCACGTTCTGACCGCCTGCCGGCTGGTTCCTGAACCACCATGGTGCCTGCTTGCGGTTTCTCTCTCGTGATCAAGATCGGATCGATCCCGGCGAAAAATATAGTATCGCAGACGTGGTTTGTTGAGCTAGCAGGCTTTCATAGGTGTGTAGCACATTGTTGATTTCAGAGAGTGGCTTTGACGGCGTGTTTGAGCGCTTCTCGTCCGGGTTTGCGGTAGAGTTCTCGTCTGAGTTGGAACGCTCGGAGATACTGTGTAAGGCGGTCTTTTGAGATGCCTCGATGCGGCGAGAGCCACCGTCGCGCCAGCGACGCGTGGCTCTCGCAAGTGTTCACGTGGACCGTGTCGTCGGCGTATTCACCGTCTCCGTGAACGACGTATTCGCGGTCGAATCGCTCATCTTCATCAAGCGGATCGTACGCACGAAATCCGTCGGTATAGACGGTGAAAGGCTCCTGCTGGCGGTCAGCCAGCAGGAGCCGGATCGTCGATTCGTCTGCGGATTTCGCTGGCACAACGTACCGCTGCTCGGTGCCGCGATCCACGAGGACGAATACGGGCGGTTTGTCTTGATCATACGTTCCGCGCCCGCGTCGAGAGAGGCCGCGAGAGCGCGACCGGTCGCGCTCTCGCGGCCTTTCAGACCAGCAGAGACGTAGAACTCGTCAATTTCAACCGGGCCACGAAGATCGAGTGACGGCGCGTCGAGCGCTTCAGCGAAGCGCTCGACACGCCTATGGATCGTTTTGTAGGTGACCTCGATTTCGCATTGTAACTGCCTGAGACTCGTGTTAAATCGCAAAAACGCGTAGATCGAGAACAGCCACTTGCGGAGTGCGATCTTCGAGTGAGCGAAGATTGTGCCAGTCGCTCTTCTGTAGGAGATTGTTGATACAGTCGTCGCTAGCTGAGCAGGAACACTAATTGACTTTCTAAGCACCTCTACCGTGGACTCCCAATTTGGTCCATGCACCCGCAAATCGCAGGACCGCAGTCCATCAAGAGCGCCCATGATAGTGCGTCCTTGGCAGGTAGGCCAATCAGAGCCACGCGTTCGATGACGCTGTTGAATCATCGGCCTTTGACCACCCCAGTACCTCTTCACGCACGCTGGGGACTTAGCAGGCTTTTGTACCATCAGAGCCAATTCGACACGTACGCACGACTCGGGGTTGAGGAGGTAGGGTGTGTGTCAGTGAAGGTCAATATCGGTGGCTTCCTCCAGCCGCTCAACACGCTCGCGCAACTCTTCAAGATCAGGGCCCTCGGTTCGGGCGTCCTCCAGCGGGCGGATATCGGTGAGCGCGTCGTCGAGGATCAGCGTGTCATAGAAGTCTTCACATGGTACAATTATGTTTATTACCTTTTCAGGGGAATGTAGTCGTATAAAGCTGTGCACCAAGTGCACGGTGCTTAAAATTGCTCAAAAATAGGCGTTTTATTTCTGTATGATGACTATTCTTGCTCGGTTGGCGTAGTTCACCTTAGCGACCGTGATTTCTATGAAGCCGTAGACACCAAGCTCGGAGCCGATAATACTGAATCGTCGATAGCCATGAGAACGGTTCTATGACACCCTCGAAGACGGCTATCTCCAAGTCAACGCCGACGAGTTCCTGACTATTTGACGGGCACTCAAACGTGTCGAGCAGGGCTACAGCTACACTGAAGCAGCTGATGGAACACCAGTTGCCGAATCAACGTTGCGTG
This sequence comes from Halorubrum salinarum, assembly GCF_013267195.1. Classification (NCBI taxonomy): domain Archaea; kingdom Methanobacteriati; phylum Methanobacteriota; class Halobacteria; order Halobacteriales; family Haloferacaceae; genus Halorubrum; species Halorubrum salinarum. Next base: position 201,457 of record NZ_CP053942.1, on the reverse strand, counting down.
CCCTCCACGACAGGTGCCGTGACCTCTACCTCTATGCCGAAGCTACAGATGACCGGCTCCAAGCCCTTATACATGAAGTTGAACCTATTGAAGATCCGGATATCCTCGCTGATACAGGTCTCCTTGAGCAGGAAATTCGGGGGGCTGTTCGCAATGACTGACCGCACTGAACCGGTTGTCACGAGCCAACTTCGACGTGAACTCGTGTCTGCCTTCAGCCTATACGAGTTCGACACTGACGCCTACTAACACCTAGCCCCCCTCGCGACCGCTCTCGCGGTTGTCCTCGGCGTTGTCGTCCTCGCACAGCGCACGATGTTTCAAAGAAATCCATCTATCGGGTCATCAATCGACGTGATCTCAAACGCGGCCGGGCGCCGCGCCACGGCACTGCTCGGTGGCTCTGGAGCGCGAGTCCGGCGCGGCTCCTAGTGATGGGCATATTCGATGTAGGCCAACGTGTTCGACCGGATGAGAGCACGACACCGACAGTCATGTGTACGATACAGGCTGTCACCGAAGACGATTCCCTCGTAATCAACGGGACCCGCGAACGTGGGCGGTGATTGATGTCGCCGACCGGCCAATCAAGTACCCAGCAATCTAACCGAGTGTGCCGACTTGCCAGTAAGTCGGTGGTGTTAGGCTGGAGTTCGCCAAGTATCACGAGTGTCACGAGGCAACATTTCATATCCTGGAGACGTACGCCACATGATGGTCGCCTAGATATCGGTGACAACTGGTTCGGTCGGTTCTGGCACCTGTCGGTCCGCACCGAAGTGTGAGTCTGGCTTATCCAACATCTGTACACTTCTAAGTCGAGAGAACCGGTACGATGGTCGTAAACAGGACCATCTGAACGGTGGTCACGGGTTTATAAACGGGACGGCGATGCGTAGAGATATGTACATTGATGCGGACCGTTTGTGTGAGGATATCGAGGCGAACGCGCGGCTCGGGGCGGTCGATGCGTCCGGGGGCGTCGGCCGAACGGTCCTGACCGGCAGCGAGGCGGACAGACAGGTCAGAGAGCGCTTCGTCGAAAGACTGACTGCGGCGGGCCTGTCCGTCCTTGTTGACCCTGTGGGAAACATCGTCGATCGCTGGACGCCGGGAGGCTGTAATCCGGAGGCCGCACCGATCGCGGCCGGTAGCCATCTGGATTCCGTGCCGCGAGGCGGAATATTCGACGGGCCACTGGGAGTCTACGCGGCACTGGAGAGCGTCCGTGCCATACAGTCGGCTGACGTTGCTCCCGACCGGCCGATTGAGGTCGTCTCGTTCACTGAGGAAGAGGGCGGTCGGTTCGGTGCCGGAACTCTCTGGTCATCCGTGGTGGCGGGACAGCGGACGGCGTCGGGAGCGCTGTCGCTCACGGACGACGACGACGTCTCCCTCGAAGAGAGCCTGTAGCGTATCGGCTTTGCCTGGGACGACACGGTCGAGGCCGGCCGCTGGGACTCGTGGGTGAAACTCTACGTCGAACAAGGTACAACGCTAACGGATACCGGTGCCGGCGTCGGTATCGTCGACTCGATTACCGGCATCACGAAGTGCGAGGTGCGTATCACCGGCGAGGCTGATCACGCCGGTTCGACGTCGATGGACGAGCGGACCGACGCGTTCGCGGCCGCATCGGAGTTGGTCCCCGATCTGGAACGTGCCGGTCGGGACTGCGCCGAGACGAGCGAAGCCGCGGTGGCGACTGCCGGGAAGGGCTCTATCGCGCCGAACGCGCGGAATCATCGTCCCCAAACGTGTGGACTTAGACTTCGACATCCGGGATGTCGACCACGACAACATGACGCGGATGGTCGAACGCTGTCGGGACAGCATAACGCGGTTGGAGCGGAATCGGGGCGTGAACACGTCGATAGAGCGGTACCGAGACAGCGCCACGACGCTCTGTAGCGACCGATTTCTCATAGCGGCCGAGGCCGCGGCCACAGCGACTAGCGTCGAGTCGGTACGACTGTCGTCTGGAGCGATGTACGACACGGCCAACGTCGCCGCCGTCACCGACGCCGGACTGCTCTTTACGCCGTCGGACGACGGCTACTCACACTCCCCGCGGGAATGGACCGACTGGAGCAACTGTACCGCGGCGACGGCTGTGCTCGCGGAGACGGTTCGATCGCTCGCGTCGGCGTGATATACGCGGGTGACCGACTACGTGGATTCGCCGAGTTAGAGAGGGGTTTCGGACCACCATCTGGAGGGTGACGTTTTTTATCCGATATCGATGATGTTCGGGTGTGACCAGTTACGCCATCAACCCCCCGGAACTCAAAGACGCCCGGGAGATCGGGTACAACCACGCGCGAATTGACGGCGGCACCTTCTACATGGCCGGGCAGGTCGCCATGGGCGCCGACTCGACGGTCGTCGGCGACGACATCGAGACGCAGGCCCGGAAGGCCTACGAGAATGTCAGGATTCTGCTCGACGCTATCGACAAGAGCTACGACGACATCTCGAAGGTGACGACACACATCGTCGACCCGGCCCAACACTACTACGACGGCTACAAGAAGGTGTACTGGGAGACCTTCGACGAGCCGTACCCGTGTCACACCGTGCTCGGACACGACCAATTGGCCAACGAAGAGTACCTCGTCGAGATCGAGGTCAAGGTCCCGCTCTCGCCGGCCGACATTGAGGCCATTGAGGCCGACGGCGAGACGATACGCGAACTCTAACGCGACGCCCGGAGCGCCTCGCGGGGGCCGCGCCGGTCGTCTCGCCGTCCCTGACGACGAACTCGCCGTCGACGAGCACATGGTAGATGCCCTTGGGGTGTTGTCTGGGGTTGTCGTACGTCGCCGGTGAGGAGAAGATATCCGGGTCGAACACGACGAGGTCCGCGTCCATCCCGGGGCGAAAGAAGCCTTTCGTGTCCAGCCCCATCGACCGCGCAGGCAGCGAAGTCATCTTCCGGACGGCCTCCTCCAGCGACATAAGGTCCGCCTCGCGAACGTATTTGTCCAGCACGCGCGGGAACGCCCCGTAGACCCGTGGGTGGGGGTTCCCGCCAAAGAGCCCGTCGGTGATGACGTTAATCCGCTCGGAGCCGAGAATGTCGCGCACGTCGTCCTCGTCGATGAAATGGTTGATGACGCTAACGCTCAGTTCCTCCTCGGCCAGTAAGTCGAAGACGGCGTAGACCGGCTCGGTATCCCACCGACGGCCCAGCGCCGCGACAGACTCGCCCTCGACATGACTGTTTACATCGCTCTCGACGGAGGCGATGACGACGTTTTCCCAGCCGGAGTAGGCGCCGGGGTTGTCCCAGCCCTCGATGCGGCCTTGTTCGATTTCCGCTCTGATGCGCTCGCGGGCCTGCTGATCAAGAAGGTATCCGACCGTCTGCTCGGGCCTCTCGGCGTGGACCCACGGCGGCAGGACGTGCGACAGCAGCGTGTTGCTCGCCGTGTAGGGGTACTGGTCGGCCGAGAAGTCGACACCCCGCTCGCGGGCCGCCCAGTTTGAAGTGCGAGAGATGGACCGGCACCCCGGCCGTCGCGCCGATGTTGACGAACTCGTTCAAGGCGTTCCAGATGTCCCCCCACTCGCTGCGGATGTGGGCGACGAACGGACAGCCGTATGGCGACAGTTCCCCGGCCGGCGCGGTCTCTTCTTCGGTTGTGGCGTACGAACACTGCGTGATAACCAGCGCCGTCGACAGCCCGAACGCCCCCTCGTCTATCGCTTCAGCGACGAGGTCTCGCATCTCGGACAGTTGTTCGTCGGTCGGCTCCGCGTCTTCCATGCCTATCACGTTGAACCGCACTGTTCCGTGGCCGACCAGTGTCCCAACGTTCGGCGCGATGCCCGACTCCTCAACGGCATCAAGATACGCGCCCACGTCGCCCCACGTCCACTCGTGGTCGACCCGCTCGGCCAGTCCTGCTAGCTGGTCCTGCTATTCTTCGGCACCGCCCTCCCGGTACATCGGGGCCATCGAGAGCCCGTCTTGGCCGAGTATCTCCGTCTTGATGCCCTGCCGGACCTTCGGCGCGAGCGTAGGGTCGGCAAACAGCTGGAGGTCGGAGTTTGAGTGCGTGTCGATGAAGCCAGGTGAGACGACATCGCCGTCGACATCGAGGACGGTCTCGGCGTCTGTTGACGGCTCCGGGACGCGGCTCACGTTGGCTATCTCGCCGTCTTCGAGGCGGACCGCGCCAAGGAACCACGGGGCTCCGGTCCCGTCGACGACGCGGTCGTGCTCATAGCGCTATCGTGGACCGGCAACTCGCATATATATGTATATATATATACATTCCCCATATTGACGATAATGTTCAGATAAGCTGATTCCATGCGAAAGCAAACGATCTGAGCCACTCGTCAGCAGTTTCTGCTTCGGCGTTGCTGAAAAAGTTTGAGAAACAGATAGTTCGACGTTCTATATCACAAAAGACATGTTCGACGCTGTTCCGATTTCCATGTCGTTCGTATCTAAAATCGAGGCCGTGTTTGCGACAGGCTCGATGAAGTGAGGCTGATCCATCGACGAGAACAGTTGTGTCATCGACATCGTGTTTGTCACGGAGATCAGCGAAAAACTGATCTGCGAGAGCGTTGTTTATCGGTAGCTCAAGCTGTGTATAGAGCAGATCGTTCTTTTCGGATTGACGGCAGCGTACAGCCAATACTGTTCATCTTCAAATCGAATCACGATCTCATCGCCCGCAATGTGATTCGGGCACCGGCCAGATTCCGGCTGTAGATCGGCTTTGTGAACCCAGTTGTGAATGGTAGAGCGAACCCGATTAACACCGAATACCTCAATAAATGAAACATTATTCGAAAGTGGGATCCCAGCTAAATGGAGTTGGATACTGAGCTTCATCAACAGTCACGGTGTTGCCTCTTGCTCCACAAAGTCTAAATTGATCTCGTCTAAAAAGCCGCTGAGGCGGTCGTTTTCGGGCATAGAACACCTTGAAAACGCACCGCCTCACCCTTTCATCCTTATCTGAACACCCTCCCCCGAAGAACGGTTTCGACGGTCCGCTGACGGTACTCCACGACTCACTCACCTCCAGCCGTCATGTCGTGCTCTTCGATCGGTCCCGCTGTTCGAGCGACGCGTCGGCGAGGGCGTCCGCGAGGTAGCAGGCGCGGAGTCCGTCGAGTTGGTGTCGGCTGTTCCGGCGGGGGTGCGCGCACACTGTCCGGAAACGTTCGCGGTCAGCGAAGCCGACCGAACAGTTCGTAGTCGTGATCGGGGCCGTACCGCCGGAACAGCAGGCTGTTCGTCAACACTGAGACGCTGGAGAACGCCATCGCACCCGCGGCGAGGACGGGCTGGAGGAGCCCAAGCGACGCCAGCGGGATCATCGCGGTATTGTACCCCAGCGCCCACACGAGGTTCTGCTTGACCTTCTGGAGCGTCGCATCGGAGATACGGATTGCCTTCACGACATCGAGGGGGTCGTCGCGCATCAACGTCACGTCCGCGGCCTCGATGGCGACGTCGGTGCCCGAGCCGATTGCGGTGCCGACGTAGGCCACTGCGAGTGCGGGGGCGTCATTGACGCCGTCCCCGACCATCATCGCCTGCCGCCCCCCGTCCTGGATGGATTCGACGGCGTCGGACTTGTCCTCGGGAAGAACCTCTGCGCGGACGTTCTCGGCGTCGATGCCCACCTGCCCGGCGACCGCGCGGGCGGTCCGCTCGTTGTCGCCGGTGATCATCATTACGCCGACGCCGCGCTCTGTGAGCTGGCTCACGGCATCTTTTGCGCTTTCCTTGACCGTGTCAGCGTCGGCGACCACCCCCACGAGTTCGCCCTCGTAGGCCACTAACATCGCGGTCTTCCCTTCGTTCTCGAAGCGTTCCATCGTCTCTGCGGCCGGCTCGGGGTCGATGCCGTTGTCCCGAAGCAGTTTCCGATTCCCCACTAGGACATCGTTCTCACCCACCGTAGCACGGATGCCGTGGCCAGGCACGTTCTCGAAGTCGTCCGGGTCGGTGACATCGATGCCGCGCTCTTTCGCTCCGTCGACGATGGCACGGGCGAGTGGGTGCTCGCTCCCGCTCTCGGCGGTCGCTGCGAGCCGGAGGACGTCGTCTTCTGAAAGCCGATCTCGGGCCGCCAGTTGTCCACCATCGGCGGCTGTGTCGCCTCCGTCCGTGATTGCTTGCCCGTCAGCGTCGAAGATGACCACGTCGGTCAGCTCCATCGCGCCCTCGGTGAGCGTGCCGGTCTTGTCGAAGATGACCGTGTCGACATCTTTGGCGCGTTCGAGGATGTCGCCGCCCTTGAACAGAACGCCGTTCTGTGCGCCGATAGTCGTGCCGACCATCGTTGCCGCCGGCGTCGCGAGTCCCAGCGCACAGGGACAGGCGATCAGCACCGCCGAGGCAAAGACGACGATGGCGAACTCGAAGACGGTGATTGTCCCGCCGGCGATCGCCGGGCCACCGGCGACGAGTCCCCACGCCGGGAGCCAGTTGACAAATCCAGCGAGCACCTCAGGGAAGGCAAACCAGACGACGGCCCAGAAGACGGCGTTGACGATGACCGCCGGGACGAAATACGCCGAGATGCGGTCGGCGAGGTTCTGGATGTCGGGCTGACGCGACTGGGCTTCCTTCACTGTCTGGACGATTTGTTGGAGCGCAGTGTCGGAGCCGACCTTCGTTGCCTCCACGACGAGCACGCCATTCTCGTTGATGGTCGAGCCGACGACCTCGTCACCTTCCTCTTTCTCGACGGGGACGGACTCGCCGGTGACCATCGACTCGTCGACCGCCGACTGGCCGTCGACGACCACGCCGTCCGTGGGGATCTGCTCGCCAGGCCGGACCTTCATCCGGTCGCCGACCTCGACGTCCTCGAGCGGAATCTCCTCCTCGTTCCCCTTGTCGTCGACGACGGTGGCCGTCTCAGCCTCCATCTCCAGCAGTTTCCGGAGCGCCTCGCCAGCTTGCCCCTTCGAGCGAGCTTCGAGGTAGTTCCCGAGGGTGATGAAGACGAGGATGAGCGCCGCCGTGTCGAAGTAGACGCTCCCGGCGACCAGGTTGAGGAGGACGGCGACCGAGTAGACGTACGCCGTCGTCGAGCCGAGGGCGATCAGCACGTCCATGTTGGCGCGGCCGTTCGTGACGAGCGCCTTGTAGGAGTTCACGTAGAACGGTCGGCCGAGCACGACCTGAACCGGCGTCGCGAGCGCAAACTGGGCCCATACGGCTCTGACGCCGAAGATGCGGTCGGGCACCACCGCGCCACCGAGCAGCAGCTTGTCGACCATGAAAAAGAGGAGGGGCGCGGACAGCGCGGCGCCGAACAGCGTGAGCCGGAGCTGTTTGCGGCTCTCGGCCTGGCGGGCGGCGTCGCGGGCGTCTCCGCTTGACTCCTCATCGCCGTCTTCGCGTACGGGTGAGTAGCCGGCGTCCTCGATGGCGTCGTACATCGCTTCTCGGTCCGCGTCCGCAGGGTTGTAGGTGACCTGTGCCTCGTCAGTCGCGTAGTTCACCTCGGCGTCGACGACGCCGGGGACGGCTTCGAGGGCGGTCTCGTTGGTGTCCGCGCAGTTGGCACACGTCATATCGGAGATAGCGATTGTCACTGTCTCCGAGACGGCACCATAGCCGGCGTCCTCGATGGCGTCGTAAATTTCTCGCAGTGTTACCTCCTCGGAGTCGTACTCGATACTCCCTTCGTCGGTGGCGAAGTTGACGTTCGCTTCGCGCACCCCGTCGAGGGATTCGAGAGCCTCGCCAACTGTCTGTGAACAGTTGGCACAAGACATCCCCGTGATGTCGAGGTGTGCAGTTCGCGTACTCATGGTGGACTATACTACGGGTTCCTCCCTTAGTGCGTTTTCTGTTTCAAAGACAATGTATGCCGGACTAGAAAATTCAGAATCGAAAGCGAATCGCCACACCAGCCAGCTAGTCGTTGTAGTTGGCTATAGGACGGTCGGTTCTGGATTACAAGAGGTGTAGCCAGTGGGAATCCCGAGGCAGAACGTCAATACGTCGCGGTATCCAACGGCGTGTCGTGATGACTCCCGCCATAGATTATCTCTCAAATGACGCACGGGCACTCGTTCACGGTTTGTCGAGCGCAGAAACGACGGACGGGAACAGACATACCGGTATCGTGACCGCAGTAGAGCGGGATCGACCCAGCGAATTCAACAGCATCGACGAGACGGCCCTGCGAGGATGAGACGAGTTCTGGATCACGCCGGAAGTGAGTGTTTGTGACAGCTCGCCGCCGCGGCCAGCGGTTGTACGACTGGTGGAGTAGACATGACAGAGCGTTCAGCCTGTTGTACGATCTGGCGTTCCTGGGTGGAGAGCAATCGTTCAGAGACCGGAGCGCCGAGGCGTTAGCGCTCGGAGCGGGCGATAGCGTGCTCGAACTCGGCTGTGGCCCAGGGAACTCGTTCGCGGAGCTCCGCAAACGAGTCGGCGAAACCGGTCGCGTCGTCGGTGTCGACTACAGTGCAGGGATGGTCGGACGAGCGAAAAGCCGGGTTCGACAGGAAGGGTGGGATAATGTCGACGTCGTCCGCGGTGACGCGACGACGCTCGGTACCGAGCCCGAATCGTTCGACGCCGTCTACGCGGCGATGTCGTTAACTGCCATGCCCGACCCCGACGCCGCCATCCGAGAGGCGTTCTCCGTACTCCAGAACGGCGGACGGATCGCTGTCCTCGATGCACAACCCTTCCAGGCGTTCTCGTGGACAGTCCTCAATTCACTTGTTGTCCCCATCTCGAAATAGACGACGAACTAGAACGTCGATACCGATGTCCAGATGGTACTGCGGGAAACGTTCGATTCCGTCTCAATTAGCGATACGAACGGTGGGACGGTCTTCATCGCACGCGGCCTGAAACAACGAGACGACCCGACACCAACTGATCGGGAGTAACAGACTTTGGGCACGGTGGCCCGAACCGTTAAACGCCCTCTTTGAGGCGCTGACACTGCTCTTCGAACCGGCCGCGACACGAGCCACAGCAGAAGTGATAGACGTCGTCGTCGATCCGGGTGGATTCACCTTCGCTGTCAACCGTATTCCCACACTCCGCACAGGTAATGGCGAACTCGGTCCCATCGAGCGAGGGCGTCCATTCGAGGTCGTCGACAAGCGTGACCGAGTAGTCGATCGGCGGGAGATCGTCGAGCAGGCCGTCGATCCACCGCCGGACGTTCTGTCCCTCGGCCCGGCCGTAGATCCAGAGTTTCCCCTCGGCCGTGACGAAGAGGTGTTCGACACCGTCTGCGCCACTGAGCCGCTCTCGAAGCGTTTCGCTGGCATCGGAACTGTTCTCGAACTGGACGAACACTGGCACGCCGGCGCGGAGCTGTGCACGGTTCACGTCGACGGTGAACCCGTTGATGACGCCGGCTTCCTGTAACCGCGTGACGCGGTCGGAGACCGCTGGTCCGGAGAGGCCGACGGTTTCACCGATGTTGCTGAACGGGCGACGGGCGTCCTCCGCCAATAGCGAGAGGATCTCCATATCGGTCTCATCCAATTCGCGCATATCTCCCGTAGGAACTCCGCACCACAATACTGTTTCCCAGATTTGGCCTTCGAACGGCAGCTACACCGGGCCGTATTCTTTGGATTTGAAGCAGTAAGTCATAAACACGTGCCTCTCATACGTATAGCTGTATGACGCAGACGATCACCGTCGAAGGCATGACCTGTGAGCACTGCGAGCAAACCGTCGAAGAGGCGCTCGAAGGCGTCCAAGGAGCCACGGAAGCGAGTGCCGACCGCGAGTCGGAGTCGGCGACCGTGGAGGGGACTGTGGACGCAGGCGTCCTCGTCGACGCGGTCAACGACGCTGGCTACGACGCCTCAGCGTAAGAGTGGGTCTCTCCCAGTCGTACTGACTCCGAGCGGTATTGACTCGAGGGATATTCGAGAGCCGCTAGAGGGAGAGCGACGATGCTGGTTTGAGACGTGGTCTAGCCTTCGAGCTGTTTCTTGTGTTCGTCGAACTCCTCGTCGGAGAGTTCTCCTCGCGCATAGCGCTCGCGGAGCTCTGCGAGGGCCGTATCCCCGTTCTCGGTCCCGTTCCCGCGTTCGACGCCGTAGACGAGCGCCAAGACGAGGCCGATCAGGAGTAGCGTCCAGAGGAGCATTCCACCGCCGAGCATCCCGAACCACCCGAGTCCGCCCATGTCGCCCCAACCGCCGCCCATCACGCCGCCACCGTGTACAGCGGCCGTCCCGCTCGCACCGACGAGGAGTGGGACGGCGACGAGGCCGGTCTTCAGCCCGTTCCGTCGCAGGATTTCGAATTGTGAGGTCATGATTTCGTGTTTCGTTGATACCTCGTGCGTTCGTCCAATATTATATCCAACGCGAAGGGAGGGGTAGGTCAGCAGTGACCGTAGCCGGCCCCCGAGCCGTAGCCGTTCATGTCGCCGTCATCGGCCATGTCCTGGCCCATTTTCTCGACAGTCACGCCCACGTGCGACTCCATCCACTCGGTCGCACCGGGACCCATGTGTTCGGTCGTCTGCGCGTCCATCCAGGTGGCCCACTCGTCTGCGGTGCCATTGTAGGGGGGCGCGTCGTCAACAGTCGATTCCTCGCCGTGTGCGCTGACCACGGGTGCGGCGAACGCGAGTCCGACGATCGCGAGTGCCACGAGCAGCCAGCGTCCAATGGTGAAGGTGGTCATCGTTTTTCGCCTCACGTAGTCACACGCTGGGATCGGGGTTATCCTCGTGGGTGTGAATCCAAACATTAGACCACGTTTTCGGGATATAGAGCGTCTACAAACGAATAGCGGTCGAATCAGACGGAGTTTGAGATGTTCTTGCGGAGATGGTATGTATCGGTTGCTGGCTGCCGAGGAGTGACAGCGGAGGGCGAGGGAATGGCTGATATAGTGCTCAGATAGCGAAGCCTGCGGCTTGCCGCAGGCGAGCGACAGGTGTTTCATCATCTTCTCACCTGGCTTTCCGGAGGAGAGTTCCTGACCACCCGGACGAACGTCCTGGCGGTCACGACTGGCGGCGACCTGATTTCTCGCTCCATGCCGACTTTCACCAGAAAGTCGGTGAGCCGCCACAGATTGTACAGCAGTGCTGCGAACGTGAAGTTGAACAACCGCACTCGGTAGTCTGTCGAGGAGGTCTTTGGAAGGTATGACTGAACCGACTTGTACTGGTTTTCGATGTCCCAGCGACGGCTGTAGCTGTTCGTCACGTGAGCGATCTCGTCGGGAGCGACGTGATCGCGGTTGGTCACGAATACGGCGTACTTGCCTTCAGCGTCGTCACTGGTGGCTGGAACATACAGATATTCTGCGGTATGGTCGACGTCCCCGTCGGGATAGACGGGGGCGTCGTGGTTGACAGCGGCGTCTACCCCATCTTTGCTCTTGATCTGCTTGATCACCTCGTAATCTGACTCGTATTTCCCCATTGGCATCGTGTACAACAGGTCACGACTGTTGATCTCTACACGAACCTCTTTCGCGTAGAAGCCACGGTCCAGTAGCACTTCGTCCAGATCGACGTACTGCTGGGCTCTCGAAAGCAGACGCGCAACGACGTCTGCTTTCGAGTCAGCTGGGGCGTCGACTGGTTCCCACTCTGAATGTTCCTTGACACCCTCAATTCCGAGGATGATTGGCACGTCGTTCCCAACGATCGTGATCGTCGCGAACGTGTAGCCGTGTTTCAACTCACCGTCGTCGACGTACCCGCTCACCATGGGCGGGTACGTCGACTTTGGAATCTCTTCGTCCTTGTCGACCCACGGCCAGACGTGGTAGGGAACGTGCGTGAAATCGACGGCCGCCACGACGTGGCGGTCGTCGAATGGATCCTCGTACCGAATCGTCTGGAGGATATTCTCCGTGGCGGTATCGAATGAATCCATGAGATACTCTCGGAACACCTCGGTAAACGCAACGATATCCTCGATCTGTTGGTCTTGGAGTGGAACAGAGACTTCCTGATCAGCCGGCATTGCGAACTGCTTAATCACTCGGAGGAACGTAGAGTCGTCACAGGCGTCGTTCTCGTCGAGAAACCAGCCAGCTTCACCCTCAGAATGGGCACTTTTCGGTGAGGCATGCCGAGGCGAACAGATCAAGGATCTGTTCGTCCTCGTAGACTCTGTTATCGGCTCTGTGGGAGTCGAACTCGCCGAAGGCGTGCCTTCGGGCGAGCTCGACAATTTTGTTCCCCTGCTTTCGAACGTGCTCGCGTGTTACGGTCGTTTCATCATCGTCTTCTCCGATATCGTCTTCATCTGGGATGATCGGAACCCGTGCTTCCAACACGACGCCACGGTCAACGGCTTCTTTTGCGATACCCGTAGCTGCGGCGTTAAGCGTCCGTTTGGTTTGGTCGGTAAACTGCTGCCACGCGTACGAGAGTGATTGCTGGGACGGTGCCTTCTCCAAATCAAGTGTCTTCAGGAGTGACGGGCGGTTTTCGAGGCGATCTTCGACCTCGCTCTGGGCGAGGTCGTAGATCTTCTGATAGAGATACACCCGAGCCATCGGTTTAGTCCCGTTTCCGACCTTGTGTTGCTGGCGGTCGTCGACAAGCCCGTCAACTGGAATCGATACCTCTCCGAGGACACGCCAGAGGTGATCCACTGTTTCACAGACTTCCCCAGCGTGATAGACGATCGCCCCCGCGAGCGCGGGGGCGTCGTCACCTGCCGACATCTGCTCAGAAGTCATCGTAGTTCTGAGTCCGTCGGGGAGAGATTTCAAGTCGTTACATTAGTCGTCAAATAGACTAGTTCAGATCTCTCCTGAACTCATCGCTGTCTCGTCAATCGATACTACGACTAACTGGTATTGTCAGCAGTCTAGTGGTTGGTAGGATTTGAGATCCCGAAAACGTGTTAGACTGTTCAAGAGGTCTATAACGATATCTAAACGTTTCTACTGATAAGATCGTTCATACCTGTTGAATTCGAGTGGATCGGAAAAAATGAGCGTAAAGAGAGCTGTCAAAACAGAGCAATTATGACGACGATCCAGACAATAACAACGGTTCGGACGGCGAGTGAGGCTCGGTTATTGCTGCTTACAAACGAACTAGCTCAGTCCGTTCGGAACCGGTGATACTGTCTCGTGAGTGTTCGACGATGGAAGAGAATTCCAATCGTCACGAGAAACAGAACGGTCGCAATCTCGTATCCATACGCACCAAGCAATAGCATCGTTGAAGAACCACTTAGTCCGCCTGTAGGTAGAACAGCAAATAACGGACTAACGCAGGCAGGGCACGCTACGATCCCGACGATTCTTCCGATTGCCGACTGCGAGAAATCAAGCAACGCATCGTGGACGAGATACGCCAGCGCGAACAGGCCAACCGCTTGGTAAGGAATGAGCGAGACTGTGATCAGGTCTCCTGTATAGAGAAAGACCGGACTCCACCCTAGAGATCGACCCTATGTTATTACGAAGCCGCTTGGTCCAGTGAGCTGCCCGAAATGAGAGGTGCTCGGCTGTCGCGTTTCAAGTTGATAAAGACACCGCGCGGGCGTGAGCAACGAAATCAAGCTGAGTCCGCTGGCTGAAAGATACGCGGTGACGAGCAACCAGCGAATTCGGCTCGAGAGTCCGGTTCGGACGGGTTTCTACCAGAATTTAGAGTGGCTTCTGCTGCGCTGACCAGAGCCGCCGCTCACAGCGGCGGCGAATCACCCGCCGTGAGAGGAGTTACCCAACCGAGCCGAGCGTGTCGTTCCAGCGTTTCCGTACTTCTCGAATCGCTTGCGGCACGCCACCCCGCATCGGGTGGCGTTGCCGCAGCCACTGGATCAACAACAGTCCAACCAACGCAGAAAACAACTCGAACAGCACGCCGTTGAGCGTTGTCGAGTGGAAGTTCTCACCGTTCAGATACTGCTTCAGCTCCCGAAACAGGATCTCGATCACAGTTCGCAGCGTGTAGATGCTGATTACGTCGATAGGGTCGTACTCTGACGACGCCAGCGTCGTCAGGTACTCGAGTTGCTCTCCGTCCGGCGTTTCAAGCACTACTCGCCGGAACTGTTCTCCTGTGTCGGCGAGTTCGATGCGGTCGTCCCGTACCTGCCGTGTTTCATCACCGTCGGTTACCTCAGCGGTCTGGATCTGTTCACAGACATCGTACCGAGCGTCCGATTCTAGCAGTGTGATGAAGTCATCGTTGATGGCTGTGAAGCCGCAAAAGCGCTCGTAGCGTGTGTAGCCACGGTCGAAGACCCAGATTGGCGAGTCGAGGTCTGGAAAGACCTCGACATCGCCATAGAGATGCTCAAACTGCGGATTCTCGTGGGTCTCACCTTCTGTCACGGTCGCACCGAGCGGATGCTTGTGTTCTCCGTCGACACGCGCGGCAACATGGAGTTTGATGCCACCGTCGCCAGTGTAGATCTCGTAGGACTGCTCGTCGTCTCCGACGAAGTCGTCCGAGACGAATACCGACCGTGTGAGTTCGAGATTTGTCGCATCGGTCGCAACAACGCCTCGCGTGAGTCGCTGGAGTCGTTTTCGTTCGACGGCTCGTTGATGGGCCAACTGTGGGGTATGGAGTAGCTCGAACATGGTACGAACGACCGCGCGGTAGTCGCGGTCGTTCGTGTACCGTGAGAACGTAGAGGCAGCCATATTCTCCATTTCAGCGGCTGTATCGGTGGTTTCTTCGAGTTCGGCAAGCGAGTCTGAGGGATCGATCCCTTCACGCACGGCGACTTTGAGGTGGTTGTCGAAGTCGTGTTTCTTGCTGTGTTTGCCGATATCGAACTCGTCGGCGATGGACTCGCTGCCGACTGCGTCGAGCAGCGAGTACACTGCGGTCGCAGTTGAGTGATCAGAATTGAAGTACGCTGCGTCCGTTTTTCCTGTTGGCGGCCTTTGCTGAGAGTTGGAATTCGCAGCCATCAGGTCGCCATTACCGACTTCACGCCGGTTTTAAATACTGGAAACGCGACAGGTGCTCGGTCCAAGTAATCCTGAAAAATAAAACATCATGATGAGGTATACAGTAACGACAAGTGCGGCACCGACACGATACACTCGACGTGTCGTGGCAGGTCGGGTGTGCCAGATCACCCAGAGTGAGGCGGTGAACCAAATGAACGGAAGGACGAAATGCGTCCACCGACTCCCTATATCCCCTGTGAAATATACATACACCAACCCAGCAATCAGTTTTACGGCGAGGAATAGATTGAGCCACGTACTCGACTTAAGAAGTTGGCTAATTTGATCGCTTTCGAGTGTTGCTTGTGACATGGTGGGGTAATGTTCGTGTGAAGTTCTATGTCTGTTGGTTCTGAAGGTCATCGCTCGGATACACGCGATAGGTCCTACCCTGTCGTTCCCGATACAGCAGCCCACGCTCCTCGAGTGAACTCACAGTCTGGCTCACTTTACTCTTCGAGAATTCAGATCGATCCCGAAGTTCGATCTGCGTGATTCCGGGGGAGTTCAGGACGGGTTGGAGGACACGTCGTTCATCATCCGGTAAGAGATCGAGAACACGCCCCTGTGGATCCGATTCAGGATATTCCTCTTGAGAGCCGCCGGTACGTTCCGCTCGAAAGACCAGGTATCTACCACCAACGGGGAACGCACCCTCAGCTAATGGAAAGACAACCCGCACCCACACTCCTGTTCGGCGTTGGGGTTTTTGATTGTAAACCCGGTACCGTGGGCTGTCCGGTTGAGGTCAACCTCTGCCCCACGGACATACTGGGCGCTCGCCCGGTCAACGATAACGTTCGCCTGCGCGGTCTCGTGTACGAGATCCTCATCTCTCGGATCGGTAACCAGGTCAAACCGGTAGGACAGTCCCGCACAGCCGCCGCGTTCGACGGAGATACGTACCCCAGCAGATTTAGGATCGAACCCATCTTCACGGAGGATCGTGTTCATCGCGCTGGCGGCAGCATTACTTAGCGTAAGTAGCTCTCCGCAGTCCTCGTCGATCATGAATGCTCTACATGTCTCCTCCGTTAGTGTTAAATGTAACGCCAAACACCAACATGACCCGCTGCGGACGCACATCGTATGGCATCAACGACATCTTCGGTCAGTGGCAGCACCAAGTCGATCCTCGGAACGTTCAGCCTGATATCCCGAAGATCCTCCGCGAGGTTGAGGAGCACTTGGCGGAACACGTGCCGACGAATACTGATCAGGAGGGTGCGGAACGGGCTCGGAAGTCTGTCGGAGCTCTGCTCAGTCGGCGCGAACAGCGCGAATTCCGTGAGATATACAACGACGATGGTCTCGGGCCGGTGGAGAAGTCGAATCTATTCGTTGACAAGGTCGACGAATTGGGGCTAGAGCCCTTCGAGAGCCCGGATCCCAAGCCCCGAATCCGGAAGGAAGACATCCAACTCATGTGTTGGATGGTGATTAGTGATGAGGAAACACGAGAATGGGGCGGACTCGGAGAGCAATCGAGAATCGGGATGTGAGGTTGCTTCCGTGTGAGACCTCGGAACTCGCCGTGCCAGCTCGGGCATAGCTTCTCGCCGTTATTTTCCTTCAACTGCGACGACTAGTTTGTCGAGAAGGAAGTGGTATACACAGAATAGTAGTAACCGCTACTTGTTTAAAATATTGGCACGCCCCCGAAAATGTGAGTGAAATCTTACTCTCCGCTTCTCCACACCTCAAATGACTCATCCGACCTCATAGCATAAAGCGGCCGCAGACCCTACTCAGCCATATGATCAGGACCCTCCGTGCTGAGAAGCTCGAAGCGAACGTCCCACAAGATGGCAGCACCATCGGAGGCTAACTTCTCAATAATTCGTTCGCCTAATTAGATATCCACGGAATGAATGACCGCGTTCAGGTTGCGCCTCCGTTTGACTCACCAGAGACGTCTTCGGAGCTGCTGGCGGTAACCTCGCTGGCGTTGTCATCGATATAACGCCATTCCTGCGTGTCAAGTCGGCCGGCGAGGTACGCCTCACCATCGTCGGTGATGACATAAACGCCGTTCCCGAGATGCTGAACGAGCCCGTTCTCTTTCAATTTCTTACAGCGGCGACCGATGTATTGACTTGAATATCGGATTGGTCCCTCCTCTTTCATTTCCGTAGGAGATCCAGAACCGTTCTCGCGTAGATATTCGAGCACTCTGTCGTCCACGAGTGCCATCCAGTCTCCAGAATATCTCATGAGCAGACTACTAGTTCGCTAAAACCTATTACACACGATTGGAACTTAAAATAGCTTATTGAACTCTTAGTTTCAGGCACAATCTATAAGTTGTATCACCTACGTTGAGTAGACACGGAGCCCGAGTGACGAACCATCGGCTCGCGATGAAATGTAGGAATCCCGGCCGCGGTGCTGGAACACCCGGCCGGGTCGGGTTCTGTGCTCAAACCACAGAACCATGCTGATGATGGCAACTGCGGGGCTTAAGCCCTGCGCGACGACCAGCGAATCGAGCGAAACTACCAACGATGGCTGTGCGTTCTGCCCAGCACCGGCTGACGGTTTTGACGCCGAGCGCGGCGTTCCCATCTGTTGCTCCTGTGCGGAGGTCGACGCATGAGCGCGGAGTGCGCCAGTGACCGCGACGCGCTCGCGGATCTCACCGCGTTCCAACGCGACCTCCTTTGGGCGCTCTCCCACGAGAACGCCCGCAAGGGGACGGCCCTGAATGCGTACCTCGCCGACTACTACGGTGAAGAGATCAACCACAGCCGCCTATACCAGAACCTCGACACCCTTGTCGAGTACGGCCTCGTTACCCAGAAGTCGCGCGACGGACGCACTAACGAATACAGTCTCACCGACGCGGCCCGTCACACGCTTCAAGCGCGCCGCGTGTGGCAAGTACGGGGTGAGACGACGTGAGCTCCTCTGGTCCACCGCACATCCGGTTTGACGCCCGCGAACGCCTCACCGGCGACTACGACGACATCACCGTCCAGCAGGCAGTGGAGGGCCACGCGTAATGACGAAGCTCTGGCGCTGCCGCGAGTGCGAGCGGCTCGTCAACCGCTTCGTCAACGGTTGGGTCTGTCCACGGTGCGGGTGGTATTGTGGCCAGTCACTCGTGTATGTGAACCGAGGCCCATGAGTCGGGAGCAACACTCTGACGCCGGCTCAACGCCGCCAGTCCGCCCCACGCCCGCACTCGCCACGAGTCTCGATCAGCTGTCGCTTGCGTCCACATCGGGCGCCTGCCAACACTGCGGGCGCTCGTTTGTTGAGGGCGATGAGATTGTCGCGTACGTCTCCAAGCCAGCCGAGAAGCGAACCCACGAGGTCGGCCACTGCGTCTGCGCGCACAGCGAACACCGCCACCCAGAGGTGTTCACCCTCGGCGTCCACGAACTCCTCGTGGCCGGGCGTATCGGAATCGCCTCAGACGCCGCGACCCAATCCACCTGGCCGATTCTCGTCGAGCCAGTCCCACTCGGCGTGAGCGCGCCAGCAACGACGACGATCCGCTGGCTGCCACCGGAGACACCACTCGCGGAGCAGGTCACGCCGACGGCGACCCAACGACAGCGACGGCGCGGGGCCCAAGCGCAGGTGACGGTCACGCACCCACCGAAAGCGGAGGGGGATGACTGATGTGTTCACCACCTCACGCCGAGCTTCAACCACGAAGACATAAGCGCCACCCGACGCGTCCGTCCACACAGTCAGCAGCAGACCCGGATGCCCCCCACGCGATAATCGCCCACCTTCAGCAGGCGCTCACTGCGAGCACCACCAGTGACGCGGCCAGTGTGCGAGCGGCCTTGTTCCGGGCCACCCGAACTGTCGATGAGACACGCCATCCTGAACTTGCGTCCGCAATCCGAGTGGCGCAGGGTGTCGACCCAGTCTCGCAGACGGTCTGTCAGTACATCCGAGAGCTGCTTCGGCAGCTCGTCACAGTCATCAACTGCTGGGAGCCACCCAAGTGATGCCTGTCAGCGATCAGGCCCGAAGCGGGCACTCACAGCCCGCCGGCCAGGGCCACGAGCGTGGCGTCCACCTTGTGGGCCCAACCACGGAATACGGCGCCACCGGCATCCGCTGCTCGAGTGTCTCGCCGCGGCTGACGGAGTGGCTTCCCGAGGTCCTTGCCCAGCTCCGCGAGGTAACCATCGAGACGGTTCAAGCCCAGAGGAGTGACACCAACGCCTTCCGTGCGAGTACGTCGATACTCGACGAGACGCTCCCGGAGTGGAACTCCATAGAGGATACCTGGGACGACGCAACCGCGGAGGCGGTCGAGTACACGCAAGCACTCACCGAGCTCGCGCTCACCGACGGCGACGCACCCACCAACTCGCAGTACCACAAGCAGCGTCACCAGTCGCTGAACGAGACAGTCGAGGCAGTTGGCACCGGCCGCGGCGCAGTCAACGCCGGCCTCGGAGCGCTCGCGAAAGGCCCAGTTGCGTTCCACCGCGAGTTCGACCCCAGCCCACGGGCGATCACGCTCGTGCTCGATGGTCCGACGTGGACCGACCTCACCGACCGCCGGACGGGCGTGCGCGCACTCGCGGCGATCGCCGTCCTCGCGGACGGGTTCGATGTCCGCGTAGTCGCCTCGCCAGTGGTCCAGCGGGAACTCGCCCGTCGATACTCGCGGTGGAGTGAGATCCATCTCGGTCTTACTCACAGCCGGGATCGGTTCCCCTCCTTGGGACACCACGGTTCCGATGAACGAGACGCCGTTGGTGACGCCACCCAATCAGTGTGGGAGAGCCTCACTGAACTTGCGTCCGCACCCGGGAAACGGCGTCTCCTCGGGAATCTCATGCCCGGCCAGGGGCGGAGCTACCGGGATCTCAAACAGGATCAGGCGATCGATATCGAGGCAGGGACTGTCAGCCGGTATGTTCTCGATCTCGAAGCACGCGGGCTCGTCTCTGTCGACCGTCGTGGCCAGCGCAATACCGTTCGGCTGTCCGATCGCGGCGCCACGGCCGTCAACCAGTATCTTGATTCCGAATACGACCTCGTCCATCCGGACCAACGTCGACTTGACGAGGGTCTTACCGACACCCCTCACGACAGCACAAGTACAGTGTCTCCCCGCCGGGAGGCCACCGTAGGGAAGCCAACGATGGCCATCGACGACTGGCTCGCATCGACTGGCACTCCGGACGGCGACGCCGCATTCGTCCAGTGGCTCGACAGCCCCGATGAAACACTTCGAAGCGAGTCACTTCACCGGCGATTCACCATTCCGGCTCGTGGCTCCGGCATCACCCTCGTCGACGATCCGGTAACCGCGTTCGACGACGGCCGCGTCACCTACCTCAGCCACCACCACGACGAGACGCTTGCTGTCGTCGAATGGGGCGGGGCCTTGGCCACGTTGGGACGTCTCGCGGCAGTCTTACTCAGCGAGCAGGCGCTGAATAAGATCCTGACGCCCTCCCGTGTCGGCCACGAGTTCTCCGCCATCCACGACGGGGCGTTCGACACTGCCGCGGGCCGGACGCTCCGTCGTGGGCACCAAGTTGGCTGGTTTAGTGCCGACGAGGAACAGTACGCTCAGTGGCGGACCCGAATTGAACAAGTCCGGAACGAGCTGCTCGCTCGGCTCGCCGATCGTCGCGGCAGCACCGACACAGCAGCCCGTGCGGCGCTGTTTGAAGACCTCCACGGGCTCATCGCGACGGCAACCCATCTGTATCACGCCGCTGGAGTCGATCTCACGATCACCCTCCGGGTCCCCGACACCGCCACTGTCGCTGGCACCGAGCGGTGCCGAAATGAGTTGTGTGAATTCCTCCAGCATACCGTCCCGAAACAGAGCGTCTACGGGATTCATTCGGGCTACCGCCTGCTCTTTGAGTCTCGCCCAGCGAAGTTGAAGCGGCGACTCCCGACCGATGTCGACGACGGTGACACGCTCGAGTTGACTGCCTCGTGGGTGATTGCTGGCCCGACAATAACTGAGCTTCAGTCAGCGATCACGAAGACACTCGAGCAGACGAGCCAGATGCTCCGTGACAGCGTCGCTGACGGCACAGAACAGGTGCCGACCCTGACGATTCCAGTCCGAGATGGAACGACGTATGCCGCGATCCGTGACGTCGTGGAGACAGTCGCGGCCACCACGGATACGACCTGGACCGCACGGACGCGCCAGCGGCTCGTGCGACTGTTGCTCCGGTCCTGTGGCCGACGAGACGCACCGGGGCATGCGTCGCCATACGACGCCGCAGAGAGTCTGTTGCGAGCGTGCCACAGCGAGCCATCGCCGACTGTCGAAGCCGTTGAGCGCGCCGCAGCGTCCCTCCCTGCCACGCGGTTCCGTCCGGATCTTCCCCCAACGGCGACTAAGATGTACGCCACCCTCTGTCGGGCATCCCAGCCACTTGGCCGCACGGAGATTATCGATCGGGCAGACATCTCCGCAAGCAGTTACGACCGCCGCCTCGACATCGTCCAAGCGATCCCACGGGTCCGACCCTGTTCCGTCTCCGGCTACCGGCGGTGGCGGGTGCTTCCGGATGCGACCGCAGTCCCAGGCGCGTCGACCGACGTCTCGCTTCCATGGTGGCTATCCTGGCCGACCGCGGTGTCGCGGTTACTGCCAAAAATCGGCCACCATCCACGTCGGTGGCGTCGGCTACTCGACTGTCACCCACCAAATCCAATCATACCGCCACGCGACTGCCGGTCGACACGACTGAGCGCTCGCTCCGGGATATCTACCCCTGGACAGCGACAGCGAGGCCGGTCACGCACGCCGTGGCCCCGTGGTGTCACACGCACCACAGCCGACTGTCGCCTCGTCCCAACACCTCACCCCGCGCAGATGCCACGCCGCCAGGGAGGGCCGCGATGAGCCATAGCCCGCCGCTCGATGAAATGTGCGAGCTGTATGAGATGTTACGGCGACAACGGCGCTGTTATGTCCTGCTAGTCATTGGTGCGAACACTACGCCCCCGTACCGCGTCCGGCCGATTGCGCGCCGCGTAACGGCCCTGTTGGATGGGGTTCCGCTGTCGGCAGCGACCGGCGATCGATACCAAAACGTGTACGTCTCACTCATTCAGACGCATCTCCCGCGACTCGCAGAGGCAGACCTCATCACCTACAATCCTGATCGGAAGTTAATCGCACCGGGCCCTGAACTCCCAACAGCGCTCCTCGTTCTCCGGGCTGCGTGGGCAGCCTATGAGCCAAGTCACGCAGCGGAGTGGCCGCTCGGTGATATTGATGCGACTATTCGCTCAGAGCCGTAGTGGCTCAACCCACAGAAACGAAGATCCCAACCAGAGAGACTGGCCCGCGTATACGAAGAGGTGTCTTGTGTTAACCAACGCAGTCCGACAATTCATCGTCTTGTTGGTTAATACGATGGCGCAGATCTCGCGATTGCTGGCTAGAACGCTGCGTGAAACGCAGTCATCCGTGCGTGTCGTATGGTGTCCCACTGGACGCCGGCGCATCGAACACGAGGCCCCGCCACAGTCGAACGTGGCGACAGACGCTCCAAGCTCGTGACAAGGGTCGATCACAGCGAGAGCAGCCTCTCGTGGCGTCGCCGACATCGTCAAGAACAGACCGGTCGACACGGAACGCGAGGGCGGCAAAACAACGTCACCGTCGGATGCGCGCGCTGCCAAATCGGGTGACACACGAGATATGAGATTCTAAGCCGTGGAGAACTGGACGGTATCTTCTTAGGGCCGGTTGTATTCCGACTCACTATGGAAGAGAGTACAGTCAATATTCTTCATGTTGATGACGACCGTGCTTTCGCTGACCTAGTGACGGAATTTCTGGAGCGTGAGGCTGATGACTTTGCTGTCCAGACAGCAACGAGTCCCAATGACGCATTCGACCAGTTTGCTCTCACTGAGTTCGATTGTATCATCACTGACTATGATATGCCGAACAAAGACGGGATCGACTTTCTAGAACGCATCCGAGAGATAGCGCCGAACCTCCCCGTGATTTTGTTTACTGGCAAGGGATCCGAAGAGATCGCCAGTGAGGCAATTTCGGCTGGCGTCACCGACTATATTCAAAAACAAGGTGGCAGGGATCAGTACACTGTATTGGCGAACCGTGTCCGCAACGTTGTCGACCAATATCATGCGGAAGCTGCGCAGGAGCGACAGCGAAAAGCGATTGAAACTGCGCAAGTAGGGATTAGTCTGCTCGATGAGACTGGCAGATTCATCTACGCAAACGAAGCTTATACGGATATTTACGGCTATGAGCGTGACCAACTCATCGGCGAACATTGGCAAATACTCTATCACGACGAGGATGTCGAGCTCGTCCGAAACGAGATCCTGCCGTCAGTAGATGACGGCGGGTATTGGAGTGGTGAAACGACCGGGCTTCGAGCCGATGGGACGACGTTTCCAGAAGATCACCGCCTCACAAAGACAGCTTCTGGTGAGTTGATTTGTACAGTTCGGGATCTGTCTGCTGAACAAGCGCGCCAAACAGAACTGATTCGCTTCCGAACGCTCATGGAGACGATCGAAGACCCGGTCTACGTACTCAACGAAGCGGGCGAGTTCGAGTACGTCAACGACGCGTTTGTCAGAATGGTGGGCTACGACCGGGAAACGATCCTCGGGTCACCACCAACGCTCGTCAAATCTGCCGACGCTGTCGACCGGGCGGAAGCGGCTCTTGGGCGAATCCTGTCTTCGGATGGCCCAAGCAGTATCCAATTCGAGATTGAGATTCAATCCAAGGACGGAGAGGCGATTCCATGTGAAGACCACATGGGAGTCTTGCCCTATCGCGGCGAGGAGTTCGAGGGCTCAGTCGGGATTTTGCGAGATATAACAGAACGCAAAGAAAATGAGAAGAAATTAGAGCAGCAGAACCAACGGCTCACTGAATTTGCTGGTGTCGTGAGTCATGATCTTCAAAGTCCGCTCAACGTCGCGCAGGGACGGTTAGATCTCGTCCAAGAGGACTGTGACAGTGAGCATCTTCCACCAATTGAGACCGCATTAGACCGTATTGAGCGACTGACGGAGGACATGCTCTGGTTAACGCGTGAAGGACGAGATATTGGGTCGAAGGATGCGATCGAGCTCCAAGAAACACTACGTACTGCCTGGCAGATGGTCGCGGATCAAACAGAGGACGCGACCTTACAGTACGCGGATGAAACGCCCGCAGCGGTTGCCATTGTCGCTGATGACGATCGGCTCCGCCAACTCCTTGAGAACCTGTTTAGCAACGCACTCATACACGGAGGCCCAGAGGTAACCGTTACAGTCGGCGTTGATGCGGATGGTTTCTATATCGAAGATGATGGCCCCGGAATCCCCGAAGACAGACGTTCGGATGTGTTTACTGCGGGCTACTCCACGAAGGACGACGGGATCGGATTTGGGTTGAAGATTGTCGAACAGATTGTTTCGGCTCACGGATGGGACATACGGGTGGCCGAAAGTCTCACAGGAGGGGCTCGATTTGAGATCACCGGAGTTGAGTTCATCAGGGAGTCGTAGCTGTGTCTTATATTCACCCTGTTCGGCAGATGCCGCGTCACAGGATCACCTGAGGCTACTACGGAGCTGTATCCGCAACGGATCAGCATCAGCACACGGACTGCTTGGGTTTCTCACTAAGATCCTGAATGAGCCGAGAGATGGCGCTTGCGAATTAAGTATAGGTAACTCTGGCAGTTCAGAACAAAATACCGACGCTCATGGGGAGTGAGTCTCGGAGACGCGAAATCAGTAGTTTTCCTAGACTCTCGTTGTAGCCAACGACAGTGAGATCGGTCTCGGGGATAACACGCCGCCGACGGTTCAGTTGACGGCTTTCGAGAGTTCGGCACCCGCCTTGAACTTGACCACGTTCTTCGCCGCGATCTGGATCTCCTTTCCGGTCTGCGGGTTTCGCCCGGTCCGGGCTGACCGCTTCGAGATGCTAAACGTGCCGAACCCCTCATTCTCGTCTTCGCTCCCACCCACCGACAGCCGATCGCCCTTTTTCAGGGCCTTCGTCGTCACGTTGATGAACGCTTCGAGCGCCCGCTTGGCGTCGTCCTCCGATATCCTCTCATCCGAGCGTCCCGCTGTGCCTACGATGTACTCCGCGTCGATCACCACGTCAGCATGCCGGCACGTGGCGCTAGCCTCGTCACCCTTGCCGGGGTTGAGATCGAGGGCGGCCGCGAACTCCGGGCAGGGATCGAACGTCACCGGCGAGTCGTCCTCGGGCCCGTTTCGAGAGCTTGGATTTCGCCCTGTCCGGGCAGAGCGCTTTGAGATACTGAACGACCCGAATCCGACCAGTACGGCGCTATTACCCTTCGCCAAGGATCTCGTCGTCGCGTGGGTGAACGCGTCAAGCGTCCGCTTCGCGTCAGCCTTACTCAGTCCGGATTCGCTCGCCATCGCCTCGATCAGTTCCGCTTTGTTCATCGCCGCGGCCTGACCAGTCATCGTTACCGCACCCAGTCCGATGACCGTCGAGAGGATAGCGCCCCTCCGCAGGACGGTTCGTCGCGAGAGATATTTTTGTGACATGATACCTTTACTCACACTCCTCTAACGCTCTGTGGCCATATAATATTATTTAAATTTTCATATCTCTGTTATTATATCGCGTCCTGCGTTTGTCTGAAAGCAAACACGGACCAGGACCTTCGCTGTGGAACGGAGACACTTCGCGACAGCAGGCGTTGTATAGGCACTGATTCACCCGGTGTACAGGCGGTTCAAAGTGGTGAATTCAGACGAACGGAGCGTTTCTCTCTTAGATTTTAATACGCGTGGGGTGGTGGAGAGTTCCTCAAACAGACACACACGAGATGGTGTGTACTGAACGATCGGACCTGACGAAATCTGAGCAGAGCGAGGGACACAACTCACGCGCTATATTCAAGAAACCAGCGAGCACAGCGCCACAAGGGAGAAGGTCAGCGGGACCAGCCTCGTACTCACCCCTTAATCGCCCATTAGTTACACTGCTGGACACGCTACCACCGAGACGGCACCCAGAGATCATGAGCGACTCCGTCCCCCCGGCACACGACTCGACGCCAGCAGCACGGACCACCTCGGTGGCACCGTCCCCGACACACGAACAGCAACCGCAGTACGAGTGCCCCGTTTGTGAGGCACGCTACACCCAGGCGGTGTTTACGCGCGTCCATCTCACCCGGGCCGATGATGACGCCCACGATTCATGCGACGGGTTCGATTCGGACACGGTGATACGCGTCACGACAGCCGAGGGGACCACCGAACGACAACCCGCCAGTCCTGACACAGCTGCCCCCACCAGCGTCACCCGCGAGGATTTTCCAGACCAGCTCTCACACAAGGAGGTCAGCGCACTCCTCGTTGCGACACGGAATCCAACACTCAGCGACCGCACTGCGCTCACCGAGCACGTCCACGACGCACTCGCAGACACCCCGTGGGAACCGCCTATCGAGCGGACAGTCAACCACGCGGTCACCAAGTTCTATCATCCGCATTTGTGCGGTGATGACGCGACGCCGACATTCACAACCCTCACGACGAAACAGCAGGCGATTTTGATCACGCGACTCGCACTCCCTGAGGCGTCGTCTGAGACGATCGCCACCTACACAGCGTGCTCGAAAAACTATCCCCGCAAAACGTGTCGGAACTACGCTGACGTCCTCGACGCACTGCGGGCCCGACACGACGCCGGTGAGGATCTCTACTCCATCATCTCATCAGAGCTGCCAACAGCAGCACGCGAAAAGCTACTCGCGACTGGGCAGGTAGCAGCGCTGGTTGCTGATGAAGCGAGCGGTGACGAGCCAGTCGAGTCGCCACCAGAAGCCAGCGCCCTGCCGTCAGACACTGCCGGCGAGACAGTCACCCCCGACGGCAGTGACGACGCAGCCCAGACCCGGCTGGCAGCCGAGACGCCCCCCGACGAT
The DNA here is from genome assembly GCF_013267195.1 of Halorubrum salinarum. NCBI lineage: Archaea > Methanobacteriati > Methanobacteriota > Halobacteria > Halobacteriales > Haloferacaceae > Halorubrum > Halorubrum salinarum. The sequence continues at coordinate 174,613 of NZ_CP053942.1, read as the reverse complement.
TCAGCGAGCGACGAGGACGACGAACACACCCTGTCGCCATCGGCATTCGCAACCGTCGCAACACTGCTCGGCGAACAGCGGGCCGATGAGGCCGACGAGGCCGACGAGCCACCAGTCACCGCCACCTGTGCGGACGAGCTCGTGGATCTCGCCAGACAGGTCCAATTCGTCAAAGAAGCCGTCTCCGTCACGGATCCGGATCGAGAGACCACTCTCTTGATCAACCTGTTCGAGCAGATCGAAACACGCTGTCGGCATCTCAGCGACGAACTCAGGGAGGCGTAAGCCGTGTTTGTGGCTATTGACACAGAGACCGGTCGCGTAGTGGCGAGCCCAACGTCACACCCAGCCACCGGCCAGTATCGGTGTCTCTTCTGTGACGCGCCACTCACGGCAACGAGCGACTACCAGACGCCCGGCACATTTGTCCACGCCACCACGGAGACCTGCCAGAACTTCGGCAATGTCTCACGGTATCACCGCCTTGGACAGGAACTCGTCAGCAAACAACTCTGTAACTGGCTGCCGGTCGCGCCCCGGACGATTGCGATCGATCTCGAAAAACGCGTCGGGGGCGACACTGAGTATATCATCGCCGACGTCCGCATTACGGATCCGATCCAACTCGTCGTTGAAATCGTGTATCAGGCCTCGACCAACCGACTCCGGGACCGCCTCCACCAAGCCTTTGCCAACGACTACGGCGCGATGGTGGTAGTCTTAACGAACGCCGACACCTCGGCAGCCCGCATCGAACGCGACCTCGCCACCGTCGGCACCATCTCAGTCGGGCGCGTCGATCCCTTCGACAAGCGAGTCACGATCGGCTCCGTCATGGCCCCAGACCAGATTGAGCTCGCGCCACCAGCGTGGGAGTCCGTCCCGATGTACTTAGCGTAAGCTAACACGCCACACTAGCTGGTTTGCCGATGCCGTGAGAGACACTCCGCGACAGAGTGGCCAGGCTACTCGCACCGAGGCTATGCCTCACAGTGGATCGCCAGTGGTGACGTTTGAGCAGCGAACCCACTGCGAGTTATCGATGAACCGATTACATGTGGGCAGAGAGACGCCGCCACGCCCGCATGACGCAAGAATGAGGCAGGCTCGAAAAACACGAAACACGTGCCTGCCCTGGTCGTCGTTGACGTCGTCAGTAGCCGGGGAGTTCACCCCCGCGTGTGACGAGTGAATCGGAGTGGCGATCGCCGACTTGTTGACCACCACTCAGCTGGGGAGTGGTCGTTCAGTCACCCGTGGTCATCGGCATCTGTCGGCGGCCGATTCGTGGCCAAGCCTGAGGGACGAACCGCCGGTGGAACACGGTGGTCGGCGACCACCGATTTCTCAGGATCTCGATACAGGTGAGAGGCGACGTCGTCGCCGTTGGGATCGACTCCAGTTGGGTACCCGGTCTCAACGAGATCGTGGTCTCCACCACTGCCCGGGTCGAGGGTCGATAGACCCTCGGTGGGGAGACTCAGTCGGATTTGATCTGTCTACTTTTGCTCTTCACTGGGGTTTACAGCGCTACCAGCGGGCCTCACAGGCTGATTAGTAGGGGTTTGGAGTGCTAAGGCACTCACGCCAGCACCGATAGCAAGAACGGCGCCGATACCGAACGCAAATGTCCAGGATGTAACGGTTACAAGCCAACCTGCGACCGCACCACCGAAAATCCCACCCCACATTTTGCCAGAGTAGAGCAGCGCATAGTTCGACGAGGAGTGAGCCTCCCCATAATACTCACCGACCAAGCTTGGAAACAGCGTGTACTGTGGACTCCAGAAGAACGTTGCCAACACGACACTCCCGACAAATAAGACCGTAGACCCAGCTTGAGCGGCAATGACCAAGCTACCGACGCCGATTCCACACAGCACAAACGAGACTGCCATAATGTATCGCCGGTCAAATCGATCAGAGAGGTCGCCCATAACCAAGCGCCCGATCCCGGCTGCGATGGGCAACACTGTCGCCGAGAGCGTGGCTGTATTCTCGGTTAACGACATCGCCTGGGCGAACGAGATGACCTTCGCAGTCACCATGAGACCAGCCCCACTCACCGCAACGAACATTGCGTACATAAGCCAGAACTGCCAAGTCCGAGCTGTCTCCCGCCACGTATACTGATGGTTCGTAGTTGAGGGTTGATCAGGCGATGGCTCATTCAACTCTGTGGTGTCTTCGACCCAATTTGTTGGGGGGTCCCTAAGCAAGACTGCCGTCAGGAGAACGACGCCAAAGATGAGAATGCCCATCAGTCGTAATACTCTGCTGTATTCGTCAACAGCGGCGTTAGCCCGAACGAATGGGACAAACAGTGCTGCGCCACCAGCGAAGGCCATTGTCCCGACACCGGTGGTCAGCCCGCGGCGGTCAGGGAACCATTTCAGCGCCGTGTTTACCGCGACGGTGTAGACAATGCCCACCCCGATCGCACCCAATGAGTATAGCGCATAGAGGTGCCATACTGTTGTTGCGTACGTGATACCGATGTATCCGCCGCCAGCGAGAACCGCTGCGATAGCGGTTAGATTTCGTGGCCCGTGTCTATCACGCCACCACCCCACAGGAAACTGCGAACCAGCTTGAAATATCACGAACAGCGTGAACACGAGCCCCAGCGCGGGCAATGCGATCCCAAGGTCACGCGCCAGTGGCCCTTCGATTGACGACCATACGTATTGGTAGGGGCTCACCACACCCATCGAGCCCGCGGCAGCGACGATTAGCCACCACCGCGAAAATCCCAGGTGTTCATGAGCTGCTGTGTCCGGATCGGTAGCCGTCGACCCAGCAGACGCCTCAGAATCACCCCCCGACATCGTTCCCATACGGGTTTTGTGCTGCGCGGTCAGCCTCGTCACGGTCGTTCCAGTGACACGCCGACCGGTGCCGCTGGGGAGCCGACTCAGCAGTCTGCTCGACCGGTTGGAGTGCTGGCTCATCAGCCTCACACTCTTCGTCGATGTACTCCGGACAGCGGGTATGGAACGGACACCCCGACGGCGGGTCGATAGGACTCGGTGGATTCCCATCGAGATGGACCGTCCGCCGTCCCATCTCACCGGTGATACTCGGGATCGCCGCCAGCAGCGACCGCGTGTAAGGGTGCGCCGGCGACTCAAAAATGTCGTTTGTCGGCCCTTCTTCGACGATCTTTCCCAAGTACATGACTGCGATACGGTCACTGACGTGCCGTACCACCGACAGATCGTGTGCGATAAAGACGTATGAGAGGCCGTACTCCTGTTGGAGGCGTTTCATCAGATTGATGATCTGTGCCTGGACACTCACGTCGAGAGCACTAACCGGCTCGTCGGCAATGATGAGTTTCGGTTCCACAGCAAGTGCACGGGCAATTCCGACACGCTGGCGCTGTCCGCCGGAAAACTCGTGTGGATAGCGGTCGCGAAGATCGGGGGAAAGGCCAACCTCCTCGAACAACTCGGCGACACGTTCGTCTCTGGCCTCACCGGTCGCAATGTCATGGACTGCCAGCGGCTTACCAACAATTTCCCCGACCGTTTTTCGTGGGTTCAGTGACGAGAGAGGATCTTGAAAGATGACTTGGACGTCTTTTCTGAGCGCTTTCAGCCGATCCCCGTCGGCATCAGAGATCTCTTCGCCGTCGAAATGGATGGTCCCAGCAGTCGGTTCATAGAGCCGAGATAGCGTCCGCCCGAGCGTAGACTTTCCACACCCAGACTCACCAACCACACCGAGGGTCTCCCGCTCGGCGAGCGTTACATCGACCCCGTCGACGGCATGAACCCACTCATCATCACCGAACAGCCGGTCGAGAAAGCTCTGTTCAACCGGGAAGTGCTTTTTCAGACCTTTCGCACTCAGTAGCGGTTCACCGCCTGACTCGGCTGATTGTCCATGCGTCGTCTCGCTTACCGATGAGTCGAACTGACTACTCATCTGTATTCTCCTCCGAAGTTCGGCCGCTGCGGGGTGACCAGATCGTCGCTGGCCTCGTGTTCTTTGATGAGTTGTTTCGCCTCAGCGTCGTCGACACGCTGGACCTCGTCGCCGTCATTGGCGACCGCATCGTTATAGAGATGACACCACGTCCGGTGGCCAGGTTCCTCCGCTGAGTAGGCGACAAGCGGCTCCTCACAGAGAGAGAATGCGGCGTCACACCGGGTTCGGAACGGACAGCCCTGTGGTTTGGCTGTCGGGTCGGGAACGTTCCCCTCGATGGCATCGAGCCACTCACGGTCGTCGTCTGTGCGGGGGATCGAATCTATCAACCCCCGTGTGTACGGATGACGTGGGTCCTCGAAGAGCGTCTTAGTGTCGGCCGTCTCCATCATTTCGCCCGCGTACATCACAGCCACGCGGTCGCACGTTTCGCGGACAACTGCTAAGTCGTGCGTGATGAGCATGATGGAGACTCCGAATTCATCCCGCAGATCGAGCAATTCGTTGAGGATCTGCGCTTCGATCGTCACGTCGAGGGCAGTGGTAGGCTCGTCTGCGATGATCAGATCAGGATCGCCAGCAAGCGCTTGCGCGATCATCACCCGTTGTTTCATCCCACCGGACAACTGGTGTGGATACTCATTTGCCCGGTCTGCCGGGTCTGGAATGCCAACAGTGTCCAATAGCTCGACGGCTCGTTGCCACGAAGCACTTGACTCACTGGTGCCGGTGACATACTTACGGCGGAGTTCTGCGAACAGCGACCGCGATTCACCCACGTCACCGTGGTGGCGTACGACCTCAGCGATTTGCTCACCAACCGTCATCACCGGGTTGAGCGACGACATCGGATCTTGGAAGATCATCGAGATGTCGTTGCCCCGGATCTCGCGGAGTCCTGCCTCATCTTTGGCGAGGAGGTCTTCGTCGCGGAATCGCATCTGATCGGCGGTGACAGTCGCACCGTCAGCAAGTCCCAACAACGAAAGGGCGGTAACGGATTTTCCAGAACCCGACTCGCCGACGATACCGAACACCTCCCCCTCGTTAATCGCGAAGGAAACACCGTCAACAGCCGGGACATCCCCACGCTCTGTGGTGAACGTCGTGTGGAGATCATCAACAGCCAGCAGCGGGGGTTCCTCGGTGGCGGTGGTCGATACAGACGGGCCAGACTGCTGTGTTGGACGGGGTTGCGAGCTCATGTTTCACCAGTTTCCTTGACGTCGAAGGCGTCGCGCAATGCGTCGCCGAACAGGTTGATTCCGAGCACAGTCACCATGATAGCAATTCCCGGAATGATGGAGATCCACCACGCCTGCGTGATGAATCCGCGACCCTGTCCTAGGAGGGCCCCCCACGTGGGTGTCGTTGGTTTTACCCCCAATCCGAGGAACGACAGGGTGCTCTCAGCGAGAATTGCCCGCGCCGTGAAGATGGTGAACTGAACGATGAGCGGCGCGACCGTATTGGGGAACACTTCTTCGAAGATGATCTCATAGTCTTCCAGCCCAACGCTCTTCGCCGCCATGGTATACTCCTCTTCGCGGATCGCCAGTACCTCGCCACGGGCTAACCGTGCGAAATCATCGATATAGGCGAACCCGACAGCGACCATGACGTTCCAGAACCCCTGGCCGAAAATCGCGACTAACATAATGGCGATAAGCAGCCACGGGAACGCCCACATAACGTCAACGGCCCGCATCAACAGGTCGTCGATGTATCCGCCGTAGTAGCCTGCGAACAGGCCGATCAAGATACCGATAACAGCTCCAAATGTAACCGCTCCGAGGCCAACGGCCAGCGAAATCCGGGCGCCGTACATCAGCCGTGACAGAAGGTCCCGACCAAATGAGTCCGTACCCAGCGGGTTGGCACTCAACGGGTCAGGGGGCACCAGTATCGAGAACTGTTGGGACATCGGATCGTACGGCGCCAGCATCGGAGCGAAGATAGCCGACAGTCCGAACAGCGCAACGATGAGGAATCCAATCTTCGCTCTAAGATCGCGCTGAATCGTTTTGATGAACCGCTCAAGCAGGTCAGACCGAATTCCAAACGTCTTCCCACTCTCACTCGATCCGCCGAAGGCACTTTCGACGAGGTCGGAGACAGACATCACTCACCGCCCCCGTACTTGATCTGCGGATTAATCGACGTGTACAGTACGTCTACGAGCAAGTTCATGAACACGAACACGAACGAGATGAGGATGACTGCTCCCTGGATCGCTGGGAAATCCCGTCGTTCGATCGACGCAATCAGCAGCCTGCCGAGCCCCTGAATCCCAAACACGATCTCAACAGCGACGACACCACCGAGCAGCACGCCAAGGAGGATACCGGCGACAGTGACGATCGGGATGAGAGCATTCTGTAACCCGTGTTTAAACACGATCAGCCGGCCGTCCAGCCCTTTGGCCCGGGCTGTCCGCATGTAGTCTTCATTGAGCACTTCCATCATCGACGACCGAGTCATTCGCATCAAGATCCCACCGTACGGGAGCCCAACCGCCAGTGCTGGCAGGATAATGTGTTTTAGCCAGGGGATGATCCCCTGCCGGAACGACACGTACCCGAACGCCGGAACCAACCCTAACCGGTCAGCGAACACAATCAGCAGCACGATGCCGATCCAGAACCCCGGCATGCTGATACCGACGAACGAGACCGTCGTCGCAACGTAGTCTTCCCACTGGTACTGTTTGACAGCGCTTGTGATGCCAGCAGGGATGGCGATCAACAGCGCGATCAACATCCCGAGCGCAGCAATACTCAGTGTTGGCTCAGCTACACCGATGAGCATCTGGAGGACACTCTGATCGCTCAACACTGAGGTGCCGAGGTCGCCTTGTGAGATGCGACCCATCCACCGGATGTATTGAACGTAGAGTGGTTCCGTGAGGCCCATTTCCTCGCGGAGTGCCGCAATGGCCTCAGCATTGGCATCACCACCGAGGAGGACCCGCGCTGGGTCGCCAGGGATAGCCCTGACGGCAAAGAACACGATTGTCGCAACGATGTAGATGACCACCAGCGCGTGGGCCACCCGTTTGGCGATATAGCGACGCATCCCCATTATGAGCCACCTCTAACGGGCCAGGTCGCCATCGACCGAGCTGTCAGTGTGAACTGCATGTTACTCCTCGAGGTAGGCGCGGTGGAAGTTACTCAAGCCAGTCTGGTTACCGACGTTTTTGAGCTGGGACACACTGCCCTTCGGAGTGAGGGGGAAGGTGGTCATCGCGAACGGCGCGTCTTCGAGGAAGATTTGTTCAGCCTCCCGGACGTACTCGATCCGTTCGTCTTGGTTCGGCGTGTTGAATGACTCTGCGAGCGCTTCGTCGAAGTTCTCGTTGGAGTAGAGATTCTTCTGCCACGCGCCCGAGGAGCCCTCCTCCATTGGCGTCCGGAGCTGTTTCCACCACGACATCCAGGGGTCGATGTCGCCGCCACCGCCGTACATCATGAACATGTGATTGTAGCGGTAGATGTTATCCCAGTAGGAGGACTCCTGCTGGACGTCCAGTTCAATATCGATCCCGACGTTCGACAACTGCTGTTGTAACACGGTCATCACACGCTCGTCTGTCGGGGTCCCAAGGATGCTACCTGAGAACCGTGGTTCCCCGGTGTAGCCCGCTTCATCCAACAGCTCCCGTGCCCGCTCAGGATTGTACATCTGGGCGTTCTCCGGCTGTGACTCATGCGCCCAAGCGATAGCGGGATTGATGAGACTGTGAGCAGGTTCAGCGAAGCTGAAGTAAGCGGTGTTGACCAGCTCTTCTCGGTCGATAGCCATCGTCACAGCCTGCCGCACTCGCGGATCCGTCGTAGGAATCTCACTGTCTTCCCACACATCCGTCGGCTGGTCGTTCCCGCTTGCGTACGACTGCCGTTCAGCCCATTCGTCGGAGGCCGGGTTGTTACACAGCATTGCTAAACACGACCACTCACCAGAGCTGACGCCCGCGACATCGACGCTTCCGCCACCACCCTGCGCTTGGCGGGCATTCTGTGGTGGGAGTTCGTCGGCATACTGGATCCCATCGGTCGTGATTGCGCTCCACATCGTGGAGGGCTCCGGAATGAGGTTGATGACAACCTCATCGAGGTACGGGAGACTGTTGCCCTCCGAGTCGGTCTCCCAATAATCATCGAAGGCTGTCAGGGTGAGTGACTCTCCAGTAGACCGTTCAGTGAGCTCGAACGGGCCCGATCCGACTGGATAGCGCCGGTACCGCTCAGGGTCATCCTCGACTGCCGTCTGGTTAACAATAGTTCCAGCCCGCCCCGGTCCGCGCGTGAGGAATGTGATGAACGGGGCAACAGGCGTCGAGAGATTGATCCGGAGCGTCGTCGCATCGGGTGCCTCCACGCTTTCGATGTCGGACACCTTTCCAATATGGGGCGAATCGTCGAGGCCCATCAGCCGTTCAATAGACCACTTGATTGCGGGAGCATCCAGCGTGTCCCCATTGTGGAAGGTCATCCCCTCCCGAATGGTGAACTCGTAGGTTGTGTCATCAGGCAGCGTCCAGTCACTTGCCGCATCGCCCACGATCTCACCGTTACGGTCCAGTTTGACGATCCCGGAGAAGATGTTCGAGAAGATTGTGATCTGCTGGTAGAGGTCAACGTAGTGGGGATCAAGCACCTCCACCGCGTCGAATGCCCAACCAGCCTCGATAGAGCCACCCATGTTCGAGTCACTCATCGAACTGGAGTCGCTACTACTGCCATCACCGCCGTTGCTACCGTCACTGCCGTCAGATCCTGGCTGAGTACTATCACCAGTACAACCAGCCACACCTGCCAAACCGCCTGCGCTCAATAGTTTCATCGTCGTGCGCCGGTCGATACTCGGCCCCTCTAACTGATCCTTGTCAACTCCTCGCATGACGGGAGATGACAGCAGAGTTACTGCCCTAAATATTCGGCCAGATATATCTGGGTCTGTTTGAGCAGTAAACATTATTGATCTACTCAGTTAATCCTGACATATGATAACAGATCACAAACTTATAAATACACGGACCATCGGCACACAACTATGTGGGAAGCAGAACTGGCCGTAAGACACTACGGCTGCCCCGTTTCAGACGTGTCTTCCTCCCACTCGTCGGTCAGAATCGAGAACGTCTCTCGTGTCAGGCTCACCGGCGGTGAAGCGAAGCGATTGCTTGCGGTAGACGGTGCGGAGAGTGACGTAACAGCATTTGCGGATGAGTATCGCGATCACGACGCTACGGTTGAGTTCGAGCGCGTCTCAGCTGGTGACGCAAATCGAGCATACTTCATTAGTGAGGTGGACTACCCAGCTGATAATCCCTCCATTCTCAAGCTCATTGACGACGCCGGCTGCTTCCAGTACTCAACAGTAGTAGTCGAACACGGGGTCGAACACTGGGTCGTCTACACGCGACACAAAGAATCACTCCGGAGACTTGTCGATGCCATTGAGGAGCGGAGCAACAACGTTCGCCTAGCCCGGAACGTCGATGTCGGTCCCATCAGCGACGAAGAGGCCATTCATTATCACGCCCTCCGATCTGAGCTGACGAAACAACAGTTAGCTGCTTTTGAGGCAGCGCTCGAGTTGGGTTATTACGCTGAGAATAACCAGGCCACGATTAGCGACATCGCAGCATTTCTCGACGTTCACCACTCAACGGCGGGAGAGCACATTAAACGCGCAGAAAATACGCTTCTCTCAGAAGTTGGAAGGCACCTGTTCCCAGACGTGGTCAACCAGAGCACACAGACTGAGACATTACGGAGTAATCCCTCCGAGTGTTAATTGCTACACTGGTCCCCTACAAGCGTGAGGATACACCGGCCTCCCAACCGACGGTAGCCTCGACGACGGGGAAACGGAGGTATCGCCTCACAAACCTGCTCGGTGTCGATGGATTTCTCACCGACGAGTTCGGCAGGACGAATCTCCCACTCATCCACGGGGCACCACAGGATCCGTAGATCACCCTAACACTGAGTCCCTGTATCGACTACTCCCAAATCAGCCACCTCACGATACGCCATAAGCGATAATTACGATGAGTAGCCCGCATCGAAGCAGGGAGAACAGTCCATCGGTCAGGCGACACCGTCGGAGACAGTTCCCAAACGTGGGACCTATTTTGACCCACGTTCCATGACCGGCTCCTGTTCAACATCACCATTTGACTCACCACCACTGTCAGCGTCGTTCTCGGTGTCGACCAAAGCTTCGGTACTGCGTGTGAATCCCCCGGACGGCTTAGTGATGTCCGCTAGCAACCGAGGGTACCAGCGGGAGGTCTCCGCTTGTAGCTGATCGTGTAATCGCTTCGCTTCTGAGATGAGATCCTCCCGCCATTCGCGGCGCCTCTGAAAGTCTGACTCGAACTCGGCGAGTACCCTTTGGACCGGGTCCGCCACCTCCAGTTGCCGATAGAGGTGGTCGGCCCAAGAGTCATTCAGTTGGTCCCAGAAGTCGATATTGAAATCTCGCTCCGCACCCGTTGCCTCGATCTGTGACCGGATCGCCTCACGGAGTTGTGTCGGTGATTCTCTAGAGAACAGGGCAGGCCCGCACAAGTGGATCCACTCGATATCCTGGATGTAATGGCCATCGAGATTGTCCGCACGGCACGCGTTTTTGAATTGGGCTTGCCCCCCGTTAGTCCGCGTGAGTCGCTCTGGCAGCAGTGCGCCCGTGTCAACGTCCGATCCCCGAATCGCTTCCCGTAGCTCTCCTTCAAGTTCTGCGTCGAATTTCTGGAATTCGCGGAGATCGCGCTCAAACGCAGCGATATCTGCTTGTAGTTCCTCGCTCACCTGAGCTCGCTGCCACGGCTGAATGGTCTCCCACTCCACCTCAACAGATGCCCCCCGCCCGATTAATTTACAGCCAGATGCGATTTGGTAGAGATCGTCTCTGACGTCGGAGAGGGCGGTGTTCACTTCCGTCGCTCGGCGGTCGTACATGGTGTACACGACAGTGAACATGACTGAGAGCGCAGTGAGCGAAACGGTGACTACTGTCGCGGGATCAAACCCGATCCCAATCTGACTGGGTACCCGCCCATCCCGGAGCGACTGCCAGTCGACCGACTCCAAGATCAGCACCTCAATAGTTTCTCTGAGAGAGGTACTCGTTTCGGCGTGGTCGGGAAGAGAGGGGCCATCCATGAGTGATCAGAGCGTCTGTAAGCGCTGGGCGACGAGGACGGCGAAGACTCCGAGCAGAACCAGGCCGATCGTCGACTCGATTGTCACGAGCATCGCCCCGATCCGGGTCGCCTCAGCGACGCTCGTTGTCACGCCGGGGCTAAACGCTTGGAGGCTGAACACAAGCGCCCCGATGAGGTCTGTCTCTCCCGCTATCACACCGATCCCAATGGCGGTGTACGCTCCCGCAAAATAGACGACTACCAGAAGGCTCGTCATCAGGACCCGTGTCGGTCGCTGTCCGTGTCCTGTCACCACTCCGTTCAGTAGGAGTCCGAAATATCGCCCGTACCGACCGTCGAGCTGTGCTTGTCTGCGTTGGAGTGCGTAGTACTCCGACCGACGCCGAAATGCGGCGTCAGTAAGATCCTCATCTTCAAGCAACCCCACAAGTGTTCGGTACAAGCCGAGCATTTCTGGAACCTCGAGACCCCTCTGTTCAAGTTCTGTCAGCGAGGGGAACCGGGTACTCCGGTTGATCGACGCATCCTGTAACCGAACGCCACTGAGATCACTCTCTTGTAGTGTTGCTCCATCAAGGACCGCATCTGAGAGATCGGCGTTCTTGAGGCTACTCCCAGTAAGATCGCTATCGGTGAGGTCAGCACCGGACAGGTCAGCCCCGCGGAAGCTAGCGTCGTCGAATAAACATTCCCGACAGCGTGCCCCGGAGAGTCGCGTCGCATCAAACTCGACACCCACAGCGGATGTTCCATTTAGTGTGGCATCGCGGAGGTCACACATTGCGAACGAGCCATCGTCAAGTGCTGTCCGTCGGATGACCGCACCCCGAACACGGCATCCCTCAACTCGAATATCAGCGACATCAGTCGTGATGAGTATCGCGTCGGAAAGATCAGTGTCAGTGGCTCTGATAGCCCCGCACATCGTCTCCGTCAAATCAATCCCCGTAGCAACGGTATCATCGAGGGTGAGGCTATCGACGGTCGCTCGGGTAAACACCACATCGTCGAGGTTGCTGTTACGAAACTCAACCCCTGCGTCCGCAGTCGTCTGATTCAGTACCGCGTCCTCAAACGATGAATCGACGGCAGTAAATCCATCAAGGTGTGCCTCACTCAGATCTGCCTGTTGGAACGTCGATGCGACGACGGACGCATCGGTGAAATCACAGCGGTCGAGTTCTGTCCGAGCAAAATCGCACTCACGGATAGTCGCTCCAGCAAAGGTCGAGTCGCTGAGGTCGACACCGGCACCGAAGTCCACCTGGCGCAGTGTCGCGTTGGCGAGTTTGGCACCACGCAGCTTCGTATCGGGAGGAACCGTCTCCGGAAATCCATCTGAAGATCGCTCACTCTCTGGACAGTGCCAGACACATAGTTCCGTGTCCCGGATCGCTGGCTGCGTACAGCGGTACTGACTCTCACCGTCTTCGGGCCGACTGAGTGTAAACGAACACTGTTTCCGGCCTTCACTCATTCGCTCTGCCCATCTTTCGGGCCTCATATATGTGTATCGACGTCTTCGACAAACCGGTTAGAACGAATACTGCTGAGTTTGACACCGAGGTGGCTCAGCGGCGAATAGTCACCAATGGAAGAGGTGGTGACGAGACTGGAGGTTCAAATCGACCGAGTACTGAATTAGATCTACCCTGAAGATGCCCACTGAGAAACAACTCCGAGCGAATGGATGTGTTGCCCGCAGCGAAACGTATCGCCCGGTAGAGTCGACTGTAATCGTACTGAATAGCTGTATGAATCTTAACCAACAAGCAGTGGCTAAACGGGATAGTTGTTGGTTAAGATACTGAGCGAGCGCGTATGCTACCGCCTGCGGCCCCGTTCGGGCGCAAGCACGCATTCCCGCCGAATGTTTAACCCATCTGAAACGGAACTGCCACCTGGAAGGAGAGTCACACGCTCCTCCTTCCCCCCTATGACAGACACCCCGCCGGCACTTGGACACTGTCCGAGTTGCGATACCGAGATCTCCGCAGCGTGGAAACTCATCGAGTATGAGCAAGCGGACGGAAGTACGGGCGTCTTCGCAGAATGTCCATCCTGTGATGAGGTCGTAAATCCTGAGTAAGTAGCCAGGTCCTCATTACAGCGGAGCAAGGCGAAAGCCCACCCGCTTCAGCGGTGGGATGAAGCCGACACAAGATTCCCCCAACCACCACCATGACTACCGGCTAGATATTCACCGAGAAATCCAACTCTTTACAACAATCACCGTACACGACTCAATCATGGCGGATCGAGTAGTGACGCGCACCTTCAAAGCGAGCATCCGAAACCCGTCACAGGTGCGTGCCGATCTCGATTCGCTCGCGTTCGCCGCCTCCAAACTTTGGAACGTTGGACGTTGGCACATCCAACGCATTTGGGATGCGATCGGTCATATCCCAGATCACAACGAACTCACGTCGTACCTCAAACGCCACGAACGTTACAGGGATCTGCACTCGCAGTCCAGTCAGCGAGTTCTCCAAGAGCTCGCTGAGGCGTTCAACGGCTGGTACGCCAGCAACGACCCAGACGATAACCCGCCAGGGTATCGCAAACGAGGTGACGAACATCCGCGGTCCACAGTCACGTTCAAACAACGAGGTTTCAAACTCGATACAGAGCACGGCTACGTCCGGCTTAGCAAAGGACAGAACCTCAAAGAACACCGGAGTGACTTCGTTCTGTGTTCATACGAAACACAGCCGGGCGTTGATCTCGCAGAGTTTGAGAGCGTTCAGCAGGTCAGAGTCGTCTGGAACGGCGATGCTTGGGAACTCCACTTCGTCTGCAACGTCGCCCTCGAACGGTCAGACACCCCAGGTGAGAAGACAGCTGGTATCGACCTCGGCATCAGCAACGCTGCTGCCGTGTCGATAGGCGATGAAACACTGCTCTACCCAGGGAACACCGTCAAAGAGGACGTCCACTACTTCCGTCACGTCGAATACGACACGGAAGGTGAAGCCGGCCCATCGAAGAAAGCAGAGTGGGCACGTCAGAAGAAACAGCGGCGTCGGAAGCATTCACTGCACGCGTTGACTCAGGATATTGTCGAACAATGCGCTGCTCGTGGTGTTGGTGAAATCGCTGTTGGACACCCGAAAGACGTCCGCGATGACGCTGAGTGGGGACGCCACGGCAACAAGAAGATCCACGACTGGCCATTCGACACGATCATCGATATGATCGAGTACAAAGCCGAGGAACGTGGAATCAGCGTGACGCGAGTTGACGAAGCTGGGCTCCGAACGTCGAAGACGTGCTGTGCATGCGGGACGAGTGCCCCATCGAACCGTGTGGAACGCGGGTTGTACGCATGTGATGAGTGCGGATTAGTGGCGAACGCGGATCTGAATGCCGCGGAGAACATGCGAGCGACGGTAACTCCGAGTCCTGCGAAGGATAGGAGTAACGGCTGTTTGGCGCAGCCAGCAGTCCGCCTGTTCGACAAACACACCGGCGTAGTAGCCGGCCGAGAACAGGTCGCTGACTGCAAACCGTAATATCCCAACGCCCGGGAATCCTACGGCTTCAGCCGTAGGAGGACGTCAAGCCGCTGAGTCCGACTCCTCACTCAGAGCAGGTTGGAGAGTATATTCAACCACGATCTGCTCATACGGCACGGAGAGTCCGGGTGCGGTATCGGTGTGGTGGCAAAGGATGATACCCGCGTTCACCAGGACGTCGACGTCATCGAGAACACTGGGCGCAGCCCGATCGAGCCGGTCAGCTAATTCCGCACAACTCACTGCTGACGCAGTCATGAGACTCTCCACGAGTTCGAGCCGCTGCGTGGATAGCATCTCGCGAAGTTGCTCGATACTATCGAAGGTCAAAACCGACGCTGTCGCGTCGCTCAGTTCCTCAGATTTAGTTTCAAATTCTTCTGCGGTCGCAACCGCGTCGTCGAACATATCCGTTGTTGATCTCACCTCAACCCGGAGCGTGCCCGGATACTCGATGTCGTTTGATTCGTCCCGATTCGCCCTCATATTCACGCGACATTACTGAGGCGAGAAAAGAGTCCGTAACACAACTCCTCACACCAGACGGGAGCCAGCTGCTGCGACACTAACGCCAATCACAAAGCCGGTTCCATGAGCGAGCACATTAGAAAACCGACCAGCTGAGATACTCTCAACAGTGAACATGCTAATCACCAACGCGGCCAGAACGAATCCACAGGCGCCGACAATCACTAGCGCGTCGTAGTGAGCCGATAACCACTGCTGAGGAGAGGATCGTCCATAACTCCATCTAAGGAGGATACCAACGACCCCAACAGACAGAACACCACCAGCCACCAATCCAGTACTCTCGAAGGCAGCGAAAGGCGACCTGACGGCAGCCCCAGTTAGCCCACTCAGTACGAATGCGAGCGTTGTCACGGTCGACATCCGCCACGAGTACCACTCTGCTACGACTCCCGCGAGCCCAACAGCAAGCAGGCCGCCGAAAGCGCTCACGACGCCCGAAAATCCGAACGCAATCGAATTAGGGCCGACAAGCCCCCACTGTAGATACAGAAGCCAATAGTCGACAGCGACCGTGGCGAGCGGGGTGACGACCAGAAGACTTCCGTACAATAGCCAGAATAACCGACGATGGCTCCAGATGGTGTACAGCGCGTAGGCGGGCCCAATCACAACACCGTACCAAGCCAAATTCGAGACGAGATGACCGGTACTATCGTGAATCGTCGCTGCCGTCCAAGCGGTGACCAGACTGGGGTTGCCGTATGTGAATACCAACTCCGATGCTAGTTTGCTTGGAAGCCAGAGATGGACACTGATAAGCACGATAGCAACCCCGAAGAGGGCGACGACATCGGCGTGGTCGCGCTGGTTTGGTGAGAGTAGCTGAGTGTCCGACGCAGTCATCGGTACGTGGCTCTCTGATTCGCAGTGGTTCCCTCAAGAGGCTATTGGCTCGGACTCTATCCCCGAAGAGAGGTCCGAAGTTTGTGACTCCTGCTATTGAGTTCCTAACTACAGCGCAAATCCTGAAGAGAGAGTTCCAATCAGGAGTTAATCGGCTCTATAGAGAGTGATGGACAGGAAATCATGATACTGGGACCCGGTATGCTGCTCTGAGTCCTGTGCGCCGTTCGCCTCCGCTATGCTGGCCATAAACGTCGATCTGGAACGCCCGATCGCCATCGATATCAAAGAAAATCGATGTGGAACTGTCCTCAATAGTATAGATTTCAAGTGTCGTGTTCAGATTGTCGAGGTTGCTGATTGGACCCTGGGTCGTCGATACAATACCATGGTAGTTGCCAGCCTTGGTGACCTTACAAGCAACGGTGTTGGAATCTAGTTGGAGCTCATCAGCGAGGCGCTCTCGAAAAGCCACTTCATCCTGGTCACGACTGTCGCGGAATGCCTCTGCTAATACGGGGAGTACGACAGCAGCGAATTCATTCGAGTCGATTTCTTCCTCGGCGTAGCGCTCCGCCACCCCGTCATAATCATCCCGGTCGCTTTGGTCGAGTAGATCATCACGAGACTGCTCAAGGAGATTTTCACAGATTGTGTTGAGCGTCGGATTTCGAACATTCACCTTGCCACTTGCGACCATCTTGAGCGAGTATCGCTTCTCTTCGCCAGCTCCAGCAACGACAAGATCAGTATCGTCACCAGAGACACCTCGTAACTCGTCGCCGACTTCAGTTGCTGACTCAATTGGAAATGAGACGTCATCGCGAATGAATTCCGCTGTTTTCTCACCACCAAGATGGACGCGGTCCTGATGGTTGCTTGGGAGATGGTCGAGCTGCTCTACTGTGTCAGGCTGGGGATCGACTCCATTCAGAATGTCGCGAGTAAGCTTTTCATGCGCCTTCCCGATGTATTCAGGAGTCGTTGGCATTACATTCAACACTTCTCACTCCAATACATAACTGTATCTCTACTGATATCCCACTGATTGAGAACACAAACCGAGGCCATCGGTTGTATCTAAGAGGGTGGCGGACCGCTTCTATAGAATCGTGTAAGCTCTGTACATCAGACTACGACACAGTTCCGCTTGAAGGCTGAACTTTTACTCTCCTTGCCATGTTGATTCAGGATATGGACGAGGAACCCTCCCGTCGGTCAGTATTATCGACATCGACGATACTTGGGTTGGGCCTGCTGGCAGGCTGTGGCCAACAAGAGCAGGATGGAGAGGACGAGGCGGAACCGGAGACGACAACCGAGCAATCTGACTCCTCAGAGGATTCACTTTCTATCGGGGACTCAACGCTTGACCCGAGCACCCTGACTCACGGAGACTCGATCACCGTGACAGTGACCCTTGAGAATACGGGGGAAAACGAAGTCTCCAGTTCAGTACCGGTGTCTGTTGGGGGAGAGCCTGTCGCGTCTCAAACGGTGACCGTTGCTCCCGGCGAGTCAACAGAGCTCGAGCTAGCAGTGGAACCATCTGAGACGGGCACACAGGCGATTACAGTCGGAACAAAAGAAGTTGGGACTGTCGTGGTTCGTGCTCCAAAACCCGATGCTGTTCGCGAAATCGGTGCGCACTACTACCCGTGGTATGGGGCGCCTCTTCACGACTTCAACGACGGACAGTGGGCAGAAGAATCTCCATCGACACCTGTTCTTGGAAACTACAACTCTGCTGAGTCGGCCGTCATCGAACAACACATCGACTGGTGCCGCCGCGCCGGCATCTCCTGGCTCAACGTTTCGTGGTGGGGGTCAAACAGCGGCCACGACAGGCGGCTCAGAGAGGATATACTCGCCCACCCCAGGGCCGACGAGCTGGAGTGGTCGATTCTCTACGAGACTGTCGGACAGTTCGGCGACGATCCGGTCGAACTTGACTCGACCCTTTCACAGAATCAATTGACGAATGACCTCAGCTATCTTGCGGACACCTACTTCCACCGGGACAACTACAAGCGCATCGACGGTCGTCCTGTGTTGTACATCTGGGTGGCACAGAACCTCCGGGGAGACGTTCAAGAAGCATACCAAGCGGCGGTAGAGGCCGCAGGTGAGCGTCCGTACCTGATCGTCGATATCCCTGCCGGATCCGGGCTTGACACCCACCCGATTGTAGATGTCGCAGACGCAGTCACAACCTACACCGTGTACGACCCGCAAAATCCGACGAGAGACGCATTCGTCGAAAACGCCCGCTCTTCGTATCGAACGTGGTACCAAGCAGCAGAGTACGTCGACGTTGACGTGATCCCAACCGCAGTGCCTGGATTCGACGACACCGAGATCACCCATGTTGAGCGGGATAATGAGCCAGTCCCCTCAACACCCAAAATCTACGAACAGACAGCGACAGCGGCCCGTCGCTACGCCGACGGCCCGATCCTCATCACGTCGTTTAACGAGTGGTACGAAGACACGCAGGTCGAGCCAAGTGAGGAACACGGATCGACGTACTTAGAGCGGACAGCAGACACGCTCGCCACTGGTAACAGAGAGGAGCCAACGTTTGATAATGAAGTGTTCACACTTACGTTTGGGCGGACTATTTCAGAGTCGTCGTTGAACCCGGACATCGAGAACGGCCGCCAGCTCTCATTTCTGCTGAACCAACTCACAATCTACGATGACGCTGGAGAGAGGGTGCTGGACGCCGACATCGGATCCGGTGTCGACAATGTTTCGTTCATTTTGGGGTCGTACGGGCCGGAACAGGCCGATGGTGACAGTTGGCGGTGGCTTGGCGGCGAGACCCAGACGGTGGTAAGTGTTCCTTCACTTCCTGACTCTGGGCGTATCGAACTCACCGGACAGGGAGCAGGTAAGATGGGCCTTAGCTTGGAGATCGACGACAGACAGCAAGATATGACTGAGATCACTGAGCAAACGGACACGTATACCCTGTCATTCAATTAGATCGCTTCTTCGGCTGGTATATTAGCCACGAGACAGTCCTCACTTCGGTCCGGTCCTCCTCAGCTGGAAGACTGCTTCAAAAACGTTGATAGCTCAGAATGCTGGATGTATATAGGAGCAGGCCGAGTGTCTCGAGGCCCCACCCCCTGAGGCAGTTCACGAGTGATCGCGCTGCTCCGAGTTGCGCTTCGCGCGGAGTAGTTCAGACGCCGGAGTGTCATCCGTCGCCGCCGCGTTTCGCGACGCAAATCCTCGCATTTCCGACGGTGATGGAACCCGCCTGATGAAGACCTCACCAGTCTCCGACTCGTGAAATGCGACGAGTCCAGGGGGGTCGAGTCCGAGTGTTTCACAGACCTGGTCTGGGAGCATCACGTCCCCCGACGCAGAGACAGACACTGTTTCCACTAACTCGGCATTGTCGGGGTCAAAACCAGTTGTCTCAGTCGATTCACCGTCGTCCATACGCTATCTGTACCGGTGATACACTTCAATATGGTCTCGTTCGAGACAGCACGTGGAACACTCAAATCAACACGTAGTCACCGGTACTCCGCCACGGCATCCTCAAAGGTCTCACCCATCAACTCGATTAACTCCGGTGCGGTACAGACGAGGTCAACGAAGGCCTCGCGAAGCGCGGCGGTGTAAGCATCGAAATAATCCTCATGACTGTCAACCGGGATATCGTACGTCGCTTCAATTAGTGTCAGTTTGTTCCCGGTGAGAAGTCCCTCCGTGTCCGCAAGCAACTCCTCAAATTCACCCCGGTGGTTGTAGAACTGGTCCGCATAGATATCACGAAACGCAGTCGGATTCGATCCCATATTCCGGAAGCTGAATTTCAGCTTGTAATCTCTGGTTGCGAGGTCACGGTTCCGTTCCATGCGGTGGTAGAATCCAATACGGAGGTCGTTGCTGCCGTCGGCGCGATCTGCGAGATCCTCAAATGATGTCTCGTGTTTGTACCAGCCGTATTTGAACAGGTGTTGCCAGTCGCCGCCGTTGGCTCGGAATATCCACCGCTCGTCATCGCCGTCGGGTCGAGAGACACGAACCTCCGGATAATTCTCACCCTCTAACCGTTGGACCCCATCTTCGGTGTCGACCAATAGCTGGGCCACGTCGCGCCCCCAGGTTGTAGCGTACGACTCCCAAGCATCGTCGAACGCAGCTTGGACATCTTCGATGGCGTCCACATGCTCGAGATACAGTGCGATTTTCTCTTGGTCCGCAGCTGAGTGAGTGGTCATGTTCGTAATGGATTGAAGATCGTCTTTGAGGTCGTGAAGTTGCGTTGTCGTCCGTTGCGGGTAGCGGAGTGCGTTTTCAGCGAGAAAATCCTCGAGGACATCGCTCACGAAGGTCTGCCAGCTTTGGTTGGCAAACCTGTCGCTGCTGGCCTGTGGGCGGTCCTGTTGATGGACGAAGAGGTAGTACTGGCCCGACTCGTAATCGTCAACAGCAACACCATCAACGTGCGTCGCTCGGCTGTAGAATTCCGTCCCCGTTTCTGCTGCCGAGAATTTCAACTCAACCAGGAGGAACCACTCGTTTGGGATATCGAGGACAAGATCAGCGTACCCGATTGAGGCGTCTGGGTCGCTTTTGTCTTCGGTTGGGACCTGTTCTTTGACACGCACGTCTGAGAGGTCAAGCGTATCCTCATCAAACTCAGCTGTGTCTGGGAGTCCCTGAAGAAACGCGTTCAAGAAGTCAGCATCCATCCCGTGTGGTTCCGTCGGATCCAAGAGATACCGTAGAAGCCGGTTTATATACACTTCGGCGCGCCGTTGTTCGCCAAGCCCGTACTCGATAACATCCATCGTTGAGCGTGGCTCAACAGGACTAGAGATGATTGACCGCCATGTGCGGTCGAGGGTCTGGAGGTCCGCCGCCAACCCTGAGTGGTTGTCGTTGCTCACTACCGGACACCATCTCTGGCATTGATGTTAATTGTGTCCCGGCGAGACCAGGGTGTTCAGTAAGTCACAACGTGACGCGAGTCAACTCCGTCTATTGGCGTAGTGGTATCCTGTCGCAACGCTGGAGAGGCACATGTACAATTAAGACCAGACCGGGAGGCTCGAAGTGACACTCAAGAGTGCTCAATATCGCGTCAGAAGACGATATCCACTGCCAGAGTGAGATGAGCCTCTTGGACCGGTGTGTTGTGAAACCACCTCAGATATGTATCTTATACTTCCATCTTAGATCACTAACTTAGATAACTATCTTAGCAAACTAAGACAGAAAACATACATAGACATGTGTCTGACGTACGTTTATGTGGTTAGTCTCTGATCTCAAGGTATGCTCTCGTACACGGTCTACAGCGAGGCTGGCGGCGTTGGCAAAACGTCGTTGACAGCGAACATCGCGTGTGCGCATGCCCGGGCTGGACTGGATGTACTCGTGATCCCGCTTGACCCGCAAGACGGGAATCTGAGTCGGCTCTTTGATGTCGACGACGATCGGAGTGATTCGTCCGCCGACAGTCTTGTCCGTCATCTCGTCGATAATCCAGGTGGCGATTTCAACGATCTAATTCGAACAGCAGAGGGTATCGATATTATTCCGGAGCACAATACGCTCTCAGACCTCTCGGACCACCTGGTACGCGAGAAGAGCCGCGCAGAGGACTTTGGCGATGCGTACAACATCTACGCGCAGCTCCGGCGTGTGCTGGCTGAAAACGATATCCCTGACCGATATGACGTTCTCATCTGTGACCCGCCAGCAACAGAGTCGGATCACCTCTATAACGCGATATACGCGACGCGAAACCTCCTCATTCCCTTCGAGCCGTCGGCGAAGGGAGAAGCATCTGTTGAGGGCTTAGAAGAGCTAGCGACGAACTTCGCGAATGAATTGAATATTGACGTCGGCGTCCTCGGTGCGGTCCCGATTGAGTTCAAGGGGACGAAAGACCAGAATGAGATCGTCGAAGAGGTGCCGTTCGAGGTGCCTGAGGTTATCGGCGATCGGACATCGATGATGGAGGGCTGTTGGCGACACCAGTGTAGTGCGTTCGAATTCGTACGAACGCACCGGAGTCGGCGTCGAGATTACGAGGTTGAGACACTGGCCAAGTTCGACCAAATTGCTCGGTTCCTTGAGACGCAGGGCGGAATTACTGCGCCGTCGCCGCCTGAACCAGGCGCATTGGATGATCCTGAGGAGGTGACTGTCTGATGGGGGGATTCAAAGAAGGCACTGTCAACGGATGGGACGATGAGGAAGAGGAAAGTGATGACAGCGGGCCTGAGTTCGAGGAGGAGACCGTAGGTAATGAAGACGGCAGCCCGGAGGAGCGATCCACCGAAGTGGAGATCGAGACCGGAGCTGACGATACAGTCGAAAGCGGTACGAACAGCACTTCAGCGAGAGAGATCCCCTGGGTTCTCCGGCGAAATAGCATCACTGACGGCCGCGACCAGACGGTCCAGCTTCACCTCCAAGAAGAGACGATGAACGTCCAGCGGAAACAGAAATCCCTCATCGAGGCCCGGCTTGGAGAGAGCGTTCGAAAAGCCGATCTCCGGGAAGCAGCGTTATTGGTCGGACTTCAACACACAGACGATGTCGTTGACGTCCTCCAAGAGTGGGGGTACAATCTGGGATGATATCGCAGTAAGTGGTTTATCCATTCTTCCGCTGATCGCTAGACGGCAAGACGAACGCTACTCTTCTGATGAAAAGATATCGCTGCCGACGTCGGACAGTTCACTGGCTTCCTTGTGGGCGTACATCTTCGACGTCGTTGACGGATCCTCGTGGCGGAGGACGCGTTGTGCGTCACTGAATCCTGCCTCGTCGTAGTATGCCTCCCCAACACCGCGGCGGGCGCCATGGAGCGTCAGATAATCCTTTGAATCGGCTGAACAATCCACAGCAGCTTCTTGAGAGAGCTTCTTGAGCGTGTACCGGCCGCCCTCAGTGGTTAGCGCCGGTGGCGTAAGGTCTCGCTCGCGGAAGACATCGACGAGATCAGCTGTGCTGAGGCCGGTGACTGTATCAATCGTCACAGGATCGACTCCGCGATCCTGAAGCTGGCTTTGTGCGGCCTCTCGCAATGAGGCGAGATGGAACGAAGGGAACACGGGCCACGTATCGGCAGGCGGGTCTAAGAGCGTCTGCCAGCGGCTGAGAGCCCCGACAGGACGGTCAGTCAACGGTGCTTTCTCGACTTTCTGGCTTTTTCCAAGCACTGTCAGGATTTCCTGGTCAGTATCGATGTCTGCCCACGTAATCCCAGTCCGCCGGTCATCGCGACTAGCAGCCAGAACCTCAGCGCCACGGACACCTGAAAATCCAAGCACGTAGACAAGCGCCCGGTCACGAGCGGCTGTGAGTGCCTCTCGATTCCGGGGATCCGCATCAATGGCGTCGTGTGCTCGTTCGTCGACGTACGAGACAATGGTCTCACGCTGTTGCTGAGACCAGAACTGTTGTTGCCCAGAATCCGTCGTGGGCCGGTCAGGCATTTCGTCTTTCGCCCGGTCGGTGTCTGCCGGATTCTCTGCGATGTACTCCCACTGCTGGCAATAATGGAGGTACGCAGAGACGAGCGAGTAGTAGTTCCACGCGGTAGCGGGTGTGATCCCCTCGGCATCACCGTTCGCCCGTCGAGCATTCACGCGCCGGGTAAGATGGCCAGCGTATCGGGCGAGATGCCGACTATCGAGCGCTTCCAGAGTGGTCACCCCGCGACGGTCCATCCACTCAATCCAGTCCGGGACGACGCGTTCGAGCGCTTGAACGTAGTTCCCTGAGCGGTGGATCTCGTCGTCAGGCGAATCTGTCTCTTCGATCGTCTTCGCCTTAGCATCGAGGAAATCAGGCAGTGGCTTGTCGAGTGGTGTATCGCCGGTCATTTCCCCGGGTTGCGGGCCATCAACTGGCGGTGCCATCGATTCAGCTTCACCGACAGCGGCGACCCTCAAAAATCTACTTGTGACTACTCGACTAATCCAAAGTGGATAGAAAAATTTCCAATATTGCCCCGATCACCCGTCTAGCGGCTGATTACGGACAAATGGGCTAGATCCCCCATGCTATAAATTACATATCGCTATACAAAATGTCGCAGTGGGGAAGTTGAGACTACAGTGGGTTTAGCGGGGCTGTGATGCGTGGTTTCGGGCGAATTTTCGAGGCGAAGCTGCTTCGGATCTACTCTCGATAGTCTTCTGGTGGCGTACTACCAACTAAACCGGTGAATTTCCAAGATCTCCGACAGTGTTGCCACTCAGGAACCCGGATTGCCCCGGACAGAGTATCTCTCTATCCGATTCCAGTTTCCTTCTTCAGCAGCGTCAGCGTATTGTCGGCTGTTACGATCGACGAATGTTCATACTCACCCGTCAGCTCGACTTGGACGAGCAAATCGACCGCTCGCCAAATCGAGTACAAGAGACACGCGAATGCGAAGTAGAAGAATCGGAGCCCGAAATTCTTCGACGTCGTCGCCGCCATGAACCGCTTTATCGATCGATAGCCACTCTCGATTTCCCACCGGTAGCCGTACTCCGTGAGGTGTCCGCTCCCCCGGTTCGTCATGAACACCGAGTACTGCCGATGATCGTCGTGCTCGGAGTCCTCTTTCCGGCGGTAGATCAGCGTCGTCTCGTGCCACTCATTCTTTCCGAGATGGAGCTTCCGGTCGGTCTCGTAGCGGTCTTGGTCGCGCTGGAGCAATCGCTTGGCCTGGGCTTTCTCGCTGGTCTGCATCCGCTTCGGCACGACGTATGAAAGCCCACGTTGGCTGAGCATCTCCAGGACGTGCTGGCTGTCGAACTCTCGGTCCATCAGCACGTTATCGACGTGAACCATCTCCTCGGCAGAATCCAAGAGGTCCTCGACAATTTCTAAGCGGGGCTCACCCTTCCGAACTGGCTGCGCGTCTAGAACGATCGGAACGGCATTCCCGACTAACTGGACTGTCGCCCACTGGTAGGCGTATTCGTCGTTCTTCTCCTTCGTTCCGATGATCTCATCCTCGTAGCCAGTTCGATCGCCTGTGAAGGGGTCAGCTTCGGTAATGTCGATCGCGACGATCCCCGCTCGAAAGAACTGCTCTGTCTCCGCAACTTCGTTCAGGAGCCGAGTGATGGCCTGCCGGTACATCTCTCGCACTTGGTCAACCGAGAGGTCGCGGATGTGCTCGCGATGGGCGTGGCCCAGCGGTGTCCGATCCCGAGTCGATTCGTAGACAAAACTGCGAGCCCCTTCATTCGCAGCCAGCCGCTCGCGAAGTCCGAGATACGTCTGTAAGTCCCAGTAGGCGTTCTCGTGTATCTCACAGCCCTCGCCACGTTCCAGCGAAAACGCCGGGAACACGATGCGGCTGACGTGTCCGGTGATCTTCTCTGCCTGCTCCAACGTAGTTTGATCATTCGGGTCTGACTCACCAGACTCGTTCCCGTGGTATCGGAGCTTTCGTGCCGGCTCACGCGGAACCGCGACACCTGCATTCTGTGCTTTGATGAGAATCGTTCGAGCCGCTGTCTCGACAGTCTCTCGGAGGTCAGGGGTGAACCGCTCGTGCCAGCTTCGCCACAGTGTCGATTGGTACGGGATCGTCTCGAACCCCAGTTTATCGCGGAGTTCAGGGTGGTTCCTGAGGTAGCCAACGAGTGCGGTTTCGTGCTCCCACCCGTGGCATTCTTGCAGGACGAACACCCGGAAGAGAGTGGCCATCTGGTAGCGTGTCGACCCCGCATACTGATCATGGGCGCTAAATCGAAAGTAGGCTAGCGGGAGTGTACAGACGAACTCCTCGATAGAGTCGTGACTATCGTGATCGAAGCACGTCTCTGAGACTGTCCGGATATCAGATTCCAGTCCAGCGAGCGACGTTCGATCGTACAGTGGTGTCGAATTGTACGCCGGCCACTCACTATATTGTCGTTGGGCGATCCGTCGAAACACAGTCCGACAGGACTGACTGGTGTAGGGCATCAGTCTATAGAAAGTAGAACGAACTCAAAACGCGTGTTATATTTAATTAAACGGGGGTGAAGGGTGGGGTGGGGTGGGTGTGCCTCTGACGCTTCGCTGGATACCAGTTTGAGAGGTATCCGGTTCGATTATTATTGACGAAGAACATAATTCTGAACCCAATAGATATACCTGATCAATATTGTCAACGTCTAAGTATTGGCCTTACTATCTATCTTCTAACAGCGAGAGAATCCCGGCGTTCACGCCGGGCGTGAATCGCGTAAGCCCGGTGCCACAGTCCACGCGGGTCTGTCGGGCCGGATATTCCACTTTCACTCCGGTTGGCACGCCATTATGTAGCCACTCCGACACAGGCTATGTATGGCGAATCTGGTCACGCGCACCTACGTTGCGTCCATTCGCAACCACCAGCAGGTGCGCGACGACCTCAATTCGCTTGGGTTCGCCGCCTCGAAACTCTGGAACGTCGCCCGGTGGACCTGCGACTGTATCTGGAGTGAAACCGGCACGATTCCAGACCACGGCACGCTCAAAGCGTACCTCAAGAGTCACGAACGCTACGCGGATTTGAACGCTCAATCCAGTCAGGCAATTCTCGAAGAATTGGCTGAAGCGTTCGACTCGTGGTACGCCCACCGTCAAAAGGGCAACGGGGACGCGAACCCACCCGGCTACCGCAAGCAGGGCGACGAGCATCCCCGCTCGACGGTCACGTTCAAAGAGGACGGTTTCAAACACGATCCCGACCACAACAGGATTCGACTCTCGAAAGGAGCGAATCTCAAAAAGTCGTGGTCGGACTTCGTTCTCTGCGAGTACGCCACCGACCCGGATGTGGACGTACAGCACGTCCAGCAGGTCCGGGCGGTCTGGACCGGTAAGGAGTGGGAGTTGCACATCGTCTGTCGCGTCGACACTGGCGACCCGGACCCTCCCGGCGACCGGGTGGCAGGTATCGACCTCGGCATCTGCAACTTTGCCGCCGTCGCGGTCGGAGACGAGGCCCTGCTGTACCCCGGCGGCGCACTCAAAGAGGACGACTACTACTTCCAGAAGGAGCGAGCGACGTGCGACGACAGCGACTCCCACAAAGCGCAACGACTAGACCGGAAGCGCCGGGGGCGGCGTGACCACTTCTTGGACGCCGTCTCGAAGGATGTGGTAGCTGAGTGTGCGGCCCGCAACGTCGGGACGATTGCCGTGGGAGACCTCTCTGGTATCCGCGAGGACGCCGATTGGGGCGACCACGGCAATCTGGACCTGCACGGATGGGCGTTCGACCGCTTCATCGAGATGCTGGAATACAAAGCCGCCGAGCGCGGCATCAGCGTCGAGCTCGTGGACGAGCGCGGCACGTCCAAATCGTGTGCATCCTGTGGGACGACCGACGACAGCCAGCGCGTCGAACGTGGGCTGTACGTCTGCGACGAGTGCGGGGTGGTCGCCAACGCCGACGTGAACGGAGCCGAGAACATCCGACAGAAGGTACTCCCGAATCTCGTCTGTGACGGGGGAGATAGGGATAACGGCTGGATGGCACAGCCAGCGGTGCGCCTGTTCGACAAATCCACGGGGCAAGTCGCCCCACAAGAGTGGGCGTCCCGCGAACCATAATATCCCAACGCTTGGGAAACCGCGCCGTTCACGGCGCGGAGGATGTCATGTATAGTGTAACTCGTAGATTGCCTCTGCTAATAAGTGCCAATACTCTATCCAGTTTTAATCCGTGAATTGCCGCAGGGCTAAGGCATCCTCCTAAACCGTTTATAAAATGAGGGTTTGGACCTTCATTACAGAAATTAAAGCAGAGAAAGCAGCATAGCAAATGATCTAATTAACACAATTGAAACATATAATAATAAACCGACAAACTCGATCAATCTCATATCCAAATGAGTACCATATTATGAAGCGACACAGCGCTCCATACGACCAAAACTGAAAGGTATGCTACATTGCTCCACAGATCGATATTATGTCTCGATTGTGCGACCCAGGGAAGCAGGTATTCACCAAGAAAGAATAATAACACTAGTGACACCGACGAGAGAAAGAATAGGCCGGGGATGATTCCGAGAGTCTCAACAATAAGTACGACAATCGGATTGGCTTCTCGCAGTCCGATGCTTAGCCCATAGTACGTGAGACTCGCATCTATAGCTCGTACGAAGACCAATCCGATGAGCAGCGGATATTTATTTTCTGCGAGTACTTCGATACTGCTGCTGGGAGCACAATTAGTGGATGCCACGGCTCCTCGCACCATATCAGAACTGCTCTACAGGTTGGGATCCGATACGCTGGTCTCTGACCAGCATATCGATCTGATAATCTGTTTCGAGACGCTGAAGTGTCGTATCAGCTTCCTCCTCCAACTCCCGTATTCTCTGGAGGAGATCGCCGTATCGATCGTCCTTTTCCAGCTCTGTTTTGTCAAGGTTCGCTTCTAACGTGGCTTTCCTCGCGGTGAGTGAGAGAAGCTCTGTGAGTGAATCTTCGTATGTTAGAATCAGCTCTGCAGCTTCCACAGCTCGAAGAAGCTTTGTCCGGTCGATTGGTTTGAGAAGATAGTCATCCACATCGATGGACGCTAGGTCTTCCGTTGGCTGAACAGCTGTTACCATGATCACCTGCTGGGCATCGCCGCCTTCACGAATTGATTGTAGCACCTCCGTGCCAGAGAGGCCCGGCATTCGACGATCTAAAAGGACAATATCAATCGGTTCCTCAGCGAAGATTTCCAGTGCATCTTCCCCGGAATAGGCCACATGAACCTCGAACTGCTCCTGTAGCCAAATGCCAAACAAGTCAGCGAGATTCTCTTCGTCTTCGACGATCAGAACGGTACTGGAATGGGTCATCTATTCTCACTCACGCATCTCGTTCGACGATGACACGCACTGTTGATCCATACAGAACCGTCACAAGGGCGTGCTGAAAGAGAAACTCCACAGAGGGCATATGGCTGGTCTCGTCGACTGCACGCGTTTTGAACAAGCCATCTAACTTGTCTGCATCCACGAATTCGAATACTGGAGGAGATCTATTGAAGTCCGGCCAGTATTCGACAGCTTCCATAAGCGTCTCAATGACCGCCTCCGAGACACAAACGGGCCTGTCAAATTCCCGGATAATGAGCGAATCCGTACTCCATCCTTCGGGTCTGGACTCTCGGTGCGAAGAGCTTTCGGCCATACAGAATACATCTATTCTACAATAAAACGTCTTCTACCCTCTAATATCGGGTTGCCAAGTTTAATGCCTATATGGAAAGGCCCACTATTTGGAACCAGTTTTCCGAATGTCGATAAGCAGGACAGCCCGAGTACTGTAGAACGTGATACTGAGGCAGGTCACGGCTCGGTTGAATCCTGATAGAGAGTCGTCAGCAGATTAGACTCAGCAGCTCGAAGATGTTGGTTGAACGTTGACTGTGCGATATCGAGAGTCTTGGCAATCGACGTCGAATCGGCATCCCGCGGCCAATTAAAATACCCTGCGTAGAGCGCCGTCTGTAAGACTTCTTCTTGCCGGGCGGTAAGAGCTCCATCAAGACGTGCTGAGAGAGAGGTATTAGTTTCTCCTCGCTCACTATCCAGTTTGGATAACAGGGTGAGATCAGTGTAGTCTTCCCGGAGTGAACTCAGATATTCCCCGACGTCGACGGTGAATGGCACGGTTACTGAAACCACGATCTCGTTGGACTCGGAAGCGTTTGTGATTTGATTTATCGCAACTCCTTGGTCGGTCAGTTTCTCGCAAAAGCTGCTGTTCCGCACCGGGACTTTACAGTAGATACCATTTCGAGAGTCGCTCAAAATGACCGTCTCTGGATCGAAACCAGCGGCTTCGAACGCCTCGGGGGTCACGTTTTCACCGGTCACTCGCGCGAACAGGAGGTGATCTGGACTCTCAGTCACTACATTCAACACTTCGAGATCCGTCTCCATATCCGAAACAAGAGTTGCAAGGCCAGTATCGTCCTCGAACTGGATTTCGAGAATTGTGCCCCCACCGGATAGAAGCGCCGCCTTTTGCCGGAGTGCTGATATCCCGTGACCTATTATTTGACCGAGCTCTGTGAGGGCTGTCACCTCTTCTTCAGCGAAGGCGTTTGGCAGTTTGGAGTGGACTTCTAATACGCCAAGGATCGAAGCCTCGCTCTGTAGTGGTACAGCCACAATCGAGTTGGTGCCATTTTTCAGTGCGTCTTGTTCCCACTCCGTTTCGGAGCGAGCGGTCATTAAGTCGTTCTCCACGACCGAACCTTCAATCTTGTATGCCCGTTCAGCAGGTGGCAATTTAGAGTGATTCCGTTGGGTATTGTCATCTGCTGGAGTGTCGTTCGCCCCCACTTTTTGATATTGGAGCGACTCCGTTTTGGCTCTGACCTCGATCGTATTCGTATTAATATCTTTTTTACCGATCCACGCCCCGCTAATCAGATTCAGATGAGCTAAAGCATTACAGACCTCTTGCTCCAGTTCTTCTCGTGTATTTGCACTGATAACCGTGGCACTTATCGACCGTATCAGTGTGTTGATGCGATCCAGTCGTGTCAGCCGTTCGTTTTGCTCGTTTAATCGCTGGTCACGTTCCCGAAGGGCCGCCTCTTGGGCTGTTCGTTCGAATGCGCTTGCTGCGTTCGCTGCTAACGTCTTTGCCAATTTGTTCTTTCTCGAGGGAATCTCTGGCGTTGTGGTCATACCCACCAACAGAACCCCCTCTGATTCTAGTGAGTAGAGTCGCCACGACGAGAACTCCTCTGCCAACCACTGGCTCGACTGGGTATGTGTAACGTCTTCGTCTTCGGGACTCAACTGTTCTGTTCGAGTCACGTAGGCTGTCCAGACTGGTGTGTCTCCTTCAGAGATGGAAGGAAGTTCGATTTCAGTAATATCCTCCGTGGATGCGTGTGCGAGTGGGATCAAGCGTCCCGTGTGCTCTTCTCGTGTATATATCGCAGCAAACTCGAATCCGAGTTCCCCGACTGCGGCAGTTGTCACGGTCTCGCCGATGCTACGTTCCGAGTCCGCTGTCATTAGATCGCGAGAAACCGCATGCAGATCCTCAAGCTGTTGTTCATACGCGTACCTCTCAGTAATATTGTGGTAGTGTTCAATCCGCCCACCGGCATAAAGACCAGTTTCGATCGGTCCGCTCCAGTACTCCAACCACTGCTGCTCTTTCGAAGCCGTTTCAGGGATACGGACGACGGCTTCGACTTCGGAATTCATATTCTCTAGAGAATGAGTTACGAGGTCAGACAGTGTTTGCTCACCTGAGGGATATTCCTTGTACGATTCAGAAGCAATGCGACTGTAGTCAGCCCCTTGGATATCGTCTCTGTCAACTCCGAGTAAATCTTCCGTAGTTTCGTTTGCCCACACCACCAGTCCGTCGCGATCTACTACAACGATCCCTTCCTCTGATGTGTCCAGGACGTCTTCAGTGAGGGACTGGTACTGCTGCTGTTCCCTGCGCTCTGCTGCTGTTCGTTGCAGGCGCTCAATAGCCACTCGAAAATCCCTGTCTGGCAGGTTCTGGAGGTACCGTTCGACTTTATCCTCGAGTTCTGTGATTTGGTCCGTGAGTGCCTGGTATTTCGGGCTCGTTTCGAGGGTATCTGGGTCCATGACCGCTTCCAAGGTCGATTGGCGTTCTATCAGCGAGAACAGCTCTTGCAGATCTTCGTTGTACTCGGCTCGAGTGAGCATCTGGGAGATAACGTCTTCGAGGTCGTCAGCTTCAACGGGCTTTTCGAGATACGCATCGAATCCCATTTTGACGATATCGAAGTCCGGTGTCACCGCAGAGACGATAACCACCTGGCAGTTCGACTCATATTGTCTGAGTCGCGTAAGAACCTCTCCGCCGGATAACCCAGGCATCATCCGATCCAGAAGGACGATATCGACAGTCGCATCAAACGCTTCTAAGGCTTCTTCGCCAGAGTACGCGGTTTCGACAACATAACGGTCTGAGAGCCACTCTGCATACAGCTCAGCCAAACTCTGGTCATCCTCGACGACCAGGATTTTTGTGTTTCCGTTTTGGGTCATAGTTTACGACACGATGCCCGGTTTTTGTGAGTCCTCTCGAGCCGGTTGGGTGGGGACTTCCAGTCTGATCTCACTCCCATCGCCCGAGGTGTCGACTGAAATCGATCCCCCAGCACGAGTCACCAGTGCCCGCACCATCCACAATCCGAGCCCCTGACCGTGACTTAGCGGTGTTTCTTCGCCAGTTTCGAGGAGATTTTTCTCCATTTCCGGGAGTCCAGGCCCAGTATCGGACACACAAACCTCTACCCACCGTTCATCGGGTTGCGAGACACTGATCTGTACGGATGGATGCTCAGTATCGTTCGCTGTGATGGCGTTCTCAACGAGCTCAGAAATCGCCTTCTCAAGGTTACTCGGTATTTGTGGTTCTATATCGTGGTCGGCTGTGATAGTAATATTCGCATTAGCATGCTCGTCTTCTTTTTTCGCTTGAATATCCTCAGCTATTTGCTGAGCACTCTGGTGGGAAGCGAGAGCGCTCTCGCTCGTGAGTATATTCTGGAGCTCTTGGGTCTTGTTTGCCATTCTTTCCCACTTGTCGAGAATGTCTCGGATCGTCGCAGCGCGCTGTTCACGAGTGTCTGTCTCTGTGTCCGACGCAAGCAGATCGACATACCCTCTCAGTTTCGTCAGATCATTTCGGATATTGTGCCGCATAATCCGGTGTAAGACCTGGACGTGTCGCCGACGCTGCTCCTGAGCTGTAACATCTCGTGCCTCGAATACCAGGAAGCTAAGCTCCCCGCGCTGGCTTGAGATCGGCTTGACCGAGAAGTCGAAGCTGGCGAGTCCATCAACGCCTTCTGCTTCCACGTTGAACCGAACGAATGAACCCGAAGATGCTTCAGTAACTGCTTGTCTGATTTGAGTTTGCACTTCAGACGAATGCGCGAACAGAGGACACTCCCAGAGTGGTGTGCCTCTGCTCTCTTCGACACCTGTGCCGCCGAACTCCGTGAGGGGGTCGTTTAGCTCGAGGATTTCACCACTCTGGGTCAGCAGTCCCGTCAATTGGAACGTTTGATTGAATACGGATTCGAATTTTTTCGTCTGTTCTTTTATATTACTGATGTCACGTATATATAACAGAAACCCACCAATTGCTTCATCATCAAAGAGATTCCGTCCACGTGCTTCTACAGTAATCCACTCCTCATCCGCATCCATTGCTTGGAACTCTAGCTGAACGCTTGAATCGGAATCCTCCACGGCGGCGAAAAACGCTTCCATTACACGTTCCCGATCCTCAGGATGGATAATATCAAAGACACTCTCTTGATTTAGCTGAGTTGGATCATATCCGAGAACCCGTTCAGCAGAGCCACTAAGATAGGTGAAACACCCGTCGCGATCTAAGATAGACACGACGTCGACTGATTCCTCAACGAACCGCTCTGTTCTACGCCGCTGTTGACGCTGGTTAGTAAGATCTCTGATGACCATCCCGTATCCCAGGAACACTCCATCTTCAGTTTGAAGCGGGACGTATGAGACTTCTGCAGGAAACGACGATCCATCCTGACGGACTCGCTGTCCTTCGTGAGTACTTTCTCCTGCGAGTGATGCCTGTTTTAGTAACCGATCAGCAATCCCACGTTTTTGATCCTGTTCAGGGTGTAACTCTGCTGCTGGCATACCAATTGCAGCTTCTTCGTCATATCCAAAGATGTCGGCTGCTCCATCATTCCAGCTGTCGATCTGTCCATCGTCATCGAGAAGTACAAAGGCGTATTCCTCGAGACTTTCCGAGAGGATCTCGAATCGCTTCCGCTCCTGTTGAATCTGCCGAATCCGTCGTTTTTGCTCCGTTATGTCCGTGGCAATCGCGACAAGTCTCTCTCCAGTTTCGTCATCGGGTATCAGAACAGCATCTGTGTGTATCCATCGCGTTTGTTCGTTGGCATCAATAACTCTGAAATCCGCAGACAAGTCGTTGGTCTCGCCGACTCGTTCTAGTGACTCACGAACACGGTCCCGATCTTCCGGCGCGACGATCTGTACGAACTCTTCATAGTTGTCCGGATCATGGCCAAGTAAATCGACAAGCGTGTCGTCGAATGATATCTGATCCGTCTCAAGACTCCACTCTGCAATACCAGTGTCCGTTCCAGAAAGAACCAATTCGAGTTTCCGGTTTTGTTCTGCCAGGCTCCGAGTCCGTTGCCTCCGACCTGTTACGTCCTGCTGTATGCCAATAAACTTCGAAAGCGTCCCATCTGCATCAGTGACTGGCGTGACAGACAATCGATTCCAGTATTCACTTCCGTCTTTTCGGTAGTTTTTCAGTTCTACTGTTACCGGTTCACCGGCCGCAATCGCCTCCCGAAGCTTCGATATTTCGTCTGGGTCTGTCTCGGGTCCCTGGAGGAAACGTGGATTACGACCTAAGGCGTCGTCCTCCTGGTAGCCAGTAATGTCGGTGAATCCTTTATTTACGTACTCGATCGGGTTGTCTTCTCGCTGTGGGTCGGTGATCATGACCCCAACATTCGAGGAGTCAATCGCTTGCTCCTTGAGTTCGAGTTCACGCTCCCGTTGCTGTCTTTCAGTTTCATCGCGCACAGTACACACGAGGGGACCATCATCGATGATAGTCAGAGAGATCTCGGCCGGGAAGGTCGTTCCGCCCGGTTGGGATCCGGTTACTTTGCCCCGCCAGTGCCCCTCCGACTCAAGAACAGGGAAGGCTTCCGACTCAAGACGCTCTACCTCATCTTCGTCATAGAGCATCCGCCAGGAGTTCCCGATGAGTTGGTCAGTATCGTCGAATCCATACATATCCACGTGTGTCTCGTCGATGTAGGTGTATTCTCCATCTTCGAGGATGGCGAAGCCGTCTTTCGCATCCTCGACAGCCTGTTGGAACGTCTCCAATTCGCGACGGCGCTGCTCGCGGGGCGTGATATCCCGACTGGAAATAACGAGCGATTCGACGCCTGATTCCCCTGTAACAGGGCGGATAGTCCCGGTAAAGAACCGCATATTACCGTCCTGATCCAGATGTTCAGCCTGGAAACTGACGTACTCGCCAGCAGCCGCTCGTTCGATCCAGTCTTTTAGATCGTCCTGCAGAGTCTTTGAATGCGACCACCAGTCTCCTTCCCAGATCGGTTCCCCCAACAGCTCATCTTTAGCGTGCGAAACGTACTCCAGGGCTGTTTCATTCACATTGATCACTTCACCAGTGGTTTCCAGTAATCCGACCAGCATCTCAGGATCTTCGAACACCGACTCGAAGCGCCGCTCGTTCTCCCGAAGTTCCGCTTGACGCCGATATTTTTCAGACACGTCACGGACAACACAGACGATTCGATCGTCTTCCAAGCGTGTCAGCGATAGTTCGGTCGGAAATTCTCCCTTGCCTTCTGGAGATGCAGTTACAGTACCTCTCCACTCTCCATCGGACCAGAGGGCTGAAAGCGCCTCATCCTCTATGTGCTCGACCTCGACGGGATCGGTGTACAACTCATGCCAGGTCTGCCCGAGTAACTCGTTTTTGTCCTCGAACCCGTATATGTCGGCATGCGTTTGATCAACGTACGTGTACTCCTCGTTCTCCAAAATAGCAATCCCATCACTCGCGTTCTCGATAGCTGATTGAAATGACTCCAGACGACGTCGGCGTTCCCGCTGTTCCGTCACATCTCTCGCAACGGTATGCATATAGGCCGTCCCATCGCGCTCGATCCGACGGTTCGAGAACTCCACATCAATTTTACTGTCGTCGCTCCGAAGCAGTTTCGCTTCAGTGGTTGCTGGTTCGCCAGCTAAAATTTGGTCGTGGTAATCCTGATAGGCATGTAAGTCGACCTCTTCGTGAAGATCGGGAATACGCATCGAGAGGAGTTCCTCTCGCTCATAGCCAGTTAACTCGCAAGCAGCCTGATTCACTTGGACGAAATTCGCGTCTGAATCACTAATGAAAATGGCATCGTTGGAGCCTTCAAACAACGTGTGTGTCCAATCACGCTCAGCCTGTAGCTCCTCGAGGTGTCGGATTCGTGAAATTGCAGGTTCGAGATTCGAGGCGACGAGTTTCGCCAGTTCTGCGTCTTTCTGAGTAAAGGCATCTACTTCAGTAGCTCCGACACTCAAGACGCCGAAATCTGAAATTGGAACAAGAATTTCGCTCCGAATCGGGGTGTCTGAATTATACGTGCCGTCGGCCTCGTGGACATCGTCGAACGCTTCCGGACGGTTCTGTCTGTACACACGCCCGGCGAGAGAATCGAGTGGAAGGATAGGTGCATCGCCGATCACCTCTTGTGCCTCAGTTGATTCGGCGATTGGGCGGAGTTCGTTTCCCTCCTCATCGTATTCCCAGATCGCCGAAAGAGGCGCATCAAAATTGAGATCCAACATTCGGACCGCAACGACAGAGACGTCCTCAATAGAACCAGCTTGATTCAGTTCCGAAGACAATTCGAGAA
Organism: Halorubrum salinarum; assembly: GCF_013267195.1. Lineage (NCBI taxonomy): Archaea > Methanobacteriati > Methanobacteriota > Halobacteria > Halobacteriales > Haloferacaceae > Halorubrum > Halorubrum salinarum. The sequence goes on along the minus strand of NZ_CP053942.1, from coordinate 138,165 downwards.
GTCCCGCGGGGGTATGTTCCGTGTACGCGTCTCCATCGCTCATACATCCGATGTTGTTGTTCCGCTCTATTATGTTTTCGCTTAGAGAACCATTTCATATCGGCCCTAATAGAATTAGATCGATAAATATAGGGTACAGCTATTCAGCCTTGAGAATCAATCGTGGTAACAAGATGTCGACGGAAGCAGTTGCGGTACTCGGGCGGAAATACAGCGTAGATATACTGCGGGCGGCGAAGGAACCGCGATCAGTTAGCTGGCTGAGTCAAGAGCTAGATATCCCGATTGCCACCTGTTACAGACGTGTGAAGGAACTCTCTGAGAATATGTATTTAGAAGAGGTCACTGCGAACGAGAGCAGGGATAGAACACAGTACTGTCGAACGGCGGATAGTATTGAAGTCAACCTTGCATCTGACGTATTGCTTAGCGGCTCTCGATCTTGGGAAACTCGAGAAGTACCAAGAGATACAATACCGTTAGATTCCGTTACGCTTGATGAGTTCTCCCAAACGATTGATACTGTCGAAGCCTACTTCGGGAGTTTGATCGACGATGTTGCTGTTCATGCATCCATTTCACGCCGGCAACTTGTGGCGGTGCTGGCACGCGCCCAGCTCTCGGGTCGCCAACTCGACACCGAGGGACTGACCGATAACGGCGACATCGTCCACCAGTCGAACGATGAGACACTGTTTTGGCTTGACGGTGATTTCTGGACGGAGCTGGGCGGGCTCCACTACTTGAGCCCAGACGAGGGACGAGCAGCCAGAGAAGTTCATCGCCGACTCATCGAGGCGGTCGCCGGAGACGTCGCCGACTACAACCGCGAGCGCGATCCGTTTATTCTCATCACGTAAACTCCTGGGTGTTGATATCGTTTTATCTGCTCCGTTCAATATCCAGTGTCTATTGTGAGCTTCGGCCGCTACCGACCGTAGTATGTCGGACGGAAGAAGTCCTCGGTCGGGTATCATCGTTCTCGCTTCTTGACGGGTTGATTGGCGTTACTTGTGGAAGCGTCGGACTCACTGTTTGAAAAAAGCCCCTCCGTGCGGCTTGACCAAATTCGAGTCGTGTCTGTCGAGAACCGAATCCATTCGGTGGCTGGCAGTCTCGACGACTCGACAATGGCCGAGATCGACGACGCGCTCAAATTAAGTCACGGGTTCGGCTGATCGAGAGATCCTGTACAAAGAAATCAGTGTCAGATCCGTATGCATTGAGACGACCAGTCTCAACTTCTGTCGCAGTGTGGAAGTTCACAGTTTCGGAGGATAGGCTAGTTTTGGATCGAATCGCCATCAAGTCGTGGTGATTCTCAGCAGTCGGGGATCGATTTTGAATCCTTACTCTCGAACTACCGGACGAGCGTACGAAATTGTGTGGATTTTAGCGCTGCTGAATACGGTTGTCACTCTTGAGCGGCGGACCCAGCGAGAGCTCAGCCGATTAGTCGTGCGGGATCAACGCCGAGGCAACGAGCTCAACACACTCACCCGCAGCAATCACAGGCGCGTAGTCCATTTCCCCGTCGACACCTGCTTTCAGCAGGAAGTCGGTCAGCCGCCAGATATTGTACAAGAGGACCGCGAACACGAAGTAGAACAGGCGAACACGGTAGTCTTTCGAGGAGGTCTTCGCGAGAAAATCACCTTTGATCGATTTGTACCCACTCTCGATCTGCCACCGGCGGCTGTAGCGCTGACAGAATGTCTCGGCTTCCTCGGGACCGATTCGAAGATTCGTCGCGAAGACGGCCGTTCCCTCTCCACTCGTCGACGGCACGTACAGGAGCCGCATTGGATGCGATCCAGATTCCACATGGACAGAAGCCGACTCAACAGCCACCTCTTGGTCGTCTTCCTCCATTTGTTTGAGTATATCCCGTTCAGAGCTGGAGATCCGCTTGGGAATGAGGTAATTCACATCGAGGTTTGAGAGCGTCTGGAACACTTGTATCGAATCGAACTCTCGGTCACAGAGTACTGTCTCGATCGGAACGTGTCTTTTCGCTCGTCGAACGAGTCGCCGAACAGTACGATGGATCTGATTCGACGGGTTGTCGTCCCATCCAGAACTTTCTCGAACCGGTTCCACGGCAAGAACGAGCGGGATATTCTGTCCGATGATCGAGAGCGTTGCGAACTTGAAGGCCCGACTGTCTCTATCCTTCGTACCGCTGACCATCGACATCCCTTCGACATCCCCGTAATAGGGGATAGTCGTGATGTCGATCGCAGCTGTCACCGGCCGACGGAACGATGCTTCGGATTCGATAACCGAAAGCAGCCGATCGGCCACTCTATCGAATCCATCGATCAGTTCCCCTGGCGCAAACTGTTTGATCGTTCTAAGATGCGTATCGCCGTGTGGACTGCTGTCCGAGCCGTGTCGATACTGAAACCGAGCCGCTCCTTGCGGCGTCCCGCAGTTGACCATTCTTTCGATTCGTTTTCTGAGGTTGCCATCGCGTGTGTAATAGCTACGATTTTGCCGGACAAAAGGCTTCTAGCTCCTGATCAACCGTGTCAGATTCTTTGAGTAGAACCTGTGTGGTTCTCATTATCTCCACTATGAGAAAAGTCAATTAGTTTATCCCAGTCATCTGGATTCCATCAACGAGTGACCGATCGATGTCGTCGTACTCGATCGTCCGTCCGCCGTAATTATCAGCGAACGATTCAGCTTCGCTGGGTTCCGAGAACGGCATGAGATCTGGCCCCATTCCACCCATTACATCCGATTCGATGACGTATGTGAGGCCCGTGGCATCGGCGAATGTATCGGGGGCGGTCGGTGCTGGCATCTTCTTTCGCTCAGTGTCTTCAGGGATCTCCCAATCAACACGGGAGTAGTCCGTGACGTATACCGCGGTCGCCTCCGCGCCGTCAGCTACCAGGTTAAGATGGTACGGGAAGAGGCCATGTGCGAGCGTGTGAAACCAAGCAAGGTTCTCAGTTCCTTCGGAGCCTTGGACGGGGCCCTGTCTGGGCTCGGGTTCTGTATCGGCGTAGAACACCTGCCCATTAGGGCCTCCATGGTCTCCAATGACCATTCCACCTTGGTAATCAGTCTTTTGACCCGACAAATCCACCGGTTCAGAGCTTGATCCAGGGGATCCCCCAACGCAGCCAGCCGTCCCAATTACGGCTCCCAAGCCGACTGTATGAACGACCTGTCGACGCGATACCAAATGCGAGTCAGGTTCAGATTTCATAGCTATAGTTCTTCATATAGAGTCAATACGGTTCTGGTGTGACTGTCGAACGGCGTTTGCCAGAGGACATAAACCACTCACAGGAGGCGTTCGCTCCGGATCAACGAGCGTACAGATCGGTCTGGAGTGGACGATGTCTGGCGCTGATTGGTATGTACTGGGATCGAGCTGGCTAGGACTCAACCAAGCTAGTCGCTTGTGACATCCTCACCAAGCGAACCCGGGGCGTGAGCGTACACGGCGTAGAGGATCATCGCAGCGATCAGGAAGTCAAAGCTGTGTTCGACGAAGTGGTGAACCGGCATCGGAACAGCTCCCAGAACAGTCCCAGCGCCAATCAGTGACCGTAGAACAAGCACCCCAACCGCGGCGCTGATCAGTCGGTACTGGCCGGTCTGGCGGCGTCGATACGCGACGAGGCTCACGACGAAGAGCGCGCTGGTTCCGATTCCGGCACACGCGATGACGGTCAGCAGTACGGGCGACCCCTGAACGGTCAATGGCACGAAAGCCGAGAAGACGGCCCGAACGATGAGCGACGCGATCACGACACTGGCCAGTATGCGTTGGGAGTGATAAGAAGACACGGGGCAAAACGTTCTCATGGGAGGAAAGCCCCCGACAGGTTTTATCTCTCAGCCGATTACAGGCGAATACTCACGATGGCGACGACCAGAGGTCGGGTGCGACGACACGTCCGCGAGACGCCTGGTGTCCACTTCAACCAGGTGACACGCGATCTGGGCATCGCCACCGGACAGGCGCAGTATCATCTCCGACGACTAGTGAACGACGGGGAGTTGATGGTCGAGCGGATCGCTGGTCGGGCTCACTACTTCGATCCCACCTTCGGCCCGTGGGAACGACGCGCGCTCGCGTTCCTTCGACGTGAGACCGCCCGCGAGATCGTACTGCGGCTCCATGCGGACGGTCCTCTTCGCCCGGAAACACTAACCACAGAATTGGATCTCGCGCGGAGCACGGTCTCGTGGCACGTCTCGACCCTCAGCGACGCTGGAATCGTCACGAAATCCGACGACCGCCCGATGACGATCACGCTGACCCGCCCGGACCGCACGGCTGAGTTGCTTGAGGTGGTGTCGCCCTCGCTGCCAGACCGGCTCGTCGACCGGTTCATTCGAAGCGTCGACAGCCTCTTTGAATAAGGAGCTGACTGGCTGGACCCGCCCGGATCGGACGCAAGTGGCGCGTTCGAAGGTCACACCAGATACCTCAAGACCGCGGGACCGATACGCGAACGTATGGACCGACGGAGTTTCTGTAAAACGGCCGGGGTCGCGGGAGTCACCGCCGGCACTGCCGGTTGTCTTGGTGTCCTTGGCAGTAGTGGCGCCGAAGGAACCGTTCTCGGACCGCCGGAGCGAGACCTCAGCGAGGCATCATTCCCGAGCTACGGTGACAACATGCCCGAGTTCACCGTCCCCGACCCGATCCACGGCGAGGAGATATCGACGGCCCAGTTCGAGGGCGAGCGCGCGGTGCTGTGGACGTCATTTTACACCAACTGTCCGGACGGGGTGTGTCCCGCACTCATTCTCCGGCTCCGTCGTGGACAGGAGGCCGCCACCGAGGAGGGATACGGCGACCAAGTCGCGTTTCTCCCCATCACGTTCGATCCCGAGCGCGACACCGCCGAGGCCCTCCGCGAGTACGCTGGCCAGCAGGGGGTCGACCTCGACGCGGGGAACTGGCACTTCCTCCGCCCAGAGACCTACGAGCGGGCCCAAGAGATACACGACGAGCACTTCGGTCTGAAGATCGAGAAGCAACCGGCAGATGACATCGAGAATTTAGAGTATCGCTTCCCGCACTACGGGCTTATCATCCTCGCCAATAAGCAAGGGATCATCGAGCGGGCGTACCCACGGGGCCCGCAAACCGACATCGAACGGCTCGTCGACGACCTCGGACGAGTTGCCACCGCGTGACAGTTCTTGCGTTCCGGGAGGCCAGCTACCGTCGTTTTCCGCATCGTAGTTGTTGATTGGGGCCCGTCGCCGATATCGAGCCAAAAAAGTCCAGTGCTCGGTCAGTGCCCCATCGCGCCCCCGAGGGGCTGGTAATGCGGGAACATCGGATGTGGGAGGTGAACTCCGAGTGCCATCAATCCGTGCGCGAATAGCACGTACCCCAGCACGACGAACACCACGCCGAGCAGCCGATGAACGCGTCGACGGTGGGCAACGTCGATCGACTGGATAATCGTCCCATAGAGGAAGACGGCTGGAATCGTCCCGATACCGAGGGCACCGAGAGCGATTCCCCCGGTAGTCGGAGAGCCACTCGCGAGGGCGAACAGATACGCGGGATACAGCATCGGGCAGGGAAGAAACGCATGAACGGCGCCGAGCCCAACAATACTCGGGCTGTTCACGTGCCGATGGACTCTCGTCGCGAGCCACGACGTAACGCGCTGGACGCCGGGGATTCGAATATCGCCTCCGCTTCCTCCAATCACATATCGAACGCCGGTCGCCACAATGAACCCTCCGACGGCAAGACCGACAACACCTCGCAGGAGGTCGGCGATCGGTGTCAGCTGGTCAGCGGTGACGAACACGACGCTTCCGAGCGCGCCGAAGAGAGTCCCGAGAATTGCGTATGTCGTCGCTCGGCCGACGTTGAACAGGAAGTGCTGGCGAACCTCGTAGGTCGTGAGATGACCGGGACGCCCGTCGTTGGCTGTCACCGCCCCGCCATCGGGCTGCGGCGTCATTTGTTTCGAGTACATCGTCACTAACGGCCCACACATCCCGATACAGTGTGCGCCGCCGAGCACGCCGATGAGAACGAAGAGGACGACGTCAATTCGGAGGAGTGACTCGACCATAGTCATCCTCGGTTGCGTACGGGTTTGTGTCGTCTGGTGTGTCTCTCGAACAAGTCCGGACAGATACCGAGGACGTGCTACTATACGCTAACAAGAGGTCGCACTCGGCTGGAGACGTCCGAAAGCATCTGGCGTGTGGCTTGGCGCAACAATTCTTCAGAGTGGGCGCTAACATACCAACAATGATGGACGAGATCGACATCCCAACCGAGCCGCGGGCTGCGGTCGACGCACTAGCGACTCACCTAACTGCGACCGCAGATCGCCCGGTACCGCCAGCGACAAACCGATGGCTCGGAGAAGCTGAAGCCGTCGCCCGCGATGCTACTAGTGACGATCTTGACACGCAAACCAGACGGAAACGGGTCCGCCAAGTTGCCACACTACTTGAGTCGGCTGACGAAACGGGCGACGTGGTCGCCGACCGCCACATCGAAGCAGCGATCGAGTGCTGTCAAGTCATTCTCGCTAACGAGTGACGGTGACCCTGTTTCTACCGAATGGTCCTCTCGCCACATATTAAATTCTACCGAGTAGAGAAACCGAATTAAACTACACAAAGTTATTCATTTTCGTTAAAGAAACCACTATAAGTTACTAACGAGTGTTCTAACGCACCACACTTATATTCGTAGTCTCTGAAGAATACTTTGATGAGTTCAAAACAAGACGATCTCAAAGAGACGAACACTGAGGCCCGATTCGAGTTCAAGAAGGAGGAGAAGTCCGCCTTCAAAAGCGAGAAGGGTCTCACCGAGGAGACGGTCCGCGTCATCTCGGAGGACAAAGACGAACCCGAGTGGATGCTGGAGCGGCGCCTGCGAGCACTCGAACAGTTTCAAGAGATGCCGATGCCCACCGACTGGCCCGGCCAGCCGGACCTGAGTGAGGTCGACGTCGACGAGATCGTTCCCTACATTCGGCCGGACGTCGACGTTCGTGCCGGCGTCGACGACTGGACGGAACTCCCGGACGACATCAAGGACACCTTCGACAAGCTGGGCATCCCGGAGGCCGAGAAGAACGCGCTCTCCGGTGTCGGCGCCCAGTACGAGTCGGAAGTCGTCTACCAGAACATGCAGGAGCGCTGGGAGGAGAAGGGCGTCATCTTCTGTAATATGGATGAGGCCGTCCAAGAACACGAGGAGCTCGTCCGCGAGCACTTCATGACGAAGTGCGTCCCCCCGAGCGACAACAAGTTTGCCGCTCTTCACGGCGCCATCTGGTCGGGCGGCTCGTTCGTCTACGTCCCCGAAAACACCACCGTCGACATGCCGGTCCAGGCGTACTTCCGGATGAACTCCGAGGGGATGGGTCAGTTCGAGCACACGCTCATCATCGCCGAGGAGGGCTCGGAAGTTCACTACATCGAGGGCTGTTCCGCCCCGAAGTACTCGAAGTTCAACCTCCACTGCGGCGGCGTCGAAGTGTTCGTCGACGAGGACGCACACGTTCAGTACTCGACCGTGCAGAACTGGTCGAAGAACACGTACAACCTGAACACCAAGCGCGCCATCGCCGACAAGGGCGGGCGCATGGAGTGGATCTCCGGCTCGATGGGGTCGAAGGCGACGATGCTGTACCCCTCGACGATCCTGAAGGGCCGCGGCGCCTCCGACAACCACATCACCATCGCCTTCGCGGGCGAGGGCCAGGACATCGACACCGGCGCGAAGGTGTACCACAACGCGCCGGACACCAAGTCCACGGTCGAGTCGAAGTCGATCGCGAAGGACGGCGGCCGCACCAACTACCGGGGCCTCGTCCACATCGCGGACGGCGCCGAGAACTCCTCAACCGCCGTGGAGTGTGACGCGCTGATGTTCGACAACGAGTCGACGTCGGACACGATGCCGTACATGGAGATCAACGAGTCGAAGGTTGACGTCGCCCACGAGGCCACCGTTGGGAAGATCGGCGACGAGGACATCTTCTACCTCCAGTCGCGCGGTCTCGACGACGACGACGCCAAACAGATGATCGTTTCGGGCTTCATCGAGCCCATCACGGAGGAGCTGCCGATCGAGTACGCCGTCGAGCTCAACCGGCTCGTCGAGCTCGAGATGGAGGGTTCGCTGGGGTGATCTGATGCCGGAGTGCGCCCACTGCGGAGCACACGTCTCACAACAGTTTGTGACCGTGTTCGGGTTAGACGGTGGTGACGTAGTTGCCTGTCCAGCATGTTCCGGTCGGGCACACATCGCAGAGACGATCGTGGATCGATACTAGTCTCAGACCATGGAACACTGCTTTGCGTGTGAGACCGATTACGGGTACCTCGGAACGGCCCCGCACGAAGGGTCCTGTCCAGCCTGCGGCTCGACCGCTGTCACTCCTGCAGGCGACCTCAGCGTCGTCGACACGACAACATGGGAGAGCGCGAACGGGCTCTCAACGGTCCACGTGACGGCGACTGACAACCGATCACGCCGGTTTGAATTTGTCATTGCGGCGCGGCGGGGACGAGGGAAACTCGTCTGCCTCGCGATCGACGGAGTGACAGTACCCACCGAGACAGTGTGGTCAGTTCCATCTGCCGTTGCTACGAGAGTCACCGCGCACGGTATCAGGATCAGCGACTCGACGCCGGCTCAGAGCCCACAATGAACGGTACTGGCCAGGCACACAGTCGAACGCGTCTGTTCTGCCCCGGTCACGAGAGGTGATTCGACTTGATGAACAAGCGCACTAACGAAGAGCGACCGGACACAGTTTCCCGCAAAAGCGGTACTGATGCGCCCTCGTCAAGCGCAGCCGGCGATTGTCAGTCTGTTACCGACTCCGTTTCGGAGGAGAATGAGGACGAACGGCACAGTCAGACTACGTGTCCGGAGTGTCACGGACGACTTCGTCGAGCCGATGATGACGTTGATGCGGTCTGTGACGACTGTGGACTCGTCGTTTCAGACGCGACGCTTGATACGAACATCAAACTGTACACGCCGGACGGCACCGGCGATCAGGACTCTCGCGTCGGGCCATCGAGCACGAACCTCTTACACGATAAGGGGTTATCGACGGTGATCGGGTGGCAAGACACCGACGCGAAGGGGAACGCGCTGTCGGGAGAACGGCGACAACAGATGCGTCGCCTTCGACGATGGGATGAGCGCTTCCGACGACGCTCATCGGCGGATAGGAATCTCATGCATGCGCTCGGTGAGATCGACCGCATGGCTTCCGCGCTCGGCGTGCCCGAAAGCACCCGAGAGACGGCAGGCGTCATCTACCGTCGCGCACTTGCGGACGGACTCCTTCCGGGTCGAGCCGTTGAAAGCGTCGCCACTGCGGTGCTGTACGCGGCGAGTCGCATGGATGACGTCCCGCGCTCTATCGACGAGGTTTCAACAGTGAGCCGCGTCGAACAAATTCGCGTTGAGCGGGCATATCGACACGTCTCACGTGAACTCGGGTTAGAAATTCCACCAACAGATCCTCGTTCGTTCATCGGGCGGATTGCGTCGGACGTGGAGTGTACGGACGCGACAGAGCGAGAGGCACGACGTCTCGCCGGAATAGCGGTTGAAAACGGTGTTCACAGCGGGAAACATCCGGTAGGCATCGCCGCAGGGGCACTGTACGCGGCTGCCAAACAGTGCGATGAGTCTCTCCGACAAGCAGATATCGCTCATGCTACGGACGTAAGCGAGATGACGATACGGAACCGGTATCCTGAGATTTTGGCCGCAACAGATACCGAGGATGAATAGGCACAGTGAGTAGTTGACTTTTGCTTGAGTAGGTTCGAATTGGACAGTATCGATCAAGGATTGTTTTGCTCTGTTGGATCGCATAACTGTGTCCGGACCAAGATATCACAAAAGGCGGAAAAATCATTTTTCGCCGTCGACAGCATAGATCAACCTCCTACGACATCTGCTGCCTTACTTCTCTTCCAAATGTGTGTTTCAGAAGCCCTCAACGGCGATACAGTTTCGATCTTGTTTTCACCTAGTCCTAACACATTCTGCGGATTTAATGAAAAACAGAAAGAGAAGCTAGAGTGAGTATATTATTCCAGATACTTAAGTAGAAAATAGAAGGCACGCATCAAATCTATCCTCCGAGATTATGCGGAGCGGTGGTATGGTGAGGTCGTTAACTTAACGGATCTCATCTCATAACCGCGCAAGGAGGGCAGCCCCAACGGGGAAGGGAACGTTATGATTCTCTGTCGAACTGTACCGAAAGGTCGACCGCGGGACGATCTCACGGTGGAAGATCCAACGGACTATCAGAAACGGAAGGGCAGCAGAGCAACAAGGGTGTTACTGTATCTCTTCTAATACCTCTGGCCCCCTCAGTATCCGGAAGAATTGCTCGTACTCCGTCTCACTGACTACTTGGGATAGTGCGCGCTCTGCGTTCCTGTCGTCGATGATCAGCCCCACGGAATTGTGACCCTCAGACACCCGGATTTGAACAAGATTACCGGCGAATTTGGCGTCCGTTTTCGGGAGTTCATCTTCTCGCTCCTGTTCGAGCTTGGCTAATTCTCCGTGTGCTTCGTCAACCATCTCGCTCACGGTCGGGCCGTCACGGATTCGCGCACCGTAATCCGGCTCTGGAAGGGCAACAATCCAGTCCTGGTTACGTATTGGATCAAGCCAATCGTTGACACCGTAGGGACCAGCCCATTCCTTGTCCAACTCCTTGACTACTCCAGTGGAGACGTACAACTGCTTATCATTCGACTGAATGTAGTTGATTAGCTGTCGCCGTTCTGGAGTAGATCGCCCGATTCCACCCAAGACGCTCGAGTCAACGAGGAGTGCATCCGGGAGCGGGTAGAGGGGTGAAGAGTCAACTAATTTCGGTCGATCGCTCATTCCTGCTCAAACACGTACGGAGTGTTTCGAATCTTCCGATCATGTACGTCGTGTTCGAAGGAATCATCGATGAGCCCTGCTTTGACAAATAGGGCAATAATCGGCTCCAGCGCCTGCGTGATGCTGATAGCCTCGATCTCATCAACATTGAGGCGGTCTGCTGCTCCACGACGAGTCACCTCGCCACTGAGGTATGCCCGTGTCTGCTCAACCGCCATCAGCAGCTTCGCCTTGCCGTGCCGATCAACGAAGAGTTCGATCTCACTGACCTCGCCGCTTGCACCGTAAGCGGCGATCGTAAGCGGGTCAAACAGTATCCGCGTCTCTCCCTCCCCAACGGGGAGAAATAGTGAATCAGTCCGGAGCTGGCTCTCTTTCCCGCTACTGACATCCTCGACAATGTCTAAGTTTTTGAGCTTTCCAACCCGCATTGAGGTTGTACTTCCGGCAAGATCGAGTCTACGCTCGATACTGCTGTTCGTAGTAGGCTGATTCAGCAGGATGTCAGTATAGACTCTGGCGATGTCGGGATTCACCAGTATCTCTGAGGCTGCGATAAAGGAGCGTGCGGTGCCCTCTTTCGAGCCGTTCTCGTCCGCAGCCGGGGCGTTTGTTACCACCATCGTAATTCATGATACGTGAACCGAGAACTAATATCTTGTGGCAGTCGTTTCGGACTGTATGGAGGCTCCGAGAAATTGTTCTTAGATAACCAATTTGTAGATACTGGTATTCGTATTCACGCCCTGAGAGAGTATTTCACTCAAATGAATTAATCTTAACCTTAATCTTAAGATTAGTCAGACAGCTTCCTCCAGACAAACGGCTGCTAGCCGGGTACTAGGGCGGTGTCGCTGTTTCGTGGTCACCACCCAGTGACCATGTCCCAGAGGTGGGCGACGTCAACGACACCGAGGATAATCCCAGCCAGTAGCCACACATCAAGTAACGATGTAAGATCAAAGATCGGGCCAGAAACTGCGAGCTCGAAGGCCGACACCAAACTCGTCAATTCAAGCAAGAGCACCCCAAAGATGGCCCAGAGTACAGTCGCACCAGCGGCGATGAGAAGCTTGCTCTCGCTCATCCTAGACGCCCTAGCGACACCCAGCTACTGTCCATCGTACCAGGGAGGCGCACCGAACGCATCGGCGTAGCAGTCTGGGTGACACGGCTGCTTGCGGTTATCTGGCCATGCCCGGTCGAGTGGAACCTGCTCGCCGCAGAGCCCACACTCGGCGGTGTGGCCTGCCTGACGAGCGTCTGGTGAGAGATTCCGCGACTCAGTGTAGAGCTCGTGGAGCGCCCACGGAGTGAGACGAACGGCGACACGCTCGGCCGGATTGGGATCCTCGTCCGACGTTGCAGCCGAGAGCGTAAGCACCCAGTCGTCACCGGGCTCACCGTCGGTCGCTGGCCCGAGGGCAATCGTCCCTGCGTGGTCGTCGTCGACGTAGTACCACTTTGCGTTGCGGTCGACATGGTAGTGACCACCGGGGCGCGGATCCTCGGGATCGACGTCGTCGCCTATTGTGTGCTCGTTGGGTCAGGCGTTCGCCTTCGGGCCCTGTCCGGACTTACTCGTGAGCGGGAGGTCCGCGTCGATCTCGTCGTACCACACAACTGGGCGCTTTGCTCGGCCATTTTCCTCGAGTTCGACGAGGCCGTAGTCAGCCAGTTCGTTCACGTTCTCGAGGACCTCTGGCGGGTTCCGGTCAACGAGGCGTGCGAGCTCGCGGATGCTCCCCGGCTCGTGTTCGACGATCGCCTCCAAGAGCTCAAGGTTGGTCGAGCGGAAAACGCGGCCGAACGTTTCGAGGTTCTCGATCGACAGCGTCGGCTCGCTGGGGTCAACGTCCTCGCCAGCGTCGATCGCTTCGAGACGCTCTTCGAGATCACTACGGTCGGCGGACTTGATCTGAACGTGGAGTGTCTGGGTCATGGGTGGGGTGTAGGGCTGTGGGTCGGAATTAGTCGCGGGTCTGTACGTTGGTCACCGTAGTTGATCGGGCTACCAGTCGTCGCGCTTCTCTTCTGGGAGTGCCGCCCGCCAGGCGCGGAAGATCTCCGCAAGGCCGGGGTAGTCGATCTCGAAGGTCTCACCGCCGAGGTGGAGTTCGTGGACGCCGTGGTGGTTGTCGAACCGGATGATCGGATCATCTGCGCCGGCTTCGCCGTAGTGGTAGGCGTACTTGATCCCGTCCTCGAACCGGTCTGAGGTCGGGACCGAAAGCACGCGTACCCTCGCAACGGTGCCGTCGGCGTAGGCTTCAATCTCGTCTTCAAGTACGGTGACATCATCGCTCATCCACACACGTGTAGACGCACCCTGTTCCGATAAGTGTTAGGAAAAACCCTAACAATAGCAAAGCAACAGATAGTACCCATGACGGCAACATCGAGCGATCGCTCTGTCAGCGGTGAGGCTATACTCAGATGTGGCTAGTGCCGTACTACTCGTCGTCGGAGTCGTCATCGACGAGACCTAGAAAACTGTCCGTTGCCTGTCTGAGCTACTGCCCGGCTGATGCCCTTCTCGAACAGATTCCAAGTATAGCTCGGCAATTGGAACGATATGAGTTAATCTTAACCTTAACTGTAATATTAATCTAAAACACTCTTTCTACGATGCCTAGTGATCCTAAGTGGATCTCTCGCGAGAAGAGCGCGAAATACTAGAGTCAAACAGTCCTCGAACACAGCGGTTCGCTCACCCGTCGTGGTCAATATACCCGGCTTCCCATTCAGTCCGAGCTTCGATTTCTCTAGTGCCCCGGCGAGTAGTGCTGTACTCGTTGGTCCGTCGGTCGCGCTGACTCTTTTCGATGAGTCCCTTCTCAACGAGCGTGTCGAGGTTGGGATAGAGCCGCCCATGATGGATTTCCTTTTCGTAGTAGTCCTCGAGCTCGTCTTTGATCGCAAGTCCGTGGGGGTCATCAAGTCCGGCAACTACGTACAGCAGATCGCGCTGAAAGCCAGTGAGATCGTACATGTCGCAATCTACTCATTCGAGTTTTGAAATACTACTGATCTGGGCCTGTATAGAGCGAAGGAATTCGTCACTCTCCTCGTGGGTCACCAACCGGTATTTCACCATATTCTGGACATGAGACCCATCCCTGTCCAAATGCCCCACCCATCCCTTGGTCCGGGTTCCATTCGTGTTCATCCCCACAATGTGGACATTCTACCAGTGGAGGGTCAATCTCCAGTGCCTCTTGCTGGATGAAATGATTTCCTTGGTAAGAATCACAGTGCTGACAGACGTTCCCCCAGACTTTCTTGCTGAGAGTATTGCTGTAGACCCGTTCAACAGGGGTTTGGTAATTCGCTAATATATCTCCGAGGGGAGTATCAAGATGGTCTCCTCGTGGCCAGACCACAGGCGTTTGCTCGCCACACTGCCAGCATTCTGTTTCCCACGTCAGCAATTTCTGGCGATCAACTGGGAGATCGTCTGGAAGCATGATAGCAAATCCCACTCTGATTGACTATTTGATTCTTTGTCTCTGGATGTGTTAGAATCCGGTATTCTACTTCCACTCGCGTCGAATGTATGCTTCTCGGCCCCCCAGCCGGACCGGTGGAGACGGTCGCGCTCGTGACCGCGCTCGGACCCTCCTAGACCTCGGCTTTGCCCTGACGTCGGCCGCCACACCGACCCTCGTGGTTTCCAGCCTCACCGTCGGAATGCGCCTCGGCGAACGCGTGAGCGAACGACTCCAGCGCGAGGTCGTTCACGCCCTCCTCGCGATCATCGGGAGCCAGCTGATCTTCGGTGGCGCGAGAGTCGCCTAGCCGGTACCGCTGGTCGCCGACAACCCCTATCGACACGTACACAACGATATAGACGCCTCATGATACCACATACCAGCCGCTATATCCGATTCGCGAGACATGACCATATGGCTCGCCATCTTCCGGAATTGTCCGCAGTCGAGACGCGACAACCGACGAACCAATTGTCGGCGTTGAGCCGAACTCGATCTATCGCTGGGTGAAGCGAGCTGGCGAGCGACGCTACGCAGCGACCGGTGACGAGGGATGGACTTACCTAGACGTTCACGACCTCCGGCGTACTTGGGGCGGTCATCTGCTATGGGACTGCGGTGTTCTTCCTGCCGTCGTGATGAGTTGAGGCGTCTGGGAAGACTGGGAGACGTTCCGGAACCACTACCTCGGAGAAATGAGTCCAGCAGCTGCCGAGCGAGAGCGGAAGAAGATCTCGTATGTTACGGGCGATGTCGGGTCCGACCCGGGTGTAGATCCGGTTTTCGAGCCGACGGTTCAATCGAGTTCTCTATACTGATTTCTAGGCCTAATCGTAGGCCAATTTGTAGATGGCTCTTGCCCAACCTGGCGAAACAACTATTCGATATGTGACATAGGCTGCTACTAATTGCTGAATATAGAGGGTGTGGTCAGCACGGGAACTGCGTCTCTTCTATCTGAATGCTAAATCAACCGATAGAATTCGCTTGCGTGTTGGCTGCCGGAAGCTCTGTGATTTTAACGTATGTTCCGGTGACCATGCTGGGGATACATGTATCTGTTAGGTAGTGGTGTAAGAATGAAGTATATTTTTAATTAGTTTGTACTTCAGATCGCGGAGTTAACCCCAGAAATCCAGCACATTATCGACTGCTCTGTCAACGAAACTTTCCTGATATCGTACGAGGAGTTGCATCGTCAATTCCTCGTCGGCAACAGTGTAGAGCGTCGTTCGGCCATCTCGAACCTCGGAGATAATCTCCTCTTCAACGAGGCGTGACACGTGCCAAGAAACCGTCGCTGGTGCCACGCCGACCTCTTCGGCGATTGCCCCATTTCGGGCCGTCTCCTCTTGTATCAAGAACAACAAGACATGGCGGGTCGTCTCGTATCGGAGGGACGACAGTATCTCTCGCTCTTCACTATCGAGTTCCTCGGCAACGAACAACCGACGTTTACCCTGATGGTCCTCGCTCATGAGCACGTCATAGTTTTCGAGCGTGTCGAGATGGTGTTGTAAAAGCCCGGTCTCCATATCGAGTTGGCGCTTCGCTTGGCTGAAGTGAACACCCGGGTTTGCTTTGACGTATTCGAAGATTTCCTTTCGCGTCTCTAGCTCAAGGATGTCTTCCTCGCCGTCTTGAGGTCGGCGTCTAACCATCTGCGTTTCGTCTCTGTGAGCCGGGTGTGGCGCGTGGGGATGTCATCGTGGCTGCCAGTCGAAGCGCCAGACTACTGTCGATAACAAGAGGAGTGCAATCCCGAGTGCAAACAGGCTCGTGAGCAACTCGAAGTGTGGGATACCTTCCTCGAAGAACTCGTCACCGACCTCTAACATGAGATCGGTTGCGAGTAGCGCTGCGAGCAGCGCAAGGACCAGAATACGACGGACCCGAGTGCGATAGTAGGCGAACGCGGTAATAAGAACCACGATCATCGTCACTAAGAGCGTAAGAGCCCGGATGAACGTTTCCGGTTCAAACAATTCAATCTCCGTCATATAATGAAATTGGGTGTGGGGGCTATCTAATTATTTGCCACGGTGGTCACACGTGACCGTTAGTTCTGACGGTCATATTATTGACCGACATCACAGTTTATTCGTCGTCGCTGTCTTCGTACTCATCTTCGTCGTCCATCTCTTCGTCTTCCCGCTCATCTTCGTCGGCTTCGCTCTCAGTTTCGAGGACCGTACCATCGTCTGCGTGGACGGCAACTTCAGTTTCTGAGCCGTTTGCCGTCACGAGTTCGACTTCGTAGACGGGTGCGCCATCCTCGGTTTCGAGTTCAACTTCGTCAACAGTTCCGTTGGCTTCGGCAGTTGCGATATCAATTGCTTCTTGCTCAGAAAGTGTGACGTTACTCTCCGAGATCGAGTCTTCGTCCATCTCCTCGTCTTCGCTCTCAGTTTCGAGGACCGTGCCATCGTCTGCGTGGACAGCAACTTCGGTCTCTGAGCCGCTTGTCGTCACGAGCTTGATTTCGTAGACAGGTACGCCGTCTTCGTTTTCAAGTTCAACTTCATTAACAGTCCCATTAGCTTCGGCAGTTGCGATATCAATTGCTTCTTGCTCAGAAAGTGTGACGTTACTCTCTGGAATTGAGTCGTCGTCATCAACGTCCGATACGAGTGATGATCCACTCCCTTGCGCGAATGCTACCCCGCTGCCGACAACGGCGAGCAAGGCGATTGCAACAACGGCACCTCCGATTATTTTCCGACTGTTAGATTTCATCAGTTTCGTAGCCTCACTACGACTATACGGGACCACGTGTAAAGTGTCGTTTGGTATATGAGTCTAGCAGTGGTACACGCCTCTAACAACTTATTGCATCTGGTGTCTGTAGATCATCGTAATCGCTCTACCAGTCACTTGTTCTCCGATAATAGACATATTTGTTAATCTGGGACGTACATGAGGCACAGCGCAAGTTGGTCCGACAGCATTATCAATAGATTGAGTCTGTTGAATCTGTTATAAAATCAACTCGTGATAACGGCCTCCAGAGAGATTCCAAAAGGTGCCGAGTGTAAGTCAAACACAGGCAATATACGGACTGTACTGAGCGATCACTCTCTCCCGTAGACCAACCTCGGTTCGTACCACATTCGCTCCCTCTATACAGCACGAGCGGAATTAACTCCACAGTCGCTGTCAGTAACCACATGACCGATAGAGTGGATTCACCGGCCCGAATGGAGTAATAAAAGTAAATAACAGTTGTTGTGGAAGGGTAGAAAGCTTATAAAAATAGTGAGAAATGTGGTAAAGTTCATATATTAAATTCCCTGATATGCGAATATGGGAGTAGATTCATATGAGCATATAGATACGATGCTCAAGAGCGTTCAAGAAGACGTGACGGATCCAGAGCTAAGATTCAAATTACGTACCGCACGTCAATTGTGCGGTATGATGAAAGAACATTATGTAGCGGGGCAAAAAGCGATTGAAAGAGCTGACATAGATGAAAAAACGCTTGAATCGCTCCGTGAATTAGGGTATCTGGACTGAGTGGAACGCTGTAGAAGACTTGCGCTCCCTATTCAGCAAATCGCTGAGGACATATCACCGGTTAAGGATTTCAACAGCGCAGAGGTTTCTCAAAAGCGATAACTTGGCGAGAGCGATTAAATAGGAGGTCGCGCCGTAGCGATGTATGGGCCTGACAGACACAGAATCGCCACTTCAGCAGTACATAGAGAACACACCGAATGGCACGGAGATTCCTGACGAGACGTTCGGCCGGCGGCACATCGGTGTGTTGGCGTTCACGCTCGCTTTCGTTCCGTTTGTTTTCGGCGTCAGTCGGATGACCGGCATGGAGTCGATCACTGGTGCTGAATTGCCAGTGATTCCGATGCTACACTCCATTGTCGGCACTAGCATCGTCTTAGGATTGGTGGTGATAGCCGCACTACCGGTACTCCCTCGCAGAACCAGAGCCGCCACGGGCGCTGTCGCGTTCATGGTACAGGCGTCAGTGCTGGCCTACTTTACTGGAGGATTCATCGAGGCACACTTCCTCTACTTTGTGGGAGTCGGGCTTGTCGCACTCTATGAAGACTGGGTACCGTTCGCGATCACAATCGGCTATGTCGCCATCCAACACAGCGTGTTCGGGCTCTTAGAGTGGTTCACCGTCTACAATCACCCGGCAGCAATGGCCAACCCGGTCGTTTGGGGTGGGATACACGCTGTTGGCGTGTTGATGCTTGCGGGGACAATCACGTTCCTCTGGCAATCGCTCGCGATTCAGCGACAACAGGCCCGCGAGAAGGTCCAAGAGAAACTAGAAGAAGCAAAGCAAGCAAGAGATCGTGCCAAAGAGAAGGAAGTAGAGGCGGCCGAACAGCGCGAAGAGATGCAGGAACTTAACGCGGAACTCGAGCAGGCCGCTACCGACTACCAGTCGGTCATGGTTGAGTGCGCAGCCGGTGATTTCACCCGCCGACTCGACACCGACGTGAGCAACGAGGCGATGGTGAAGATCGCCACCACGTTCAACGATATGGTAGAGGATCTTGAGCTGACGTTCGCGCAGATTCAAAACTTCGCAGATGAGGTCGCGTCCGCGAGTGAAGACGTGAGTGCATCGACGGCAGAGACGCAGCGTGCGAGCGAGCAA
Source organism: Halorubrum salinarum (assembly GCF_013267195.1). Lineage (NCBI taxonomy): Archaea > Methanobacteriati > Methanobacteriota > Halobacteria > Halobacteriales > Haloferacaceae > Halorubrum > Halorubrum salinarum. The sequence goes on along the minus strand of NZ_CP053942.1, from coordinate 119,144 downwards.
GTCGCGGACTCTATCCAAGCGATTGCGGCAGACGCGGATACACAGCATGGGCAGAGCCGAGAGGCATCGGACGAGATGCAGAATCTTTCCGGAACCGTTGAAGAGGTTGCGTCCTCAGCGGATGAAGTTGCCACAGCTTCTCAGGATGCCGTTGAACTCAGCAATAGCGGTCAAGCGGCCGCGACAGAGGCGATTGATGAGATGGAGGATATCGAGTCGCAGTCTGAGCAGACGGTCGAGCAGGTCAACACGCTCGCGGACGAACTTGAGGAAATCGGAGATGTTGTTGAGTTGATCGAGGATATTGCTGAACAGACGAACCTGCTTGCGCTGAATGCCTCGATAGAAGCGGCTCGTGCCGGTGAGGCCGGGTCCGGGTTCGCTGTAGTGGCAGACGAAGTGAAAGAGCTTGCAGAGGAGACAGCGGAGGCGGTTGATGACGTTACCGAGCGGATTGAACGTGTACAGTCTACCTCTGGTGAAGCCGTTGGGGATATGGAGTTAATGCAGGAACAGGTTCGTTCGGGCGCAGACACGGTTGAGTCGGCTCTCGCTGCGCTCGATGAGATCACGACCACTGTCGAAGGCGTGAATGATGGTATTCAGGAGATTAGTGACGCAACAGACAGCCAAGCTGCCTCTACGGAAGAGGTCGTAAGCATCGTCGAGGAGGTCGCTAACGCGGCAAATGAGGTGAACAGCGAGTCCGATAATGTTTCCGCAGCAGCCGAAGAACAAACGTCGTCGCTTGCGGAGGTCTCTCAGAATGCAGACAATCTCAAAGAACGAGCGGGGAAGCTTCAAGACCGCCTCAGCGGGTTCACTATTGATGCGGACCCTAACCGGGTTAGCGATATAGCGGGTGAACATGTCGGAGCGCAGGTGGGTAATTCGGTCAAGGTAGTAGGTGATGGTGGCAATACAGAGTGACAGTCATCTTGCCGGCTCTGTTGACATTCTATTTTCAAATATATAATATAGATCTGTACCCTCCGGGCACCAGATTCGAGATAAGTCTAGTGTGGATCTCTAGAACGGAGATCAGTAGATCATGTAGTATTTCACAAAAGGTGATACTAGAACACGGTCACAGCAACAAACTACTTGAATACTAAGGGTAATATGCTATTATGACAGGTCAGCGATTGTCCACGGGTATTAGTGGGTTAGACGATATATTAGACGGCGGTCTTATTCACCCGCGAAACGTGCTTATACGCGGGTCGCCTGGTTCAGGGAAGACAATTTTCGGTTTACATTTTCTTTCGACGGGGATAGACGCCGGCGAGACATCTCTGTACGTCAACATGGGTGAGCCGCAGGCGTACGTTGAAGAAACCGCTGATGCATTCGATCTTCATACCGAGCAAATTCACTTCCATAATATTTCGCCGACAGAAGAACAGTTCTCAGAGCGTAACTCTTACACTGTCTTTGAGTCAGCGGAAGTTGAACAGCCGGATTTTATTGCGGAACTCCGTGAGAAGATTGATGAGATTGAACCAGATCGCGTGTTACTGGACCCAATCACAGAATTCAGGCATCTTACAACTGACGAGCGGCAATTCCGGTCTGGAATCCTTGGTCTCCTTGATTATCTCAAAGAAATTGGCGCGATGGGCATGTTAACGTCTCAAGCTGGGGGGCCAATCAAAGACGATGATATCCAATTTCTTGTTGATACTGTCATTTCTCTTGATGTAACTTCTGAGAGCCGGATGGTCACTGTCTCTAAGTTCCGAGGGTCATCGTTCCGACGTGGAGATCATTTCTACGATATTTCTACAGCGGGACTGGAAGTTTGGCCGGAGCTCGTACCCGATACGCAGAAACAAGCGATCGACGCAGAACCGCTGTCGTCTGGCGTGGACGAACTCGATGAGTTGCTCTATGGCGGCTTAGATCAGGGCACGATAACAATGCTTAGTGGGCCAACCGGTGTCGGCAAGACGACGACTGGGCTTCAGTTTCTCATTCAAGCAGCACTTGCGGGCAAACAGAGCGTATTATTCCAGTTCGAAGAAGCAGAATGGACCATTCGTGATCGCGCAAAAGCAATTGGGCTTCCACTTCAGGCTGCGCTGGAAGGCGGTGAACTCTCTATTGTTGAGGTCTCTCCCGATGAGTACACGGTTGGTGAATTTGAGCAACTCCTCCGGGAGGCCGTTACCGACGGGACTGAGGTTGTAATGATTGATGGGTCACAAGGCTTCCAAGAGAATCTCCGTGGACTTGCCGACACGACGGGTGCGTTGGTGCGGATTGGCCGGTTCCTGCGGGCTGCTGGTGTCACCACTCTCCTGGTTAATGAAGTCCACAATATCACCGGGGACTTCCAAGCGTCTGAAGAGCGGACGAGCAATCTTGCCGATAATATTGTGTTCCTGCGCCACGTTGAGTACCGTGGCGAGATGCGGAAAGTGATTGGGACACTGAAAATGCGAACGAGCGACTTCGAACGCAGCCTTCGCGAACTTGAGATTACGGCCGACGGGATACGCGTCGGGGAGCCTCTCCCACAACTTCGGGGCATTCTCACTGGGACGCCTGACTGGAACGAGGATACTGGCGGCACTAGTCGCGATGTGGCTGACACCGACCAATCGTAGCCCTCGCGTGATATAGGCACCAAATACGAGCCCACACGATCAAACCTCATGTCCACGAACGAACAGCAGCCATATCAAGAGACAGCCGACGAAGCAAAGCGCGTCTTGCTGCTGGTTAGTGACCAAGGGAACCGACGTGTCCTCACAGAGTGGCTAACCAAACATGACCAATATACGATTGTTGAGAGCGTAGATATCGCTGAGGCGGCGTTCGACTGCTGTCTCGTCGACAAGACAGCCCTCAATGAGCACCGCTCGGAACTGCTCACACGAAAGCAACATGAGCAGGTTGTGCTGCCGTACCTGTTGTTGGTCCCTGAGGCAAAGCACCGCCAGATCTGTAATCGTCTCCGCGAGACACACCCGGAGCTGTGGGATGCTATCGATGGGCTGATCGATATGCCACTCGCAGAACACAGACTTGGCGAACAACTAGAGATGGCTCTCCGCCTGCGAGACCAGTCGACTGTCGCGTTCAACCGACGTGAGCAACTCCGCCAAATCCGCGACCGACACGCCGGTCACGGAGTATTGATCACCGACGTCGACGGAACAATTGAGTACGTCAATAGAGGTTTTGAGTCACAATCAGGGTATACAAGTGAGGAAGTCGTCGGAAATACCCCGCGGATGCTCAAATCTGGTGAACATGATGAGGCGTTCTATGAAGAGCTGTGGAAGACTATCACCGCCGGTGAGACGTGGCATGGCACGGTTGTCAACAGACGCAAAGACGGCGAGAGGTATATTGTCCAACAAACAATTGCTCCGGTTGAAAACCCAAATAGTGATATCACACAGTTCATCGCCGTTAATCACGAAATTACTGATCTCCGAGATCTCCAAGAACGTCTTCGTGAGCAACGTGAGCAACTCGACGTGTTGAACAGAGTTCTCCGTCATGATATCCGAAATGATATGAACGTCATTGTTTCGTGGGGAGAAATGCTTGAAAATGAGCTCTCTTCGGACGGTAAAGAGAAACTTGACCGGGTCCTCCGGGCAGGAAATCATGTTATCGAACTCACAAACGTTGCCCGTGACCTATCAGCACTCATTCACGGTGATGAAACGCCAGATCTCAAGCCGATCTCACTTCGACAACTCCTCACTGAAGAACTCGAAAAGCGTCGGGAGACGTTTTCCGACGCAGAAATTACGATGCCAGACCCACCCGATCAAGAAACGCGGGTACTGGCAAATGAGTTGCTCTCGTCAGTGTTTCGGAACCTTGTCAACAATGCGGTCCAACACAATCAAAGACCAGATCCGAAGGTAGTCATCACCGTTGAAGAGATGGATGACACCGTCCGTGTCAGAGTGGCTGACAACGGACCAGGAATTCCAGCCGACGTCCGAAAAGATCTGTTTCAAGAAGGTCAGAAGGGACTAGAGAGCGGGGGGACCGGAATGGGTTTGTTCCTCGTTGATAATCTTCTTGAGAGTTACGATGGAAAAGTCTGGATCGCGGATTGCAGTGAGGATGAATTGCCCAGAGAAGCAACTGAGACGGATCAACCTGGCGTAGCCTTTGTTGTTGAGTTACAGACGACTGAGGCTACAAACAATAGCGAGGGGGGCGATCGATGAACGATACACTTTCTGTAAATGACTTCTCTGATGATGTTACTGACCAAGCGGCCTTGTTCCCTTTACTCTCTGATAAAGGAGATCGGCGGCTGATTGTTGAGTGGATTGAATCCCACGATAGCTACACGCTTGTCGATCCTGACCAGCCAGTCGAAACAGCGACATTCGATTGTTGTATCGTTGATGGGGAGATGTTACAGACGCATGCTGAAACGCTCCGAGCTCGGAAACGAAAGGCTGAGCCCGCTCTCTTGCCATGCCTTCTGCTCATTCCGGGAGCAGACCTCTCCGTTATTGAAACCGATCGTGGTGAGATTGCCGACAGCGTTGTGTTCGAAACCGCTGACGAAGTGGTTTCGATGCCGATCAAAAAGGCTGAATTAGAATGGCGGGTAGAGGCACTTACGAGGCTGCGAACCCAATCACTGCGTCTCAAAAAACGGACGGAGACGCTGGAACTATTCAAACAAGCGGTTGAATCCTCTGGTCACGCCATCTGGATGTCCGACGCGACAGGAACGATCAAGTACGTCAACTCAGAGTTCGAATCGATTACGGGTTACAGTCGGACTGAAGCTGTCGGTGAGTCACCAGAGCTTATCAGTTCTGGAGCGATGACCGACGACTACTACAGTGATCTTTGGGAGACGATCACCGCTGGCGACACGTGGCATGAAGAAATTACAAACCAACGACGAGACGGCTCCCAGTACGTCGCAGATCAAACTATCGCGCCAATTGTCGAAGATGGTGAGCCGAAAGCCTTCGTCGCAGTCCAAAGAGATATCACCGAGCGCAAAGAGATTGAGCAACGGCTCTCCTTATATCGTGATATTGTTGAGCGGCTTGAGGATCCAATTATGCTCCAGAGCTGTGAGGGAGAGTTTCGACTGGTTAACGACGCACTGTGCTCGTTTGCCGGGCTCTCAAGGGATGAATTACTCGGCGATGGTGAATACGAGTTTATGGACGCAGCCACTGCCACAGAGATTGCCCGGCAGAAACAGCGTGTAATCGAGACCGAACAGCCAGTCGAATACAGTGTTGAGCCGACGTTCACACATACTGACAAGGAGGCGGTCTTCTACACGAGCCGGTACCCCTACTATGAGGATGGAGAACTCACAGGCACAGTTGCGATCTGTCGGGATGTCACCAATCTCGACAAGCGGACGCGACAGTTGAAAGTCTTCGACAATATTTTGCGCCATAATATTCGCAACGATGTGAATGTAATCCGTGGTCGAGGCAAGCAGCTTCAAGATGAACTCGATGGTGACCTCAAGGCTGCTGCCGATGTTATTGTTGAGCGAGCTAACGGCCTGTTGACGACGAGCGAGAAGTCACGAAAGATTACTGACGGCCTCAGTGATCCACGCGACCCGGCCCCGGTAGACCTCGGACAGGTAGTTCGAAATCTTGCGGAAGAGACGGGTCAAAAATGGTCTAACGCAAGTATCGATGTTTCGGCCCCGGCTCAACTTGTTGTCTCTGCGTCTGACTCGATTGATACCGCTATCGAAGAGCTACTGATTAACGCTGTAGTCCACAACGACAGCGACGAACCACGTGTATCTGTTGACCTTACTGTTGACAGTTCATGGGGTATCCTCCGCGTGCGAGACAATGGTCCGGGTATTCCGGAGTTTGACAGAAACGTTCTTGAATCGGGCGGTGCTATCGAGACACTCTCTCACGGCAGCGGACTCGGATTGTGGCTCGTCTATTGGACCATCACTCACTCTGGCGGAAAGATTCGTGTTGACGACCGCGAGCAAGGTGGGACCGAGATTACGATTAGGCTCCCGTTAGCAGCTGAGAAGTGACTTCTTCTACTCCTTTAACAAGTAATTTTACCGGCTGTGCTCCCATTTGTTTGATATGACCAACTCGCCTGGCGAGACGATTGAGGCTCTACATGACGTTGCGACCAGACTTCAATCTCAGGATACGACTGAGAGTGTCTGTGATTTAACGGTTAGTGCCGCATCAGATATTCTGGATTTTAATCTTTGTACTATCTTGATTCGCGATGGCGAGTGGCTCGTTCCGCGCGGCACATCAAAAGATGCTCCAGCAGACGGAAGTCGTCAGATGCGTCTTGACCAAGGATTAGCAGGCAAAACATATCAGACCGGAGAGTCGCAGCTTGTTAACACAATAGAACCGGATGACAATACGGACCCCGCGAAGCCGGACTATCGGTCAGGCATAAGTGTTCCAATCGACGACCACGGTGTTTTTCAGGCGGTTAGTACGACTGAGTCTGCGTTTACCGTAGACGATATTGAGTTAGCTGAGCTACTTGTGAGTCACTCAAAAACAGCTCTTGATCGCATCGAAAGAGAGCAAGAACTGAAACAGCAAATTGAACGTCTAGATCGGTTTGCCTCAGTAGTCAGCCACGACCTCCGCAACCCACTGAATATCGCTCAAGGATACCTCGAAACCGTTCGTGAGAAGGAAGATAGTGAGCCTCTTCGAAAGGTCGCCGCTGCTCATGAACGAATGGACCACTTGATTGACGACATGTTAACTTTTGCACGAATCGGAACAGAGGCGCTCAATCTGGAGACTGTAGAGTTAGCACAACTCACTGAAGAAAGTTGGTCGAGTGTTGATCAACAGAACGCCACGTTATCTATTGACACAGAGCAATATATCAGCGCAGATCGGACGCGTCTTCGTCAGTTGTTGGAGAATATTTTGTCAAACGCAGTGATGTATGGTGGGTCAGATGTTTTTGTGAGGGTCGGGGAACTTGAAGATGGCTTCTATATTGAAGATGATGGCCCCGGTATTCCAGCTACAGATCGCACGGCTGTATTTGAGGCGGGATACTCTCCGGGTACGGAAGGTACTGGATTTGGATTAAGTATTGTTAAGCAGGTTACTGAAGCACATGGGTGGGACATTCGTATTACCGAAGGAAGTGACAACGGTACACGATTCGAGATTACTAAGATTGACATTATTTCTCAGTGACACCCCCGCACAGGGTGATACAGCAAGGGACACGTATCGAGAGAGCCTCTAAGATATTGTCTTAACGTACGAGATTGAGATCGTTAGAAGATCGGAACACCATTCTCACCGTCGTTCCCCGTGGCTCATTATCGTTAAATTGGAGTACTCCACCAGCCTGTTCAACAATCGCTTTCACGAGCCATAGTCCAAGACCAGACCCATGAAGAACAGGCTGAATCGTTTCTTCACCAGTCCGTATATCGCGCTCCTCATCCGGAATACCCGGCCCGCTGTCACTCACTTCGAGATACGATGCATCACTATCTGACCAGACCCGAATCGAAACTGACGCTTGGTCACGGTCTGAATGGATAACCGCGTTTTCGATAAGTTCTTCGACCGCTGTTTCGATCGTTCCGTTTGGAACGCTGACTGGCTCATTCGACGTTTCCAGCGTAATGTCTGCCTCAGGGAATTCTGTTTGAGTGTTTGATACTGCGTATTCGGCTGACTGTGTAAGATCGGTTGACTCAGCCGTTCGCGACTTCGAGAGAACTTTTGTGACCTGCCGTATTTTCCCAGCCATATCAATCAACTTCTGACTGTGCTCCGAGACTGTTTCAGCGGTGTTCACAACTTCGGGGTCAGTTGTCTGTTGTTCAATCAGCTCTGCGCTCCCCTTCACAACGTTCATCGTATTCTTTATGTTATGACGGAGCACCCGGTCAAGAACCTGAAGCTGCTGCTCACGTTGTCTAACCTCGCTAAGATCATGAACCGACCCCACTACACCGGTAACCGCTCCATCGTCGTCCCACAACGGCGAAAGAACAGCCCGAACGAAGCGCTGTCGTTCACCCGTATTGGCCTCAGTTTCGAGTTCCAAAACAACTGATTCTCCATCCAGCGCTTGTTTTATTGCGGGCTCAATCTTCTCAGCAGTACTTTTTTCAACGATCGAATCAATTTGTGTCCCCCGCACTCGGCCCGAATCAAGTCCATAAAACTGCCGAAAGTCCTCGTTAGCGAATATAAGTCGCTCTGATGAGTCAATACAGAAAATCCACGTAGGCGACGCCTCGACTGCCGATTTGTATTGTCGGAGCCGCTCCCGTTTCTCTTTGTCTTCTGTGATATCCCGGTGAACACCGGCGAATTCGCTGATTGTACCCTCTGTGTCGGTAATAGGAGCAAACGTTTCTTTTGTCCAGAATTCCGGTCGATCATCGTGGTTGTCACAGCGCTCGATGGTCACTGATTCACCTTCTTCGACGGCTCTCTGGACCGTTGCGGCCATTTCCGAATCTTTGCCATCACAGAACAGCGCTGTGAGGTCAGACCGATCCTCCAGATCGTTCTGCGCTAGTTCGTCGAACCGATCGTTTGCGTACACGAGCGGGTCGTCTTCCTGATGTAAATCGAATATTGTGATTCCAATCGGTGCTTTATCCATCACTCTGGATTTGCGATGGAGTTCGCGGCGTGTCCGCTCGGATGCCGTCACTTCAGTATACACGTATGCTCGGTGCGCGCCCACCCGCTCGCTCGGTAACCCCGTCTCAACCACCCGGTAATACCGAGTTTCACCGTCAGCTTCCCACTCGAAGATCGGATCGTCTCGAACCGTACACTCGTACAGTCTCGGCGCAGTGTCAGCGAAACTCGTTTCACCGGCCCCGCGGAGCTCATCGAATGTCTCAGCGGCGGTGGGGCTTATGTGTCTGATTTCTCCATCGGCGTCAACGATAACCGTTGCTTCGTTGAGATGTGTAAGCACCTGTTTTCGCCAGAACCGTGGAATCGGGCGAAACGTCTCATTCAAAAACACGAAGCTTCCCAACGCGAAAACGGCCATTCCAAGAGGAGCATAGCTCGTCTCGACAAACTGCGCCGGGACGCGCCCCAGTCCGATAGCGACGTCCACTACTGCTGGGACGGCTGTGAGGACTACAACGATCCCGAGCCGCCAGTCTTTGATGCGAGAGGTGGTCACGGCTTCGATCAGCCAGATCGTTGCAACCCCGACCGACAGGTATGCCGCCCCGGAGATCAACCAATAGGTAACACCGGGATTAAACGCAAGGTGCGCGAACGGTTCGGTTGAGACATAGGTAGTGAAGTAGAGATTATACGTGGGGTTAGTGAGTTTGATAGCGATAGCGACGAGGTACAGCCCAACCGCAAGACGCCGCAGTGCGGGGCGCCGGTGGTATTCGTGACCTGCGTACGCCGACGCAAAGTATAGCCACGCGCCAATACTAGCAAGTCCAACAATTAACCCGATGATTCGTAACCATATGGCTGCTGAAACCCAACTGATCGCGAACTGTATCGCAGTTGTCGCTGTCCACCCACCAGCCAGAACGAACACTGACACAAGTCCAAGGCGTGTATCACGCTCGGCGATATCGGTTGCTCGCCAAGCCCCATAACCCGAAATGAGCGTCGCGAAAGCGAAAACCGCGATATACGCCGCCCGTGCTACCTCCATACATATCTCATTTTATCTATTATAAAATGTGTTATGGTGGTCGCAAGATTCTTTTGTGTCATTACTATTGGAATTCTACGACTCAAAATATCTCCCAACAGTAGGGGAGAGGAGTCAAATCAGTTACTTCCCTCAGACGACACATTGCCTCCATCCGCGGCCATCTGAGACTGTGTGTTTGCCTGAACTGTCGTTTCTTGTTGTGTTTCGAACCCAGTCACCTGATCGTTGAGATCATCAGCCAGCGTCGAGAGTTCTTGAATCGTTTCGGTCGTTTCCGCGAGTGACGACGTCTGCTCCTCGGTCGCCGCCGAAACGTTGCTCGCCTCCGCGGCGGTCTGTTCACTCACACTTGCCACCTCATCTACCACCGAGACGACCTCCTCTGTCGAGGCGGCCTGGTCATCCGTCGCGTCACTAATTTCTCGGATGCCGCTCTCAGACTCCTGTACTGCGTCCGCGATCTCATCAAACATCTCAATTGTACTCTCGATCGTTTCCGACCCGCGCTCAACGCGCTCGCTCATCTCCTCCATTCCCGCAACTGTTTCCGTTGTACTTTCTTGCGCAGTCTCAATCCGCTCTTCTACAGCAGTCGTCGCTTTTCCTGCTTCCTCTGCGAGCGATTTGACTTCAGAGGCTACAACACCGAACCCCTCTCCAGCTTCTCCAGCACGCGCTGCCTCTATCGACGCGTTCAGGGCCAGAATGTTTGTTTTCTCCGCGATTCCGGAGATCATCTCTACAATCTCTCCAATCTCGTCCATATCCTCTTCGAGAGCCTCGACTTGTGCGGCCGCCTCGTCGGCTTGTTCCTCTATCGACTCAATTTCTTCAGTCGCCTCCGATGCGTACTCACGCCCTTCATTCCCCTGTTCAACTGCCGTCCCCGCAGTTGCAGCCACTTGATCTGCCGAAGACGCAATCTCTTCGACCGTAGCGGACATGTCGTTCATCTCGTTAGCGAATTCTTGCAGATTTTCACTCTGCGTGTCTGCTCCGTGTGAGATCTCCTCGACCGACCCGGCAACCTCTTCACTTGCTTCCTTGACTTCTTCCGTGTTTTGCGCAACAACATCACTTGAAGTGGCGACGTTCTCAACAATTTCTTTAACACTACCAACACTATCACTAAGGCGGTCTATTCCATTTTCTAAGTTAGACAGCACGTCGCCGTACGCTCCTGGGTAGTCGGTATCGATGTCTTGCGCGAGTTGACCCTGCTCTAACCGGTCGCTCGCAGTCGATATTTGCTCGAAACTGTTCGACAGCTGGGTCGTCCCCACCGCGAGATCATCAAGCACGGCACCGTACTGCCCGGGGCGGTTTGTGTTGACGTCGTCATCGAGCACACCCTGCTGAAGATCGCTACTAACGCTCTGAATTTGCTCGAAACTTGCCGCGAGCTCGCCGGCACCCGTTTCAAGATTAGTTATTGTCTCACCGTACGTTCCGGGGTATTGGGATTTAAACTCCCAGTTGAGGTCCCCCTGTTTGAGCCCTTCACTTGCGGTTCCAATCTGGGAAAACACCCCCTCAAGGTTTTCCTGCATCTTGGTGTACGCCTCGACCATCCGCCCGATTTCATCATTCTCGACGTGCTGATCTACCTCCTTATCGAGTTCTCCGTTACTGATCGCGGTGAGCCCGTTCGATAGCTGCTTGATTGGTGGTGTGATGCGCCCGGCGACGAACAGGCCGATCATAATCGCCACGATGAACGCTCCGATGGTCAGCCCAAGAACTTCCAACTGTGCGGTTTGTGTGGTACTGTCGGCTGCAACAACCGATGCTTCTTTGTCTTCGATAGCTGCCTGCTCGAGCGTCTGCGCGGAGTCCTTGGTATCTGTGACGATTGCGTCTAACTCATCACTCTTGACCTGTGCTTGCTCCATATCACCGGCTTCTAAGGCTGTAAACAGTTCCTGAGCGATCGTCGAGTACTGTTCGTGTTGCCCCTGTAATTCTTCGAACTCTGCTTGTTCTGCTTCGCTCAGCTCTTGCTGTTGTAGCTTGGCGGAGTATTCGTCGAATCTCCGACCTGCTGCTTCAAATTTTGACTGCTCTCCTTCTTCGCCGAGGAGTGCGGCGTGTACAGCGACTTGTTGCTCTTCGATGGCTACGAGCATGTTTAGCGAAGCATCGATTTTGTCGCCGTCTTCAGAGATGACGTGTGCCTCTTCATCGACGTTTCCAACGGCTTGGTATCCAATTGCGCCGGTGACGCCCACCAGTAGCGCCACTAAGACGAATGCGATGATGAGTTTCGGCCGAAGGTCCAACCGGTCGATCGCAATCTTATTCAGCATATCTGAGATTGTATGTCTGTTTGATAAGTAGTTACGTACCTAGATATTGTCTGTGATATTCAAGAAGGGTAGTTTCCCAAGAAAATTGGGGCAATGAAATGTGTGTCTACAGATAAGCAAGGCGAGTGCCTCGGGGCTTGACCCCGAGGGTGAAGCCGACACTTAGATGTGTTCTGTTAGTTCGATGTACCGTTCAATCGTCTCTGTTGAGACGGTTCCCGCAGTCCCAATGTAGTACGACCGCTCCCAGAACCTACCGCCCCACAAATACTCCTCCAAGAACGACTCGTGCTGTTCCCACATCTTTCGGGCCGTGACGCTTTTGACCGTCCGAACAATCTCGCTCGGTGCGTGCTTTGGGTGAGCAGAGAGGAACAGATGCACGTGGTCTGGTGAGATGTGGAGCGACAGTATCTCGTAGTCGTACTCGTCGCACACGCCCCGGAGACTCGTCTCCAACGAGTCCTCAATCGGTTCGAGTATCGAGTGACGGTACTTCGGACACCACACGAAGTGGTAGTTGACGTTATACATCGTGTGGTTCGACCGCTTCTCACCCATACCGAACCCACTCCACCAACACAGTTAAGTATATCCAAAGGATATACTCAGGTATGGTGAATCGCTTTGAAATCGACGGCGAGGAAGTTCTCGACGGTGAGGTCAAACCGTTCGGGAATAGTGCCCACGTCACCGTCCCCAAACGCTGGCGTGGTGCGGACGTGAAGGTTGTCCGGACCTCAGAACCTATCGAACAAGACGAAGAATGAACAACCCGCAGGGCCTCGTCAAGACGCTGGATTTCCAACTCGACATCCAGAGCGACAACGAGGGCCTGCTGTACGACGCCACACTCGAAGCCCGTCGGGTGTACAACGAGACCATCCGATTCGCTAAGGATGGTGTGGACTGGAACTCGATTTCCCCACGCCTCGAAGACGACGCCGACCTCGTGAAGAACACGACTCAACGAATCGTGGCCAAGGCACTCGGGGCGATGGAGAACTACTACGAGTACGACGACTTCGGGAAACCCAGTCACACCAAGGACGGCACCTACCCGCTCCGAGCGAACTACGAGGAGGGGTACAACCTGTCACTCACCGACGACGGCGACGTGGCGTTCCGCATCAGCGCGGCACCCTACAAGCACGTCAAGGGCGTCCTCGAAGGAAGTGACGCCCACCTTGACCTCCTCAAGACTGCGCTCACTGGTGACGAGTGGAAGGTCTCAACGTCGGAGACGCTGTGGCGTGACGGTGAGCCAGAACTTCACGTTAACATCCGCAACACCAAGCAGACCGTTCGAGACAAGCAGGACTCACGGACGGTTGTCGGCGTGGACGTGAATGAGGACAACGTGGCTCTCACCGCACTCTCAACGGATGGTGTCGAAGATACGTTGGTCATCGACTTCCCCGAAATCAAGTTCGAGCGCCATCGGTACTTCACGATGCGGAAGCGCGTCCAGAACGCGGGGAAAGACAGTATGCACGATACGCTGGAAGGGCGTGAGGAACGGTTCGTCCGCGACCGACTCCACAAGGTGTCTCGGCACATCGTGGAGTGGAGCCAACAGTTCGAGAGGTCGTGCATCGTCTTTGAAGACCTCAAAGAGATGCGCGACAGTATCGACTACGGCACGCGGATGAACCGACGCTTGCACCATCTCCCGTTCCGCGCCCTACAGTTCTATACGTCGTACAAGGCGTCATTCGAGGGCATCCCGACTGGTTGGATTAATCCCGAGTACACGAGCCAACGGTGTCCGATGTGCGGGCATACGGAGCGAGCGAACCGCAACAAAAAGCGATTCAAGTGCAAGGACTGTGAGCATCAAGACCACAGCGACCGTGGTGCAAGCGTCAACATCGCCGTGAAAGGTATCGAGAAGCATCAGGACTGGAATGTGCCTGCTCTCAACAGCCTTCCCCAAGTTCGGAAGGTGCGACGGCAGGCATCGGGGGCCGTGGACGCCCCGACCGCAACCCACTCGTCCGTTCGAGACGACCGTGACCCATCTCGGGGTATGGCGTCGAGGACGGTGGGAGTGTCAGACTAACCTGCGGGAAGACAGAAGCCTCGGGGCTTGACCCCGAGGCGGTTCACTTCTGTAGAAAGTGTAGTTCTCATATCACAAATCATCCAACAGGTTAATGTGCTCCTATTTCGATAACTATATATGAATATTACCGACCAATCAAGCAGCGAGGTTAATTCGTTAGCCTTCGCTGAAACTATTGGCGGCGCGAGATCGAGTGAAATAGTTGTTGATAACCTACTGTTGCTAGCTCAGTCATTTCTTTCTAACTCGGCGGTTGCTTTCTACAGAAATGGTACTGAATCAGATTTAGCTACAGAACTTAGCCCACAAAAAACTACAGATAACTTTGGAAATGTTAGGGAAGAAACCGTGTCAGTATCAGTTGTACGCTCTGTTATTGAGAGAGGTCAATCACAGCGGCGTACTGACTTGGAAACAAAGAGCCTCAGTGAAAGTAAGGAATGTGCCCCAGCAGACGTCTTTCTACCTGTAGGTAAGCATGGCGTATTACGAGTTGAAATGTTGAATGAAGACCATGTCCCCAGCGGTGATCTTTCGCGACTGACTCAGGCTACATCTGCGGCTACAGCAGCACTTGACCGACTGATCCAAAATAACGGAGCAGATGAGGACGAACAACAGCGTACAGTCGAATTTGATGCGGACTCACTCGATCAAGTCTATCAGCCTAAAACAACTACAGATAGTCACGAGACAATCGTCACCCAACTACTCTCACTTGGTCAGGATTACGTTGGACTCGACACTGGAATTCTTACGAAAGTAGAAAACTCAACAATCGAGATTGAGTACACGGTTGGTTCGACGACCGAGCGCGAAAAAGAGACGACATACGATATTTCGGATCAGCTGTGTGAAGCCACACTCAATCAAGACCTTCTCGAATCCATATCGTTCGCCGACGCGTCTGTGGAGGATTACGGAACGCATCCAGCGTCTGAGAACAGCGTCGCGTATATCGGCGTTCCAGTCTTTGTTGATAGTGAACTATACGGAACGATCAACTTTACGAGTAGCGAGCCGCGGTCAGAGGCGTTTGACCGCGACGAACACGAGTTTATCAACCTTCTCGCACAGCGGATTGGAATTGAAATCGAACACCAGAACCAACTTTTAGATGTCGAACGGTACGAGACTATTCTTCAAGCAGTTGATGACCCAGTATATGCGCTCGATGCTAATGGAAAATTCACATTCGTCAACGATGCCGCAGAGCGAGAGTTCGGGTACGGAGAGGACGTGATCGGTGCAGACCCATCAGTCGGGATGGATGAGAACGACATCGCTCATATCCAATCGCAGATTGATGATCTAATTACGACCGATCAGCGGTCAAAACGATCGGAATTCGAACTTAAATCGCGTAACGGCGAGCGTAAGATTGTCGAAAACCGTATCGGATTAATTGGCAAAAATGAATTCCGAGGGACAGCTGGTGTCCTTCGAGACGTCACCAGTAGAAAAGAACGAGAGCGGCAGTTGGCCTCGTTTCAAAGGGCAATTGAGCAAGGTGCTGATGGCGTCGCTATTCTGGACGACGAGGAGTACGTCTATGTTGATGACACTCATGTCGAGATGTACGGATTCGACAACAAAGACCAGTTAATTGGGTCAACGTGGCACACGCTGTACGACGATTCTGAGATTTCTCGGCTCGAAGCAGAAGCCCTCCCAGCAGTTGAGTCCGACGGTCACTGGCGCGGACAGGTCACAGGTCAACGTCCGGACGGAACGACTTTCCCGACTGAGATCTCCCTAACTCTGATCGATGATGGTCGGATTGTGTGTACTGCTCGCGACGAGACCGAGCAACGACGTCAACAGCGTGAGCTCAAACTCTTCCAGCAGGCTATTGAACAAGCGGCTGATGGCGTCGCAGTTCTTAAAGATGACAAATACACGTACATCGACAAGACACATATTGAGATGTACGGCTTCGAGAGTAAGGAGGAGTTGCTTGGAGACTCTTGGCGCAGACTGTACGATGACGCTGAGATCGAACGGTTCGAAACCGAGGTCTTCCCAGCTCTCGAAGCTGACGGCCACTGGCGTGGGCCGGTCACGGGTACCCAGCCTGATGGAACGACGTTCCCTGCTGAACTCTCTCTGACAATCATCGACGATGGTCGCCTCGTCTGTACTGTCCGGGACGAAACGGACCGCAAAGAACGCGAGCGTGAACTGGAACTGAAAGAGCGGGCGATGGACGAAGCCACTGTTGCCATCCAGATCGCTGACGCAACAAAAGACGACAATCCGTTAGTGTACGTTAATGACGGGTTCGAACAAATAACTGGATACGAGCCAGAGGAGGTAATCGGCCAAAATCCACGGTTTCTCCAGGGTGACGACACCGACCCAGAAAGTAGACAGAGGCTACGCGAAGCGATTAGCCGAGAAGAACCGGTCTCACTTGACATTCAAAACTATCGAAAAGACGGGACACCGTACTGGAGTCAGCTCTCGATCACACCCGTTACAGACAAACACGGTACTGTCGAGAACTACATCGGTATCCAGCAGGATATTACTGAACGCAGAGAGCGCGAACAGAAATTGCTTGCAGAGCGCGAGCGATTCCGGTTATTGATTGAAAGCGTTGACGAGTATGCTTTCCTCGCCATCAATGAAGACGGGCAGATCCAGACGTGGAACGAGAGCGCCAAACAGCTGTTCGGATACACTGATGAATCGGCACTTGGGATGGACGTCGCTACACTCCACCCGCCTGCTGATCGAAAGTCAAAGATCCCAGAGAGACTGCTTCAGCAGGCCAAAGTCGCTGGGAAGAGCTCTCACGAAGGATGGCGAGTGACAGCTGATGGGGACCAGTTCTATGCTGATACACGGTACGTCCGGCTCGAGAACGACGAGGGGACGTCTCATGGGTACGCGCAGATTGTCCGGGACATGACTGAGCGACGCCAGCAGCGGCGTCGTACTGAGCGGTTCGTTGAAGAGTCTGAGGACGTGATCGCAATCGTCGGGACAGACGGGACGTTTAGCTACGTTAGCGGCTCAGCACAAGCAGTTCTTGCGTATGATCCAAATGAGATGGTCGGTGAGAATATCTTCGATTACGTCTATGAAACTGAACGCGAGCAGTTGATGCAGACGTTTTTCGCTACTGTCGAAAGCACGGATGCTGACCAGCAGGCAGAATGTCGCTTCAAATCGGGTAACGACGACTGGCTCAATATTGAGTTACTGTGCCGGAATATGTTGGACGACGACGCTATCGACGGAATGCTGCTGTACCTCCGAGACGTTACCGACAGTAAACAGCGTGCACGCCGATTTGAGAGTATCTTCAATCAGACGTTCCAGTTTGCGGGGTTGTTGGAACCTGACGGAACGGTTATCGAGGTGAACGACAGTGAAATAATACCCGCTAGCGATCAAAGTGACGGAATAGCTGGAGATCTATTCCACGAAACGCCCTTCTGGGTGCACTCAGAGACAGTACAAAATAAAGTACAGGATGCGATCACTCAAGCCCGAAAGGGTGAGACCGTTCGATTCAAAACGGAGATGTAAGACGCGTCCGGTCTCGCGACGGTTGACCTCTCGATAAAACCGGTCATAACGGGTGAAGGAGATATTTCTGTGCTTGTCGCAGAGGGTCGCGACATTACCGACCAACAGCACCGACGCCAGCATATTGATGTCATCCACCGGGTGATGCGGCACAACATGCGAAATGACCTATCAAAACTTCGTGGCTGGGCACAGCAAATGAGTGAGGAGCCAGAGCCGAGCACGCGTGCCGAACACCTCGCAACGCTCGAACGGATATTTGACAAGTGGGAGTCAATGACTGATCGTGTAAAACAGATACGCCAAGCATCTCGACAATCAAACAAAGTAGCTGGTGTTAATCCCGGGTCACTAATTGAGGACGCTGTGGCTCCAATCAACGAACAGTACCCCACCGCGACTATTTCAACTGACATATCAGTTGACGCGTCAACACAAGTGCCGGCGATACTGCTTGACGCTGTCCGAGAACTTGTGGAGAACGCAGCTAAGGCTGATACTGACGCTACGATTAATGTTGAGGTCACCCCGGCTGAAAACGAGTGGGTTGAACTCCGTGTCTGCGACGACGGACCCGGTCTCCCAGAAATCGAGGCTCATGCCCTCGAGACTGGGAACGAAACCGACCTTGATCATGGGCAGGGCCTTGGACTGTGGATGGTTCGGATGATCACCACACAGATAGGCGGAGATATCTCGGTTGAACTGAATGAGAAGGGAACGGAAATCAACCTCCACATTCCTACTAAATGACGAAAAAGTATTACATGTACAAATTCTAGAGTGAGCAACAAGCAATATCCGGGTGCGCCTACAGTAGTATGTATGTCTAGACTGCGAGGATCAGCCGCGGTCATGACACTTGGTGGTCTGCTATTGACCCTATCCGTTAGCCACCATGTACGAGAGATTGCTGTACTCTCTACTCAACTTGGACCGATGATCGCACTATTTTTAGACGGGAGCCTCAGTCTCGGATTAATATACGCAGGATACTGGCTTCGTCAAAGAAATCTGACCGCTACTACCGAATGGTCTGTTGGTATTTGGACGATTTTTGGTGGTCTTGTAGGAGCTACGATTGCAGGAATAACACTTACAGTCGAGGTAATTGAGGGTCGGCCGCTCGTAGAACCACAGTTTAGGCTGTTAGTTTCCGCGGGTGGTGGGGCGTTAGTACTGTTTACTGCCGGATACTACGCAGCCCGCCAACAAACGCTCAATCACCGATACGAAACCCTGTTCAATAACACGATTCAGATAACTGGTCTCTTACGATTAGACGGAAGCATCATCGAGATCAACGACACCGCACTGGAATTTGGTGGTCTTGAGCGTGATAACGTCGTTAATGAGCAGTTCGACGAGATCTCGTGGTGGACGCACTCTGAAGAGGTCAAAAAAGGTATTCAAGATGCGATAGCACAAGCAAGAGATGGTGGGTTTGTTCGTTACGAAACTGAAGCGAGGGGAGCTGATGGTCTTCGAACTATTGAGGTTTCAGCGAAGCCAGTTACTAATGAGAACGGTGAGGTCATACAGCTCATCGTGGCTGGCTACGATATAACTGACAAACAACGGCAGAGAGAACACCTTCGAGTTCTCCACCGTCTGATGCGTCATAACATGCGAAATGATTTGATGAAAGTAAATGGCTGGACACAAATGGCTGCGACAGCGGTTTCTCGTGAAGAGCGCATGTCTCACGCAAATAGAGTTAAGAATATCTTGGATTCATGGGAAAAAATGACAGGTGAACTGAAAGAAGTCCAAAAGTTGATCGAATCAGAATCCGGAAAGCCAGATCATAAGCTTCCAGGTGATTTCTTACCAGATATCGTTGAGTCCCAACAATCTAAACATCCTGAAGCAGATATCTCGTTGACACTAGACGCTCCATTCACCGGACGCATCCCAGTGTATGTACAGAAAGCAATCATCGAAGCAATTGATAATGCCGTGGCGGCAAGCACCGAAGAGACGCCAACAGTAGGTGTGACCGTAGCTAACACCGATAACAATTGGATCAAAATTACGATTGCGGATGATGGGCCCGGAATACCACCAGCAGAGGCTGCGGTATTAGAGACAGGCCAAGAATCAGCATTAATGCACGGTAGCGCCCTTGGAATCTGGAAAATTCGGATGGCAGTCAAGCAAGCGGGCGGCAACATCTCTGTGGATGATCTCAGTAACGGGACCGCACTTCAGTTTCAACTCCCAAGCAGAGGTCAACAACAACAATCTCTTGCCAGAGTGTGATTGTGGGACCCTTCGACGCAGTCGCTGGAACGTGTCACGTCTACTCGGTGAACTACCCCACCCTACTCGCTCCCGCTGGTCGCTCCTTGAGGAAGGGGGCTTACCGCCTGTATTCTGCTAACCCCACTCCCTACTGCGCTACTTCGTCGCTTCAATTTCTGCGTTGCTCCTTGAAAAAGGGGGATTAGCGCCTAATTCCACCTTAGCATTCTCGCCGGTTAAAATACGAGTTCTTAGCTTCGTGGATTCCCTTTTGAGCTCGGTAGAGTACTTTCGACAAAAGGTACTCCCGAGTCTCGCCACGGATGGCGGCGATAGGGATAACGGCTGGTTGGCACAGCCAGCGGTTCACCTGTTTGACCGCAGCGAGGGCAGTTTCGCCCCGCGAGAACAGGTCGTGAACTGCGAACCGTAATATCCCAACTCAGCGGTGCGGTGCCGTGGGATTCCCGCGTCTTCAGGCGTGGGAGGATGTCAATTAGTCTGAGGACCGGCTAGATCTGGACGAGTCTTGTATCAACCTCACAGTAGATGGAAAAATCGGCTGAGTATCCCGAATGAAAATTTCCTCCGAAATGCTATATGTGTCACCGCTTAGTTATCATACATGATTGAGTCAACAGGCGTTTCGGTTCTTCTCGTTGATGATGACCCCGCTCTCGCGGGACTAACAGCCGATATACTCTCTGAACAGGAGAGCCAATTTGCTGTTGAAACAGTAACAAGCGCCAGCGAAGGGCTGGATCGACTCGCCACAGATAACTTCGATTGTATTGTGAGCGACTACGATATGCCCGGCCAGAACGGTATTGAGTTCCTCAAAACAGTGCGCGAGGAAGATCCCGCCTTGCCGTTTATTCTTTATACAGGCAAAGGTAGTGAAGCGGTCGCAAGCGATGCGATCGCTTCCGGTGTGACAGACTATCTACAAAAAGACTCTGGAACAGCTCAGTACACGATCCTTGCCAATCAGATTCGAAACGCCGTAGAAAGACATCGCCATCGAGACCGTGCCCAAGCGACTCGCGACCAGTTGCGCCAAATCATCGATATGCTCCCACAGCTCGTCTTCGCTAAAGACGAGACCGGTGAGTTTCTGCTAGCAAACGAGGCCACTGCCGACGCGTATGGGACCAGCGTCAATAACCTCGAGGGTGCTACAGACGCCGACTTCGCAGACTCCAAGGAGCAAGTTAGCCAGTTCCGCTCCGACGATCAGGCCGTTATAGCGTCTGGCGAGCCTAAACAAATTCCCAAGGAGACGTTGACGACCGCCGATGGTGAGACACGGCTCTTGGAGACGACAAAGATCCCTTACGACCCGGTAGAAACCGACAGCAACGCTGTGCTCGGGATCTCAACAGACATCACCCAACGTAAAAAAAGAAAAACCGAACTAGAGATGCAGTCCGCTGCGATGGAAGCGGCGATGGACGGTATCTCGATCCTGAACGAGGACCACGAGTATATCTACATGAACCAAGCCCATGCCGATATCTTCGATTACGAGGCCGGTGAACTCCTCGGCAGCACCTGGCGACGACTGTATGGCGACGACGAGATCACACGGATCGAACGGGACGTCTTGCCAGTAGTCGAAGAGAAAGGTGAGTGGCGAGGCGAGACTGTGGGTAAGCGACGCGACGGGACCACAGTCTCTCAAGAGATCACGCTCTCACTGCTTGACGATGGCGGTCTTATCTGTACAAACCGGGACATCACTGAGCGCAAAGAGCGCGAGCAGAAGATTAAGCAGACGAATACTGTTCTCCGTACAATCGTCGAAAATCTGCCGATGGGGGTGCTCGTCGAAGATGCCGAACGTGACGTACTCATGGCGAATGACCTACTGGGCGAAACACTTGGCAAACCTATCGATAGTGACCAACTTGTTGGGCGTGACTGTGCCGCGGCGGCTGAAGAGCTCAAAAACCAGTTCGCCGATCCTGAGGGGTTTATCCAAGGCATAGCAGATCGGATTGAACGCCGGGAGGCGGTTCAAAACGAGGAGCTCACCCTCGCAGACAATCGCGTTGTTGAGCGCGATTACGTGCCGTACACCCTGCCAGAAGGTGAGGCGATTCTGTGGCTATACCGTGATGTAACAGAACGCAAGCAGCGAAAGGAGGAACTTGAACGGAGCAGTCAGTTTCTGCGAGACACACAGGAAGTCGCAGCTGTCGGTGGTTGGGAATTTACTATACAGTCAGAGTCTTTGCGATGGTCGGATGAAATGTACCACATTCACGGAGTGTCACGGGAGACTAATGTGACATTCGAAGACGCAATTGAATCTTATCATCCGGAGGATAGAGAGACCCTCGAAAAAGCCTTTAACGGTCTCGCAACCGAGGGCGATCCGTACGAACTGGAGGTTCGGATTCTCACAGTGGAAGGTGATGTGCGGTGGATAAGCGCCCTTGGAGAACCAGAGTATGAAGATGATAAAATCGTCGCCGTGCAAGGGACGTTCCAAGACATCACTGAGCGCAAGGAACGCGAGCAGGAGCTTCGGATGGTCCGTGAGCGGTTTGAACGATTTGCCGGCAATGTCCAAGACGCGTTTTTCTTATTACCAACTGATTACTCAGAAACTAAGTACGTAAATCCGGCAGTGGAAACAATCTACGGGATTACACCTGAGGAGGCCTACGATGACCCGACGGCTTGGCTCCGGCACGTCCATACCGATGACAAGGACGAGCTGCTCAAAAATCTGGAGGCCCAACAAGATGGAACAGTAGAGTGGCCAATCGAGCAGGAGTTCCGTGTCAACCATCCCAACCGTGGGGTACGCTGGGTACAGGCCCGCCTCGACGTAATTACCAACGAGAACGGTGATCCGTTTCGGATTACCGGTGTCACGACCGACATCACCAGACGAATAGAACGCAAACAGCAGTTGGAACAACAAACAGAGGAACTGGAGCATTTGGCGAACAAATATGAATCACAGTACCGAACGCTGTTCGAGGAAGCCCCAGTGATGACGGTTCTCACTCGATCTGAGGACGACCGGCCGATTATTGAGGACTACAATAGCCAGTTCGTCGAGACACTTGGATACGATGCGGACGCAATAACCGGCAGCAAACTCACAGAATTCTACACACCTGAGTCGGAAGAAGAATTACAATCTGGAGGATATAGTCGATCGATTAACGGTGAGTTCACTAGAGAGAAACGCAATCTAGTGGCTAACGATAGTGAGGTAGTAGAGGCTCTCTTGCGCTCGGTTCCACGTCGTACAGCAGACGGTGAGATCATCGGAACGGTAGCAATGTATATCGACATTACTGAACGTGAGTCGGTTAAACGCACAAACAAACGACTAGAGGAGTTCACAAGTGTTGTTTCACACGACTTGAGAAATCCACTACAAATCGCTACGGGGGGAATTGAAATGGCATCCATAGAGTGTGACAGCGACTATCTGGATGAGGCAAAAAAAGGTCTCAACCGGATGGAGACGCTGATTGACGATCTCCTGATGCTAGCCCGTGAAGGAAAAGAAGTAACCGACGCACAGCCGTTCGATCTCGCCACGATGATTAATGGGTGCTGGGAAACCGTTGACACAGGCCAAGCAGCATTATTCAACAATATCGAACGGAGTATACTTGCAGATAAAAGCCGCCTCAAGCAGGTGTTTGAGAACCTGTTTCGAAACGCAATCGAACACGGCGGATCTGACGTGACTGTGACGGTCGGGGAACTTGACGACGGATTCTATATTGAGGACGATGGTCCGGGTATTTCGTCCGAGGAATATGATGACATCTTTGAGGCCGGGTACTCGAAATCGGCAGACGGAACCGGATTTGGGCTGAGTATTGTTGAAGAGATTATCGCCGCTCATGACTGGCAGATTCGTGTCACAGGCGGGAGTGACGGTGGAGCTCGATTTGAGGTTATGGATGTCGAATTTGAGAAATCATCAGGGGAGGTGTGACCTCCTCCCCGTCGTAAACAGTAGTTGCCGAACCTCACAAAGCACCCTCAGCTAGCTGTTTCTGAAGCCTGAGCTCTGTGGCGAAGCGGTTGTGCTGGGTGGCCTTGACGAGAAAATCTTCGACGAACTGACGCAGAGCTGTCGCTGTCGGCGGCGACTGCCGCCGACGCGACAGCGTCGCCACTCATGACGAAGGCTAGCCCTGTCGGAGAGTA
Organism: Halorubrum salinarum; assembly: GCF_013267195.1. NCBI lineage: Archaea > Methanobacteriati > Methanobacteriota > Halobacteria > Halobacteriales > Haloferacaceae > Halorubrum > Halorubrum salinarum. Next base: position 95,147 of record NZ_CP053942.1, on the reverse strand, counting down.
GCGAGTAAACCGATCGTCTGGTGGTCGATTTGGGGAGACGGCCCGACGCGTCGCGAGGGCCGTCCACGCTGCCCGTTGAACCATATTGATGAACTCCTTGAACGACCACTTCCAGAGGCGACGCCCCCCCACGGCGGGGCGTCGCCACGTACTCCCAGTGTAAATACCGCCAGACGTTCTGTAACAACAAGCTCACCACGACGTACAGCAGCCGTACGACCGGATTTTGTGTTGAGGTCGTCGCAATACTTTGTTTAGAGAGTCGATAGCTCGTGTCGATACCGAAGCGTTTCGCGTGGTGGTATCGAGCATCTCGTGGTGAGTCGATGAACGGCGCGTCAGTCCTTGCCACTGCCAGAACGTTCGGCCTTCAGCTGTCGAACCTCCCGTTCCACGTCGAGATCGTCCAGATCGTCGAACCGGACGATCAGCGTCTCGTCCTCACCAGCGTTCGCGTTCCGCCCATCGTTGTCGGCCGTGTCGACCTCGTTGGCGGTTGTCGGTTCGTCTCCGCTAGTCTCTCCTCCCGAAAGCCGGGCGTCGACCCGACGGACGAGTACGTACGTCGTGGCTGCAGTTCCAGCGGCCACGGCCCCGTAGGCGGCCAACAACGCCTCAGCACCGAACCGAGCCTCCAGCACTGGCCCTGCGAGCCACGCGAACACACAGACACCGACAAGAAACGCCGTGGCGACAGAAACGGCTCTGCTCATGTGGTGCGCTTCGGCGTCACCGGACAAAGCCCTTCGCTCGCCGAGTGCCGGTCCGTGGGCCTATCAGCACGCGGTCGAGAGGTTACACCGTTGATCGTCCGTGTCTATTGTTCGAGGATTAAAACATCATCTCGAGTGTTATACCCACTGATGATTTCTAACCAACAGATCGGTGTATAAAGACCCATCACAGAGGAATTCGTACTCTCTGACGTTAACCAACAGGGGTAGATAAGGGCGGTTTTGTTGGTTAAGCGGCCCTGTTGAGATCCTCAAGAGATAATAGGTTTCTGGGGATGTGCTAAATATAGAAACTTCGTCTCACAGGGTATTTTGCGAATCGCCAGTCATCTATATGATACTCGTTCTCGTAGTTAGCTCATGGTAGTGGATGTGCTCACGACGATAGAGGAGCTGTTAGGAGAGGTTCAAGAAGATATGGACAACCCGGACGCAAGTTACAAACTGAGGACTGCGAGACAACTTCTTAGTGTGCTTGAACAGCGTAACGAAGACCTAAGTATGGCAGTCAGCGAAGCAGTCTCCGACGATGAGTTGCTCGACCGGCTCCGTGAGTTAGATTATATACAGCCAGCAGTTGACGACTTCGCTGGATAGGATTGGTACGTGCTCGTACTGTTGGCGAACCTACCTGGTTGATAGATAGTACACGGCCGATTCGCACTCTATATTCAGCAAATGGTTGACGACAGATCGCCGGTTGAGGGTTTTAATAGAACCAATTCGACACGTACGCACGACTCGGGTTTGAGGAGGTAGGGTGTGCGTCAGTGGGGGTCGATATCGGTGGCCTCCTCCAGCCGCTCGACGCGTTCGCGCAGTTCTTCGAGGTTGGGATCCTCGGCCCGCGCATCCTCCAGCGGGCGGACATCGGTGAGTGCGTCGTCGACGCGCTTGTCCTCGGCCTCGCCGCCGAGGTAAAGATCGCGGCGATCCTGGTGGAGGCTCCGGAGCGTCGACTCAGCGATGCCGGTGTCGTCGGCGACAGTCGCGAACGACTCACCGCGGTCGACACGGGTGAGGGCCTCCCGGCACCGACAAGCAGCTCTATCAGATTGCTGATGCCGCCGCTGGCGACGCTCGTCTCGCGATCGGGATGCTTCGCAGCGCAGCCAGCACAGCTGATCGCGAAAATCACGAAGAGATCACCAACGACATTCTCAGAGACGCTGCTGAAGATGCTCGGGCCCAAATCAAGCAGAAGAGTCTCGACTCGCTCACACCACACCAGCGGGTCGTCTACGATATTGTTCGCGACCACGGCCCGCTTGGACCCAGCGAGATTCACGACCGGTATACTGAGGCGGTCGACGATCCGCGGACGAAGCGCACCGTCCGGACCTACCTTTCGAAGATGGCACAGTACAATCTCTTGGAAGCAGAAGGGACGAGTCGAGACCGCAAGTACTCACTCGTTGATTCAGCAGCTGCGTCGCCGGTTTCGTAAAATTTGGTGAGCTATGAACCGAAGATCCCTATTTTTCTGGGTTGCTTTCATTGGATTGTGGATTGCTGCTATTGGAATAGCAATATTTAGCAGCCACACTCCAAATCAACAGACAGCTCGTAGTATTTTGAGCACGCTGGCAAGAGTACAAGCTGGTATCTTCGCGATTGTATTCTCCATCGTCATTTTGGGAGTACGACTCTCTGCCTCACGGTATTCCCCACGGCTTGCGAAGAGTTTCAGCTCAGATTCCACATACCGAGTGACAGTTGGGGTTTTCGCATTTTCTATCGCGATCGACATCTTTGGTCTCTTTGTTGTGGGGGCAGTTTCCGATGCTACCCTTAGAGTCGTACTCGCGTCATCTGGTATTCTAGCGGCTGGCTCATTCGTTTCTCTCTACGGATTTATGAATCAGATACTAGAGAGAACGACTCCCGAGGGGATATTATCGCACATCGAAGACAAGCTAACGCCAAAATCGATGCTGGAAGAAGCTGAGTTATCAGCCGACGACGCAGCTCACCCAGATCCATTTCAGACGCTTATCTCTGTAATCAATTCCACAATCGAAGAGCATGATCGGGCGAGTTCCGCACTAGGCCTCTCAATCTTCGGAGACCGAGTTTCAGCGCTTATCAAGCAGAATGGGAAAGCCGAAGAAGACTCTCCAGTTGATCAGACAATAGAATACGTATGTAAAGACCAACTCCCCCTGATTCTGGAGCAAGCGGTTAATGAGGAACTGACTGAAACAGCTATACAATCTACTGAGACAGCAGGGACGATCGGGGAGGCGGCAATTAAGGAGGATTCCAATCGAGCGGTTGAACACGTAGTACGGGGGCAAGCCGGCTTAATCGATAACCTCCCCTACGAGACAAATGTGGAGCGAGTTCGAACGGAAGTTATCGAGACCTCTCAAGAACTAGTTAGTGCGGCAGCAGAAAATCAAGTCTATACTGGTTCCGCAGTTAGTGCTCGATTTCTTGGCTGGACAGCCGCTTCATCCATTATGAAACGGGATATAGAGGATGGTCGAAACCAAAGTTACACTTCCTTGTTGATTCGCCACTTTCCAAGCCTCATCTCAACGGTTGCTGAATCCGATATGGAGGTAAATGATCTAACTTACCATCAGTGGCTCCGAGCACAGAACAGCGAGCACGTTGAGCCGGTGACCCCTGTGGAGCAATTGATTGGTAGTGTATACGGTTCAATGGCAGAACTAACATCGGCAGCAATCAGATATGAGCTCAAGACAGGACAGCAGATCGTAAGGTGGGAGAGTGTGGCTAGTGGCTGGTCTAGTGGTCTCGATTCTCTCACCCAGATGAACTTAGACGAGATGGCACAGCTTTGGTTCGGAACGACGCTTTATTTGGAGTACATCGCCCGAGAGTCGTCTTCTGACATCATGTCTGGATTTGACTCGTATGGACGTCACAGAGTCACTCGCGACATCGGTGAGGAAACCGTTGAAAAGATTCAGGACGGTCGCCTCGACCCGACTGCTCGAATTGATTTCATACCGGGAGGGGTTGATCCCATTAAACATCCACTCACCGGCCACAAAACACCGATACTCCAAGACCCCGACCGGACATTTACAGAATGGATTAATACTCAACCCTTCATATTCCGAGGGAGACGTTTTGGACGGGTTGGTGAGCCCCCTACTGATGAAGACTTAGATGGAGGAGTTAATCAGTAAATTGTACGCCTAGAGACACACCATTAGATAACAGAGTGGAACCGCCATGACATAGAGAGGGGATTCACGAATCTCTCAGTACAAGTGATGAGAACCAGTAGATGGTCCGACTACTCTGCTATTGAACCCTAGCTTACGAAGATGATCGAGGCACGAGTCGGAGAGGCCCTGCGGACATAGAAGACGAACTCAGAGGGCTACAGTCTAGCACGCCGTAATTTGGCCAGTTCACCGCCAGATTTTTACACCGTTTCCTAATAGGAATCGTATGCCTAATAGGAAAGAGTCGATCTCAATAGAGTTACAGTATCCGTTTCCGGAGGATCGGGTATTCCGATACCAGGCAATGCAGGACGTTCTCAACGTTCTCATAGATCAGCCGTATGCGACATACTCGATGAGCGAACTCGCAAGCCTCACAGGGGCAAATAAGGGAACGATCTCAAAGGCGGTGACATTGCTTTCCGAGCTTGATGTCATCGAGATCGCACCAGATGGGCGGACTCAGCAGGTCCAGATTAACCGTGAACGGCTCACAAAACCAGATCCAATTCTCTCGATCCCGCAGAGCGAGTTCCACCAACCAGTTCAGGCATTTCTACAACGACTTCAGGACGAGTTGGATGGATTAGTCGGGGTCGTCCTGTTCGGAAGCGTCGCTCGGGGAGAGGCAGATAGGGCCAGCGACATCGACCTATTGGTGATCGTCGACAAAGACCAAACGGCAGCTCGCCGGACTGTCCAGACGGTTGTTAGCGATCTCGAAGACCAACGGTTCGAAGGGAATCGGTACACGTTCCAGCCGCTTGTCGAATCGACGGACAGCGTCCAACGAATCGGTGATCAACTTCGCCCTCAGTTCGACGGCGGGATCACGTTGGTCAGTTCCGACCAACTCTCCGAACTCCGAACCGAGGTGTATGCCGATGAATGACGATATCCGAGACCAGTTGGGAGAAGCCGAGCGGACCTTCGAGGGCAGTCCCGGAACGATCGAGGAGGGATTAGATGTCGACGACGCGGAGTTGGTCCAACTTCGCCGTGCCTGTCGGCTGCTGGAGGTGGGATCAAATCTCCTCGACCAAGGGTACTACACGGTCGTGATCGAGTCGGCGTTCGTCGCCATCGAGCGCACTATCCAGTTCCGATTGATCCACGATGGGGCAATGTCCGCGGCGGAGGTCATCAGTAGCCACCGCCGACTCTACCAACGTGGTGCCGAGATAGGCCTCTACGACGACGCGTTCGGAGAGGAGCTTGCCGAGCTGTGGAACCGAAACCGAACGAAGACCTATTACAGACTCGGTATCGCAACGAAGGAACAGGCAGAGGCAATGTACCGGCTTGCCGACGATATCCACCGCCACCTCATCGATATGACACGGGTATCACACGAGTGTATCTGTCGAGCCTGACCGGTATGATGCGTTTCCTGGGTCGCGGGCAACAATCAGGACGAATGTCTTCGAGACCAGGAACCGTGTCGGCCGCAGCTTCGACGAACTGTTCGAGTCAAAGCTGCCGTGGCTTCTGTTGTGTCTAATAAAAATATTCTGAATAATCATATTCTAGAATATCATATCTACAGATGTCATCATCGACGGGCTCGGTACAACGATGCTAACTAGCTTAACCAACAAATTGCCGGGGCATACCGAAGTGTTGGTTAATCTGACGATCAAAGGCGACGGCCACCCCGGAAAGAGTCTTGGAAACAGTCTACCACTCCTCAAGATCCGGTGACAGAGTTCGAATTAGTGTCTGGTACATTCCTTTCTGGAAGTCCGGAAGCGCCGCGCCGTCGCTTATTGAGAGCGTGACTAGTTATCGAGTATGGGAGATCACCCACCATCGAACCGAATGGCGGCCGACAAGCCGACACGGGGGGCTGACCGCAATCGGACCTTGGCAGATCAAGCCGATCCAGCCACAGAAGAGATGCTCCTACCGTCACTCGACGACGGCGTCACGTTGCTCGACGTTGACGACGGCCGAGGCGTCCCAATCCTCCAGTCGCTCGTGCTGGACCATCTCCTGGTACACGATGGGCCCGCCTTCTGGGTTGACGCGAACGGCCACGCGACGACGACGACGCTGGCTCAGATCACACCGAGCCAGCGGTTGCTCGACCGGATCCACGTCGCACGTGGATTCACCGCGTACCAGCACTACGGCGCTGTCGACAATCTCCCGACGACAGTAAACCAGAGCATCCAGAAATCGACCGCTGTCACCGACACATCCGGTCGACAGTCAACGGTACAAAACGAAAACTCGTCTCCACACACCCCGTCGCTCATCGTCGCACCGGCTGTCGACGCCCAGTATCGCAGCGATGACACACTCAGGGAACAGCACGCGGAAACACTCCAAGCGAGAACCCTCGCTCGACTAGCGACGTACGCCGACAGCTACGACGTCCCGGTACTCGTTACTCGGAGTACGATCGACGAGTTCACAGTACCGGTCGCGACGGCCGCCAATCACCATCTTGAGTGTGAGCAAACCCGGATGGGGCCGCGACTCGTCGGTGACGAGTTCGAGACACTCGTCTATCCCGTTGATGACGGTGCGTACTACCAGACCACGTTCGCCTACTGGCGACAGCTGCTCGCTACGCGGGCGACACAGGTTGGCCTCGAACCCGCGACACTCCCGTCGTCGACGTCGAGTCCGCCAGGTGTCGGAACAGGCGTGACCGCTGACGGCGAGGCGACATCGCTCACCACAAGTCCGCTCCTCGATGCGTGGACAGCACCTAGGGGGCGCTAACAATGGGACGCACAAACCCGACATATCGGGATGCGCTGCGGGCCATCGAAGAGCGCTGGGCGGAGTTCCGTCGGGCACTCCGTCGTCACGACCAACCACGCTTCGACCGGCTGTTCGAGTACGCTCGCGAACACGCCGACGCGAGCGGGCTGTTGAACCATCAGAATCCACTGGTGCCGGCGCTGTTCAGTATCGATCTCGAACAGGAGGCCACATTGGAAGACCATGGGGAACGCCTCGAAGCGCTTGAACACCGGCTCAACGAACAGAGCACCGATGCGCAAGGACCCGATGGGGAAACCAGCGAGGAACCCCAATGAGTACACTCGCGACGATCGCATTCGACATCGAGACGACAGGGTTTTCGACGACTGACCAGTTGACCGTCGTCGGCTTTGACGCCGAAATCGGCTCGCGAGTGTTCCTCAATACAGACGGGAGTACGTGTGCCTCAGATATCGAAGAACGCGTGAACGACCATCTCACCACGCCAGTGACGCTCTCTGTTCATGACGATGAGAGCGTCCTGTTGGACGCCGTCAAGACGTTCGTCGATACCACGATCGCACAGCGAGATGTCAAACTCGTAGCGTATAATGGGGAAACCTGGAAAGGCGGATTCGATCTGCCATTCCTTCGAACGCGGTTAAGCCATCACGAACGCGAGTGGCCGTTCGCCGAGCTACCGTACATCGACGTGATGGAGGTCTTCTCCTCACGGTTCAATACGAGCGAGAACAGCCTCACTGGAGTGTATGGTGAGCTCGTGGCTTCCGGCCACGGCACAGTCGATCCATTTGGGGAAAGTAGCGAGGCCGTCGACGCGTGGGAGACTGGTGATTTCGAAGCGGTCGTACTCCACAACGTCGCCGATATTCGGCGTACACGAGCGCTGATGGACGTTGCGGAACGGTACTGCTCGAAATCAGACTTTTCGATGAAATCGCTCGATCCGGTGATGGATAGCCAGTGACTCGATTAACGTGGCGTCCGCCTTGTCGTGAACGGTGAGGAAGATATTACGGTGGATTTTCTGCGTCGTTGATCCCATCGAATGTTCCATTCGTATAGACGTATCGCCACCGTTGGAGAATCGCTCGCGTCACAAGACTTGTTTCAGACACGGCAATACAAGATGGGTCGACAGGACGGCTCAGAGCATCGGGGGGTGAATGGAAGTGTCGTCGCGGCGCGTCGGGTTTCGGGTGACAGTCAAACCGAAAATTTCGGTCTCGATCATCTGTGTAGTGTGCGGCGTAGTTCCCGGTGAGACTCCACCGGACGTCTATCCGGGCGGTTGACGCCGCTCCGACGCCGTCGGATAATTCAGCCGAAAGTGTCTGGGGATTCAGCGGATCGTCCAATGACGCGGTCTGGACCAGCGGCTCGAGGTCCACAATCAGGTCTCGGATTTCCCGTAGCGCCCCGGCGTCGATAGGACCAAACACCTCAGACTGTTCGTCTGGCTGAATATGGTGAGGGGGATCTCCGTCGTCACTCATACGACGATGGATGTATCGCCGTTACCATCGTCGTCCGTATCCGTGCCAGTGAGGTGACCAGTCTGACTCACCTCACCGATCGCGAGTGTTGCCTGTGCGAGTGCGAGGTTGCGTCGCGTCGTTTGCCATTCTGTGAGGAGCGCACCATGATCGCTGTCGGCGTCCCCGATATCCAGTTCTCGGGCGAATTCCTCGGGTGAATCAACACCGTATTCCTCGCGCCACGCCTGGATCTGCGACTTCATATCGGCGATGCCGGACGCGATCTCTTCGGGCGTCCGTTCCGCGAGGAGCGACTGGGCGTGTTCGGTGACGATAGCGGTTTCCGACCGTCGGTAGTGTGTCGTCTGACCGTCCTGTGACGTCGTTACCTCACCAGCGCTCTCGAGCGTTCGCAGGTGCTTTCGCGCCGTGGTCGGTGAGACGCGGGCACGCTCGGCGATCTGTGCTACAGACAGCGGATCGTACACACGAGAGATGACTTCGTACACTCGTTCAAACGGCGTCGTCTCCTCGATCCATTCCTCTTCGACGACGTCGTTCACGTCACGGTGTTCGGTACCGCCATCCGGGCTCAGTCGGTGGGGCGGGGACGGCTCTTCGGACATTATGTGCCAACCAACGAGAGAGCGGTATAATAATCTGTGGGGTAGTATATTGTTCACCGAATTCAAGATATGGAGGACTGTCCATAGCAGGCTTAACCAACAACCATCTGTGAAACGGCCGTTCTGTTGGTTAACGCGCTACCGGAGGTTCAGCTAACAAACTCGGAAACAATTCTGGAAGTGGCGTTAACAGAGCGAATCCGCGAGAGTCCGCTGTTTCTGTCTAGGCGATCTCCATTCCCTGAAATCCGGAACAGACACGCCGGCGATTATGCGAGACTCCGGTGTAAAGACGGGAAGGTGGGTGACTTACGAAAATGCCGTTCACAATCGATTTCCTTGACGATGGTCGCGTCCTCGAGTGGGAGGCGACCAACGACGGCGCGACCGCGACCGAACACGACGACTACACGCCCCGTTTCTACGTCGCATCACGTGACCCTGACACCGACATCGATCTTACACAACTTCATTCACTATACGAACGCCATCCTGATGTCGTCGCGACCGAGATCGTATCCCGGCGGCCCGGATTTCGTCGTGACGGCGAGTCCGCTCTAGCTGTCGATGTCGACCACGTCGACCGCGTCACACCGCTTGCGCGACAGGCACACCAACTGATAGCGTACCCCGTTGGCGATCTCGCCTGCTTCAACGTCGATTTCTCACGGGAGTTTCGCTACTGTCTGGAGACGAATCGCGATCCAACGCCGGCGGCGGAACTGTCGATGCTCCGGCTCGATATTCCAGTGACCGAGACAGGCCAAGACACGTACAGCGAGCTCACGATTGCCGGCGAGACTGTTACCGGGTCAGCAGGTGACATCCTCACCACCGTCCAAGCGGCGATCGAAACACATGATCCAGACATCCTCGTCTGCTCGACGAGCGAGATCATCCCGACGCTACACGAGATGGCGACGAACGCCGGCGTCGACGACTTCTCGCTGAGCCGGTGGCCGGATGTCGACTACCAGCAGCTCGCGAGTCACTCAACGTACTCGAGCTACGGTCGCGTCGGCCACTCTCCGGCGCGGTACAACGTGCCCGGGCGGGCGATCATCGACGAGTCGAACACGTTCTTCTACGGGGAAACAAACCTCGACGGTGTCCTCGACCTTGTATCGCGCTCGAAAAAGCCCGTCCAGGAACTCGCGTGGGCATCAATTGGGAACGTCCTCACGGCAATCCAGATCTGTGAGGCCCACGACCGCGGTGTTCTCGTCCCGTGGAACTCCTGGCGGCATGAGTTCTTCAAGCCGACGGGGACGCTTCATGACGCCGACCGTGGCGGCTTCATCTTCGCGCCCGAGGTCGGCCTCCACGAGAATGTCCACGAACTCGACTTCTCCTCGTTGTATCCGAACATCATCTGTACGCGGAACGTCTCGCCCGACGTCATCCGGTGTGATTGTCACAGCGACCGCGACGATGTCCCCGGCCTCGGGTACTCAATTTGTGACGACCAAGGCTACCTCGTCGACGTCCTCCAGCCGATCATCGACGCGCGCGACGAGATCAAGACGGCCATCCGTCACGAGAAGGCTCGGGATGACCCCAACGAGGACAGACTGACGGAACTCGAAGGGCGGTCAGGCGCGCTGAAGTGGATCCTCGTCGCCTGCTTTGGATATCAGGGGTTCAGCAACGCCAAGTTCGGACGTATCGAGTGTCACGAGGCAATTAACGCGTATGCGCGCGAGATTCTCCTGACGGCGAAACAGCGACTTGAAGCTGGCGGGTGGCGGGTCATTCATGGCATCGTCGACTCCATCTGGGTGACGCCGGACCCCGACGTCGACGACGAGGACCGCAAAGATCTCAAGACACTCGCGACGGAGATTACCGAAGAGGTCGAGATCCGACTCGAACACGAAGCCCACTACGACTGGGTGGCGTTCGTCCCGCAGCGCGAGAGTGACGCCGGCGCGTTGACGAAGTACTTCGGGACGGTCGCGGGGGACGACGAGTTCAAGATACGGGGTATCGAAGCCCGACAGCGCTCAACCCCACCGTTCATCGAGGACGTCCAGCAGGATTGTCTCGACCGACTCGACGCGACTCGATCTCCAGACGCTGTACTTGACTGTCTCCAGGACGCAATCAAGCGCCTTCACACTGGAACGGTGCCGGTCAAGCAGCTCGTCGAACGGAATCGTGTCTCCAAGCCGCTGGAGGGATATACACAGAACACACAGAATGTAGCCGCGTTGAAGCGGGCTCAAGAGCAGAACCTCGCCGTCCATCCAGGGCAAGACATCGAGTACGTCGTCGTCGACGACGAGAAAACATCGCGAGAACGGGTCGCGTTGGCTCACGAAGAGATTGAGTCGTACGATGCGTCCTATTACGAGACACAACTCGTCAGAGCTGTCGAGAGTGTGCTGTCACCGCTTGGCTGGGACCGGACGGAGATTCAGCGAGAACTCGTGGAGACGCGGGTGCCAGAGTTGATGGCGTTCGCCACAAGGAACAGTTAACCAACACGGGAGCCATCTAGCATGGATTTGTTGGTTAATACTTAGTCAATGCCTTGGGACAGGGGAGACACAGCATCATGGGTTCCATCCCGTCAGTACACGGCACCAAGGAAGACTGTCGTATCAATCAGTACACGCGAGATCTACGGACGGACAGGCCGAGTGTCTTGGGGCTGGATCTGATAGCAGAAGACCAGACGAGGGAACGTCTTCACCTCACCAGACGGCAAGACGGACATCTTTCGACGAGCCCGACACGATGAGACACACACCCCTCTATCGATGTGTTCCAACTGAGTAGGCGAAACGAGGGAGAAACTCGATTCTCTGCTACAAACCTCGCTGTCGGCAAAGAACATCGACAGCGTCTCTCTATCCCTGGATTATCGTATTCAAGCCCGATGTATTTGTGTCGGGTTTCTAGGGACTTATTGTCGCTGGCCGAAACACATCGAACACATCGATAGAGGGGTGTGTGTGTTTGTGTTATTAGAAGAAGAGAAGAGAAGAGAAGAACCGACTCGAAATGAGTGGCTATGAGATGACGAGGACATTCCTTCTCTGTTCTAAACCGGTACGAGGACTGTATCGACCAGTTAGCTCAAATAAGATCCCGTCACACCCCACCCCGTGAAGACTTCGAACACATCGATAGAGGGGTGTGTGTCTTCGACCGGGGACTGCGAAACACATCGTCATCGGCTACGGCCAATTAACCCATTCTCTCGGGAATTATGCGGTTAACCGGGTATTACAGGTTTCAAACGGCTAATCACACTTCGATAGAGGTGGGGAACCTTTTTCATACAGGCGTGTATCAATTGGCCTATGGGTACTGACGACTCCGATGATCCCGCAGAGAATCCGGGACCGTCGGAGGACGAGGTGACGGCTCAGGCTGAGCTGTCGAGTGCGTCGCAGCCGGAGTCATCGCGACAGGCGTCATCGTCTCATGTCACTAACGGTGACTCACAGCCCGACGAAGGGGCAGATTCCGAGGGGCCATCACAGTCAATCGAGGATATGCTCCTCGAGTTTGACGATCAGGAGGGGCTAATTCGGGACCGAGAGCTACTCGATCCGAATTACGTTGTTGAAGAAGATCGCATCGTGGGCCGTGATGAGCAGCTCCAAGAAGTCACCAAGATGCTTCGGGTTGCCCTCGGCGATAACCGACCGCCAAACCTGTTCCTCTACGGCCCGTCTGGAACTGGGAAATCGCTAATTACGAAGGCAGTTTGTCATAATATCAGCCGTATCTGTGAGAGCCGTGACATCCGGTTTGGCACTGTTGAAGTGAACTGCCAGGATCTAGACACGCTTGGTATCGCCGTGTATGAACTCGTTCAGCAGGCTGCTGATGCGGCAGGAGTCCCTGTTGAGGTGCCAAAACACGGCGTGGCAACGAAAGAGAAGTGGGATGAGCTCTACCGGATCGTCAACGAGCATTTCGACTCTGTTGTGTTTGTCCTCGACGAACTGGACATGCTCGTTGGCCGGCGAGACAAACAAGAACCTGCGTTTTCACGGCTCCTGTATCAGCTCTCCCGGGCAGGGGCAAACGACGAACTGGACGCGTACATCTCCGTCGTTGCTATTTCAAACGACACGAAGATGATGGAATCCGTTGGGAGTCGCGCTGTCAGTTCGTTCACCCCAGAGGACGTCCATTTCGACGACTACGACGCAAACCAACTCCAAGCAATCCTCCGACGGCGTCAGGATGCGTTCCATGACGACGTCGTCGACGATGATGTGATTCCACTCGCAGCGGCGTTCGCAGCACAGACGCATGGTGACGCGAGGAAGGCGATCGATCTCATGCGGGTTGCCGGCGAGCTGGCTGAGCGTGAAGGCGACAACCGCGTTAGCGAAAAACACGTCCGTACCGCACAGGAGAAAGTCGAGAAGAATCGGGTGTTAGAGGTCGTTCGTGGTATCAGCACACAAAAGAAGCTCTGTCTGTACGCAACCGCAGCGGTTGCGTCCCAAACTGACGGTGGGAGCGCCAGGAGTACGACCGGCTATCGTGTGTATCAATATCTGACTGATGCTATTGACACGGATCAGTACCACCAGGAAACGTACGTGAATAAGATGAAAGAACTCACGACGTACTCTCTGGTCGACTTCGAGCGACGGAGCCACGGGCCCAGCTCGGGGATGTTCCTCGAGTTCCAGTTTGGCGAAAGTCCAGGGACAATTCTCGAGACACTCCGTGAAGACTCGCGTATTGAAGCGATTTCTGAAGAGGAGGTTACCTCCGTGGTCAAAGCGCAGATCCGAAACCAGACGTAGACATTTCAGTTATTGATGTGGTCTTTTGCGGCACGGTGTCCCCTGTTTTATGAGACTTTTCCATTATGTCTGATAGACACCCCTCTATCGATGTGTTCGATGGGTGGGCTATCGTGCTCTTCCACCCCGGTTATGAGACTTTTCCATTATGTCTGATAGACACCCCTCTATCGATGTGTTCATCGTGTCGGCTATCGACTCACCCATCCCGCTTATGAGCCTTTTCCATGATTTCCAATAGACACCCCTCTATCGATGTGTTCGATGTGTCGGCTATTGTGCTCTCCCACCCCGGTTATGGGACTTTTCCATTATGTCTGATAGACACCCCTCTATCGATGTGTATCCGAAGTTTGTTATCAGGTCTCACTTGATATCTGAGTAACTCATCCACGGGTGTTTAGTTATTTTCCATTGTTTCCGATAGACACCCCTCTATCGATGTGTGATTCTCCATGAGAGCCGCCAAAACGAACATATTCGGCAGATAAATATCACGTGCTCACCGACACCACCATCCCTCTCGAGTTGAGCGATCGCCATGCGAACTACTCGACCAGAGCCTGTATCGATGTGTTCTCCCGACCCGATCCTCGTCGACACCCCTCTATCGATGTGTACCGGATTAGGGGACAGGAGTGGTCACTCGTCGGGGTCAACCGGCCCTTTATATTTTGACTTCACCGAGCTTCCGGTCCGCCACTGCCAGTAGTAGTAGCGGTTGTCGTTGATCTCCTTGATTGTAATCGTGGCCTTCGTGGGGACGTCATCCGGGAAGTCGTCGGGTTGCTCGTCACTTTCGTCATCACCGGACTCTTCATCGACGTCGACTCCACGAGCCTTATGCGATGCCAACGCCTCAGCGTAGTGTGCGACGTACCGGAGCTGTTCAGGCGAGTAGCTGTTGAGTTTGTCGACCATCTCCGTTGAGAGGTCAGCAGGTGGCGTCGGTGGCTTGTGAGACATCTGCGATCTAGTATTAACCAACAGAGCGCGTAATGACATAGATTTGTTGGTTAACAAGATATCGTCTCGTCACGCTAAAGAGTGCGAATAGCAAACTATTCAGAAATAGACGTGCCGTTAGACGCCGTCCGGACGGGGGGCGTTCTCGTACTTGACCATCTTCTCGGGCTTGTCGGAAATGGTGTCGTAGATCTGCTGGAGCGTCTCCTCCGCAGCGAGCAGGTTGTGCTCTGCCAGGAACTCCCGCCCCTCGTCGGTCAGGCCATAGAACTTCCAAGGGTAGCCCTGCCGGCGATGGTCGTCGTCCAGGGCAACCTCTGTGACGATGCCGGCGTCGATGAGTTTCTGGATGTGCTTGTAAACGGTGGCATCGCTCACGCTGGGGTTGAGCTCCTCAAGCTCGTACATCGAGGGCAGCTGGTCGGGATGCTGGAGGATGTTGTTAATCAGCGCGAACCGCGTCTGTTGGGTGACGAAGTGGACGAGTTTGCGTTGGGTCGTGTCGTCCTTCTCGACCAAACTGGCGCCGATAGCTGCGTATTCGACTGTGAGTGTCAAAGTAGTTTACCCCTGAGTAAACTACGAATCCCAATCTGCTTAACCAACAATATCGTCCTATTGTCTCCTGTGTTGGTTAATAGAACCGACCACCTCCCCACGACTGATAGAGACGCAATCACTACCTTGGTTCCCCGCAGATACACTCGTGTCCCTGTCGGGATCGCCCAATAACGTACGCATGAATCTCGGTGGCGAGTTCGTACATCGCGTCTGTACGCGCTGCTGAGGCGAGCCCATCCTGCTAGTATGTTTTTGCTCGGTGGTCGCGCCAGAGATCAGCGAGAAAGGCCGCTATCGATTCGTCGAACACACCAACTGCTGCCGCCTCGCGGTAGACACCAGGATGTGTGCCAGGGAGATAATCCGGCTGTATCGTGCCTCGTTCGAGAAGCCGGAATTCCACGGTCCGTTCGATAGCCACGAACGATGCTTCGATGACGAGCGTGTAGTAGCTGGCATCCTGTAGTGCCTCGGCGCCGGCCAGCAAGCGACAGGCCTTCCGCAGCTGGAGGAGAGCGGCATCCTCGACATCAAGCCCAGCTTCGATATCTGTTGGGCGGCGGTCGAACGCGGCTTGTACGTTGTCGATGA
Source organism: Halorubrum salinarum (assembly GCF_013267195.1). NCBI lineage: Archaea > Methanobacteriati > Methanobacteriota > Halobacteria > Halobacteriales > Haloferacaceae > Halorubrum > Halorubrum salinarum. The sequence continues at coordinate 79,474 of NZ_CP053942.1, read as the reverse complement.
GCTGGTCGATTCGCGTACTACTCATTGGCGATGACCTCTTTTCGGAGTGAGTCAAGCTGGTCGCTCCCATACACTGTAATGCCCTCCGCGAAGATGTTATGGAGTTTTGACCCGACTCTCCGTGCGCTCTCGGCGGATTCAACATACGGTTCGAACGCGAATCGGTCACCGTCGAAGCGCTCTGATTGGAGTTCTGCGACGACGTCGGTGACCTGTCGGCGAGCTGTCGTCCGGTCGCCATCGACGACGACAAAACAATCGATGTCACTTTGCCGGTCAGCCTCCCCCCGAGCGACACTCCCGAAAATAACGATACCGAGGAGGTTGTCGATGTTGTCGGCGTTAGTGAGCGTAGCTTCTACGCGGGTAACGAATGCCCGAATCGGTGTATGGAACTCCGACTGCGGAATAGCAAGTACCGGATCGTCCTTCTGGAGGCGGTTGGGGTCGATCGCGATGTGGTTTCGTTGTGGCGTCTCTCGAATTCGGATGGCCCCGATACTGTCGAGCAGGTTCACAGCTCGCCAGACCGTTGAGCGGGTGACACCTGTGGCGTCGACAAGTTCAGGAATCGTAAACTCCGTCTCGTGAGCGTCGGCGAGTAGCCGGAGGATGTCGTCTGCGGCACCGATACGAAACACATCAGTATCCTGGTCGGGATACGCATCGATACAGACCGTTATATCCTGTTTTGTAATTTCAGACACTATCTGATATTGCGCAACAAGATATAAACAAATAGCGGCGACACGCAGACAGACGCTCTACCACTCCCCGGGTGATCCGGCTAGGACTCTGTCGGCTCCAGCATGGCTGGCTCGACATTGATTCGGAGGCGATACGTATTGTCGATCGATCCGGTGTCGGGCCGCGTGGGGTCCAACAAGGTCCGATACGAGTAGTCGTGGAAGCGGCTCTGGATGTCCAGCCACTCCTGGAACTCCTCACTAGTCTGCGCGTCGTCGACGCCGGCGACGAGGTCGTCGATCCACTTTTTGATGGTACTGTTCATTTCGTCTGATCGCGTGTTGGTCTCTTCGAAGGAGATCGACGAGTCTCTGGTCGTGGACATCGTGTTCACCGAATCGAGTTCACGGCGACTGCGTCTGTTCAGATCGTGCCGCACCCCTCAGGGGCGTCTAAAAACACATCGCAACAGCGCAACTGACCGGTTCAATCGATTCTGCGGGGGAAATACTCAAAGTACAAATACTACAGATCGGTCACCGATGGGGACTTACGACTGCTCCTACCACCTCTACAAAACGAGGGGGCAGATTGCTTGATGTTGCTACTGGTTCCCCTTTTATTCATCTATGACCACACTCTCGAAACAGCGGATTCAGCACAATCAGGTCGCGATCTACGCCGTCGCCGCTCTCCTCTCGGTTGGGGCCGGGTTTGGGCTCCCAAGTGCGAGCTCGGTCCTGGAACCGCTCATCAATCCCGTGTTGGCCGTGCTGTTGTACGTCACATTCCTCGAGATACCGTTCGTCCGGATCCGGCGTGCGTTCCGAAACGGCCGGTTCATGGCGGCTGCGCTGGGTATGAACTTCTTGGTCGTGCCGGTCGTCGTATTTGGGCTCACGCGGTTCCTCCCGCAGGAGCCGGTGATTCTCGTTGGCGCGTTCATGGTGTTGTTGACGCCGTGTATCGACTACGTCATCACGTTCACCGAACTCGCAGACGGTGACGCCGAGCAGATCACGGCCGCGACGCCGGCGCTGATGCTCATCCAGCTGTTGTTGCTCCCGCTGTATCTCTGGCTGTTCATGGGTCAGCAGGTAGCCGAGTTCATCGAGGCTGGGCCGTTCATCGAGGCGTTCGTCGTCATCATCGCGCTGCCACTGACGCTCGCATGGGCGACCGAATACTGGGCGGAGCGCTCCAGCCGCGGCGCCCAGTGGCAGGACACGATGGGATGGTTGCCGGTCCCGATGATGGGGGCGACGCTGTTCGTCGTCATCGCCTCTCAGCTGCCTCGCGTACAGGACTCGATCAAACAGATCGCGGCAGTCGTCCCCATCTACGTCGCGTTCTTGATCATTATGCCGCTCCTCGGTCGATTCGTGGCGGGAGTGCTTGGGATGGGGGCTGGCGAGAGCCGGGCGCTCGTGTTCACCTCCGTCACCCGGAACTCGCTGGTCATTCTTCCGCTGGCACTCGCGTTGCCGTCGAGCTATGCGCTCGCACCGGCGGTCGTCGTCACCCAGACCCTCGTCGAACTGACGGGGATGGTCGTCCTCACCCGAGTCGTCCCGGCGTGGTTAGTGCCAGAAGCTCCCAACCAACTCCTTGATCTTGATGTTGGACAAGGTGACTGAGCCACCTTCGATCCTACAAACGAAACCGTAGGCTTCGGTCAGCGGAGCTCGTGGCGTTCGTCCGCGAAGCCAACCGTGACGAGGTACTCGAGGAATTCGCCGAACCTGAACTGGAGGCCGCGTATCGAAACCTCGATGAGGATACGTTCGAGCAGCTGGCGGTCGGTGCGGCCGCGCCGTTGTTCGCGTTGCCGGACATCGACGGAGGGAGATGGGACCCCGCGGATGCGATCGGGGACGGCGAGTGGACGGTCCTGATCTGGGTGTTCGCCGACTGGTGTCCAGTCTGTCACCGCGGGTTCGACGAGCTGATCGAGCTTCGCGACGAACTACACGAGGCGGACGTCAACGTGGCGACGATCGAGTGTCACGGCGGCTACCGCGGCCGAGTGATGGTCAGACGGGAGCTCGAACCGGAGTACTGGTTCGCCGAGGAGTCGTTCATCGAATCGTACGCGGAGCGGATCTGGTGGCCGCACCTCCTCGACCGCGCGGGAGCGGTCGGCGCGAAATACGGCGTCGATCCGATGTCCTACGCCGTCCACGCCGAGTATATCAACCGCCCCGCGACGATCATTCTCGACCCGAACGGCACCGTTCGCTTCGCGTATTACGGAACGTTCTGGGGCGATCGGCCGTCCATCGAGGAGACTCTCGAAATGATCCGGTCGAAGGAGTTCGAGTTCGAGCACCCGGAACGACGGCACGTCGCGTCTGAGCGATTCCCCGGGCCAGCGGAATACGAATTTGCGGTTAGGGAATCGTGAGCGCGAACAGGGTGAGATTGTGAACCGCAGGGAGGAGACCGGCACCACCGGCGATGACGAGCAGACCGGCGGTCTCTCGGCCGACATAATCGCTGTCTCTGTCGAGGACAGCCAAGACGAGCAGGGCGGCCGCGATTTTCACGAGCAGAAAGAGCACGACGCCGGATGGGCCGATGCCGTCTCCTGCCTGAATGATCGTCGCGGAGATCGGATTCCGTTCAATCGTCCCGAGGTGCCGGAGTCCGATCCCAGTGGTCGTCCCGTCGAGGACGTGCGCGAAGAGGACTCCGCCACCGAGCCACCCGTGGGTGGACAGACGTAAATCTCGAACCCCTCGCAGGACGGGTCCGGTGATACCGAACGCCAGCACGATTGCAACGGCGTTCCAGACGAGAACCCGCCAGTGGAGTGCCCCAGTTGCGAGGAGACTCGCTCCGCCGACGGCGATAGCTGTGAGGACGCCGCTCACGGCCGTCCATCGAGAGACGTCGTTCACCCCGACGACGTCGAGTATCAGCCACAGCCCTGCAACTAGCCCCGTAACCGCGAGGTACACCGTTGGGCTCTGAACGAATCCAGCGGTCAGTCCAGACAAGGGTACCGAACGGCCGACGGCAACCGCGACACCGATGACGGCGAACCACGGAAGCGTCGCCGCGATATCGGCCCCGGTCACGGCGACGTGGCGACGGGGAAGGGCCCACGCTATCGAGACAATTGAAATACTAGCGAGGACGAACGCGACGCCGGAGTCGATCATTTTGACGGGTTTGGACAACCGTACGTGGGGGACCGCCGCTCCCGGCCGTCGTCTGGGACCACGTCAGGTGTACGTCTCCTCGAGGTAGGAGACGATGTCGTCGCTCTCTGCCAGCCCCTCGATCCCGTGTTCCGGATCGACGAGCACCGGGACCCCAGACTGTCCACTCACGGATTTTACTTCGAACCGGAGAAATCGGAATGGGAGTACGTTGTGCGTCTCGTATTCCAGGCCCAGTTCGTCCAGTTTGGTTTCGACCTTCGCGCAGTACGGGCAACCGGGGAGCCGGTAGAGTTCAAGCATTAGAACTGGGTAGATAGTGAGCGCAGCCGCATTAAACACTCTTCGCGGCTGTGAACTGAATTCACACGAGCGTGTGGCTGGCGGGACGAACGGACAAACACCGCCGGAATCTCTCGTGATTCCTTCGGAGACGACTCACTCGATACAGCAGCTCATCGTCGACGTATCCCTGCGGAACGCCTGACACGCTTGCTTGAACGCTTCGCTGAACGTCGGGAAGGGGTGAACAGTATCGATGATGTCGTCGACGGTGAGGCCGAACTTCACCGCCAGCGTCGCTTCCATGATCATGTCGGCGGCACGGGGGCCGACCATGTGGACGCCGACGATCTCGTCGGTCTCGTGGTGCTTGACGACTTGAACGAGACCATCCGTGTCCTTGACGGCTTTTGCCCGTGGTACATCCCCCATCTGAACCGTCCGGCACGAACAGGTCCCGTGTTCCTCAGTGTACTCCAGTTCAGTCGTCCCCACCGAGGCGACCTCGGGGCTGGTGAACACGACCGACGGGACCGCGTCGTAGTCGATACTGACGCCCTCGTTGCCGAAGGCGTTCTTTACGGCGTGATTGCCCTCCTTGGCGGCGGCCGTCTCCAGTTCGGGCTCGCCGATCACGTCGCCGGCGGCGTAGATATCGGGGTTCGTCGTCCGGAAATGGGTGTCGACGTGGATCGTCCCGTCGTCGTTCGTTTCGATTCCCACGGTTCCGAGGCCGATCCCCTCGCTGTTCGGCCGAACGCCGGTCGCTACGAACAGCGCGTCGCCGGTGACGGTGCGCTCGGCGCCGTCGACGGTCACCTCGACGGCGACGCCCGACCCCGTCGCCTCGGGGCCGGCGTCGGTCCCGCCGTCGGTCGCCGGGCCGCGGACGCGCTCGAAGTCGGTGCCGGTGACGACCTCGACTCCCTCCTCCTCGAAGGCACGTTTCACTTCTCGCCCGAGCTGGCCTTCCATTCCGGAGAGGACGCGGTCGGAGCGCTGGAGAACCGTCACGTCGACGCCGACGCGGTGGAGGATCTGCCCCCATTCGAGCGCGATGTAACCGCCCCCGATCATCACGAGCCGCTCCGGGAGGTCGTGCTCCTCCAAGATGGTCTCGCTCGTACAGTAGTCGACCGCGCCGAGGCCGTCGATAGGCGGCGCCCGAGGTGAGCTTCCGGTCGCGACGAGCGCCTTCTCTCCGGTGATTCGGGCCCCTTCGTCGGGACCGTCGACGACCTCGATAGTCGTGTCGTCGGTCAGCTGGCCGTAACCCTCGTAGACGTCGGTCTCGAACTGCTCGGCGACGTCGACGTAGTTCTCCCGGCGGAACCGGTCGACGAGTTCGTCGGTGCCGTCCAGCGCGGCCGCCCAGTCGACGTTCGGCTCGCCGTCGCCGTACCGGACCGCGTCGAAAGGATTGTCGCGGGGCGCGAAGGCGCTCTCCGCGACCGCCAGCAGCCGTTTGCTGGGGACGCAACCGACGTTCACGCAGGTCCCGCCGATCGGGAGGCCCGCGTTCACCATCGCCGTCGACAGCCCGCGGCGGTCCGCCTCGGTGACGGCGGCGAACGCGGCCGCCCCGCCGCCGAGGATGACCAGATCATAGGAGTTTGCGTCGTCCATTTGATCTTGGTTTAGAATACGAAGTGTTTAAACTGTGAAGTCCGAAGCTATAGAGTAACTCCGAGGCTCCAAAGCTATGGCAGATACGACACCATCACCGCCCGCGTGCGACGTCGACGGAACGTGCTACTGTCCGCTGACCGGCGTCATTACCGTGTTGAGTCGGAAGTACGCGATACAACTGATAAGCATCGTCGGAGCGCACGAGTCGCTCCGGTTCGCCGAGATCGAGGATCACCTCCCCGGCGCCAGCACTTCGACCATCTCGAAGCGGCTCGACGAGTTCGAGGAGGCGGATCTGATCACCCGAACGCAGTACGACGAGATCCCGCCCCGCGTCGAGTACGCGCTCACCGAGGAGGGCGACGAACTCCGGACGCGGCTCGAACCGCTCTTGGAGTGGGCCGCCGCGACCGAGTGACTCCCGGCGGCGACCGATCGTGCGGACGGACCACACGATCGCTCGGTGGTTAAGACGGCTCGTGCGCTACCTCCGCACGGAATGCCGGACGAATTCACGCTCTCGGCGCAGTCGGCGCCGGACGCCCTTGCCGACCTCTCGCCCAGCGCGAAGCTGGTGGCGAAGACCCTCGACTACGAGGGCGAGAGCACGCAGTCGGCGCTCGCCGAGTCGACGCTTCTCCCCCCGCGGACCGTTCGGTACGCGCTCGATCAGCTCGAAGAGGCCGAGGTCGTTTCGTCGCGAATCTCGTTCGCCGACGCCCGAAAGCGGATTTACTCGCTCGAAATAGAGGCGTGAGCGACCCGGCCGCGCGCTATTTACAATCGGTTTCGCAGTCGTAGGTCCTGCTGTACACCCAGTACCCGCTCTCGGACGGGGGCGTCAGCGTGGCGAGGTCGAGCGACACTCGGAGGTCGCTCTCGGCGTCGTGCGTTTCGACGAACCGCCAAGCGCCGCCCGGTTCCTCGAGGTCGACGCGATACTGCCAGACATCGACGCCTCGATCGTCGACGTAGATCGCGTAAGAATCGGGGACAGCGGTGTCGCGGTTCGGGGTGGGTCTCTCCCGAGCAGTGTCAGTTCCCATGTCCGATAGTCTCTCAATAAAAATTAATACGTATCGCGTCCGGTCACCGGCTGGACACGCGAGCGGTGGATTTATTGAATATAGGCGTCTCGGAGACCGCAGCTACGCATCGAGACTGGCGTTCACACCGGATCGGCATCGGTGAGGATTTCGACGAGCGCGGGACCGTCATGGGCGATCGCCTTTTCGAGTGCGTCGTTGAGGTCGGCGGGGTCGTCGACGAAGAGACCGAGGCCCCCACAATTTTCTGCGAACGCAGCGAACTCAGGGTTGACGAGGTCGGTCTGCCAGACGTCCCAGCCCCCGGTCCGCTGCTCTTTGCTGATCTTCCCGAGTTCGTCGTCGTTCAACAGGACGTGGGTAACGTCCATGTCGTACTTCACCGCGGTCGTGAACTCACTCATGTACTGGCCGAAGCCACCGTCGCTGGATACCGAGACCACCTTGCGACCGGCGAACTCCGACTCCGGCTCTTGGGTGGCTGCCCACGCGCCCAGCGCCGCCGGGAACGCGAATCCGATGGAACCGAGGTACCCCGACATGAGTACAGACTGGTGTTCCGGCTCGAAGTACCGGCCGAACGCGTAGGTGTTGTTCCCCACGTCGACGGGGATGATCGCGTCGTCGGGAACGAGTCGGGTCATCGCCTCGAAGGCAGTGGCGTAATTGACGCCGCGCTCGGGCGTCTGCTCCCGCCGTGTCGCCTTCTCTTCGCGCCAAATTTCCCAGCGGTCGGCGAGCTCCTCGCGCTGGTTTTCCGCCGCGAGGTCGTCCCCAAGCCGTTCCTCGAGCTCGTCAACGGTGACGCCGATCTCGCCCCACACCGGCACGTCGATGCCGTGGAATTTCCCGAGCGTCATCGCGTCGTAATCGACGTGGATCGTCGGCTTGTACTCGGCAATCCCGGTGTGATTCGAGAAGCTCGCGCCGAAGACGGCCAGCAGGTCCGCCTCGTTCATGAAGTGGCTCGCAATCGGGGTCCCGCTCCGGCCGAGTACGCCCCCCGCGAGCGGGTGCGAGTCGGGAATCTGCCCTTTCGCCTTGAACGTCGTCAGCACCGGGCAGTCGAACCGCTCGGCGAGGTCCACAATTCCGTCCATCTCGAAGCGGGCACCGTGCCCGACGACGATCACCGGCCGCTCGGCAGTTTCCAGTAGTTCTACCGCATCCTTGAGGGCGCTCTCCGGGGGTGTGATCTCGCGGTCTGTAATACGTCCCTCCGGGTCCCCGGGATCGACGCCCTCGGCCGACTGGGTCTGGATTTCGTCGGGAAAGACGAGGTGTGAGACACCGCGTTCGAGGATCGCAGTCTTGGCCGCCCGAGTCGCGAGTTCGGCGTGGTCGCTGTCGGGGAGGACGGTCGCCTCGAACTCAGCAACGTCGCCGTAGGCCGCCTCCAGATCGACTTCCTGGAAGTTCCCTGTGCCGAGCACCTGCGACTCGACCTGTCCGGTGAGCGCGATCGTCGGCGAACGGTCGACGTTCGCGTCCCACAGTCCGGTGAGCATGTTCGTCGCACCGGGGCCGGCGATGGAGAAGCACGCCGCCGGACGGCCGGTGAGCTTCCCGTACGCAGAGGCGGCGAACGCGGCGGCCCCCTCGTGGCGGACGCCGTAATAAGCGAGGTTTCCCCCGGCCGCTTCGCGGCGGAGCGCGTCGGCGAGCCCGAGATTCGAGTGCCCGACGATCCCCCACACCTGCCGGACCCCCCAGTTGACCAGCGTCTCGGCGATCACATCCGACACCGTCCGCTCGTGCGGCTCCTCGTCGGGGAATCCAACGTAGATCCCGTCCTCGCGCACTTCGACCGGGAACGTCTCGACGCAGTCGTCGTGGGATCCGGGTGTTTCCCCCGTCAGCGGGTCGAAGTCCCAGCCGTGCCACGGACAGCGGAGCAGCCCGGTTTCGATAGATCCCTCGCCGAGCGGTCCGCCTTGGTGGGGACAGCGATTGTCGAGCGCCCCATACTCGCCGTCTTGGTGAGTCATCGCGACTGTCGTGTCGCCGCAGGTTACCGGCTTCACCCGCCCCTCGGGGAGTTCGTCCGGACCGAGCGCCCTGTGCCACGTCACGTTGCCTCTCGAACCGTCTGGAGACGAGCGTTCGGCCATGAGTTCGTCAGCCGCTCCGAGAGAGATTAAAACCGCGGCGGGTGTTCGACCGCATCATCCGCTCGCGGCAAATATATGTGGGTTCACGCGGTCAAGAGTCGATTCCGGTGACCTCGAACCGGGTTCCACCGTTCGCGGACTCTCCGACTCCGATTTCCCAGCCGTGGGCCTCAGCGATTTCGGCGACGATCGCGAGCCCGAATCCGGTCCCGTCTCCCGTAGTCGTATGACCCCACTCAAAGATGTCGTCCCTGTCTTCCGCCGGAATGCCCGCCCCGTCGTCTTCGACGTAGAAACCGTTCTGTTCCGGTCCTTCCAGCACCCCGACTCGGACCGTCACCGACGATCCTCCGTGATCGCGGGCGTTCTCAAAGAAGTTCACAAAAAGCTCGTAAAGCCGGTCTCGGTCCGCTTGGAACGTCGTCGAGGACTCAATCTCGAGTGTCGCCGGCGCCATATCGCAGTCAGTCCAGACGGTCTCCGCGATCGCCGCCAGATCGACCTCGGTCCGCTCGTGAACCAAGTCTCCCTCCCGGGTGAGCTGGAGGAGTTCCGACAGCATCTCTTCCATGCGATCGGCGGCGTCCTCGATCGCGTCGAAATGCTTGACATCGCCGGTTTGTCGGGCGAGTTCCGCGTGCCCTTGAATGATTGAAAGGGGGTTCTGGAGATCGTGTGAGACGATACCGGCGAACCGGTCGAGCCGTTCGACCTTCTCTTCTAATTGCCGGCGGTTCCGGACGCGATCGGACACGTCCCGGAGCATCGCGACCATCTGCTTCGGTTCGGCATCCGCCGCGGCATCGGCTCCGTCTGCCGGCTCCAGCGCCGCTCCGGATATTTCCGTCTGGACCTCGTCTCCGTCCTTCGTCAGGCAAGTCAGGTCGTCGGTGAAGCCGGTTCCTTCCGTTTTGACCTGCGAAATAAACTCCTCGCGAACCCGGGCGATGTCGTCAGGATGGATGTCTTCGGGCTCCATTGACAGGAGCTCTTCGCGGGAGTATCCCAGCAACTCGCACGCCCGCGGGTTGACGTCGACAAACGACTCGGTCTCAAAGTTGACGATCATGATGGCGTCGTTGTTGTGTTCGAAGACCTTTCGGTACCGCTCCTCGACCGACGACCGGATTTCGTGGGTTTCCCCCGTCTCGATGTCACCCTCGTCCGTCGATTCGTTACTCATGTATCAGCCACCCCTGCCTGAGAGTTTGGTGTCTGTTGCGGACGGCCGGGATCCACCGCACCCTTCGCTGCGAACTAAACCCTATCACGTCTCTCTGAGACGTGTTTGTCCCCGAATAATATAATATTTCACAATCTCAAGAGATACGAATCACTCGCGACAGTTATTCGATGGTTACAGATATGAAACGATACCTGCTCTCGTCTCTGGCCTACAATTTCACATTACACCGCGACACCGCCTGAACCGCGATTTATTCCGGCTTCCGAGCGTCATCGTCGACAAACGTTTCACAGGTGAGGCAGTACTCGCGCTCTTTTTTTAATTCCGAGGGCTCGATGATGGCGAGCCTGCTTTCCGTCTCGTCCCCGCAGGTCGGACAGGTGGCGTCTCCGCTCATGATTCGATCTGACCTCTGAGTCTACGCTTCGTCCCCGAAGTTCTCCTCGTAGGCGTCAGGGTGATTCTTTTTCGCGTGGTCTTTCAGTTCGTCGAGCGTGTCGAACGTCGCGCCGCAGTCACACGCGTGGATATCGCCGTCGTCGTGGTCATGCTCGTGGTCAGACATCGCATTTGATAATATGTGGACCACGATTAAATAGCCCCCGCGGGAGTGTATGGCAACCGCCTCAGCGGGAGCACACTCATGAGTCGACAATCACACAATCGAAACGGGCGTGACGGATCGGACGGAGCGGCCGATCCGGAGGGAAAGACGCCGCTCTCGACGCTCACAGCCGAGCACGCGAAGCTCCTCTCGGAGATCGGGACGGAACTGAGCGAGTCGAGCGACGCGATCGAGTCGCTGTCTCGGGGTGCCGCGGAGGCGAACGAGTCAAGTTCCGATACGGCCTCGCTCGCGGAGACGGCCCGAGGGTCGGCCCGTGAGGCAAACGCTGATGTCGACGAAGCCAAGGCCGCAGCCGCCGCGGCCGAGGAGAAACTGGAGTTGCTCCGCGAGACAGTCACCGAGATCGACGACATCGTCGCGATGCTGAACGAGATCGCCGACCAGACGAACATGCTCGCGTTGAATGCCTCGATCGAGGCCGCGCGTGTGGGCGAGGCAGGCTCGGGCTTTGCCGTCGTCGCAGACGAAGTCAAAGACCTCGCCGAACAGGCACAAGAGCGTGCGACTGAAATAGAAGCGACCGTCGAGGAGGTGCGCTCAACCGCGGACGAGACGATAGACCAGATCGAAACTGTCGACACGCGTACGGACACTGCGGCAGAATCGATCACAGACGCGGTCGACGATCTCGACGGAATCGCTGACAGCGCAGTTCGAACCTCGGAAAACGTCGACGAGGTGAGCGAGACGACACAAGCGTACGCGGACGATCTTGACCACATCGCGAGGGATGTAATCGACGCGATCAGTCAGGCGAACGAGATTGACGAGCGGACGAACCCTTCGGCGGAGCAGTAATTCGGTTTGATGGCGGCTGACTGGGAGCCTTCGTTTAGAGGTCCATCTCTGCCGCCGAATCGACTTCGAACCGGGTGACCTCCGGCTCGCCCGCGAGCAGGTCGGGCAGCGCCGCCTCGAACTCCTGAAAGTGGTCGGTCTGTGAGTGCGCCTCGAAGGCGGCCTCGTCCTCGTACTGCTCGAAGAACCGGACTACATTCGGGTCGTCCACGTCCGTCGCCGGCCGGTAATCGATCATCCCCGGCTCGGCGCGGGATTTCTCCGCGAGGTCGGCGATCAGTTCGAGCGCCTCGTCGCGCTTCTCGGGATCGAGCGGAAAGACTGCGTGTAACACAATCATGCGATTCTCTTTCGTCGGTTGCGACGCATAAACTCTCGCCGCGAGGGCATTCGACTCGGGCAGACGGAGGGTATCAACCGATCCCGAGGCGACCCCCGACGTGAGCCGTGAGAAACGCCGTTACGTCGCCGTTACCCATGAGACCCGTGCGTGATAATCGGCACCGACGAATTAAATCGGAGACTGTCACAGCCATCCACATGGACTCGCGACAGATCACTGTCTGCGTCTCGCTTGACCGCCGCTGGAGGTGGAGAGCGTGACGTCCGATCAAAACCGCCGCGAAATGGTTCGAAGTCGACTTGTCCCCGCCGTGGTGGAACAGAACCGACTCGTCAAGTTCGGCCTCTCAATTGCCTTTGTCATCGCTGTGATTGCGGTAACAGGCCTCTTTACTATCCGACAGACGGCCGGGGTAGTCGACCCGGCCGCACACGCCGCCGTGACGCGAAATATCCTCTTGATTATCGGCGTCGCCATCGTCGGCCTCGGGGCCGTCGGAATGGGCCTCGCACGGCCGACGATCCGCGAACTCGACGAACTCGGCCGACGGGCTGAAGCACTAGAAAACGGCGATCTCGATGTCGATCTGGAACCGAAGACAGACGACGAGATCGGCCGGCTATACGAGTCGTTCGACGCGATGCGGACCGCGCTCAAGGGTCGCATCGAGGACGTGGAGGCAGAGCGGAAGCGCGCCCGTGAAGCCAAACGTGAGACAGAAAGATTTGCCGACACGCTCGAGACGCGCGCTGAGGCTTTTGCGGGAACGATGGGAGAGGCCGCAGATGGCGACCTTACCGTTCGGCTCTCGGTCGAGGGCGACGATCCGGAAGCGCTCCACGAGATCGCAGACGCGTTCAACGAGGCGCTGTCGGAACTGGAGACCACGGTCTCCGACGTGCGTCGCTTCGCCGACCAGGTGGCCGACGCAAGTGACGCGATGACGACGAGCGCAGAAGAGGTCGCCGCGGCCGCCCAGGAAACGAGCGGGTCGATAGACGAGATTTCAGCCGGCGCGGAGAAACAGAACGACCGGCTCGTCGAAATCGCCGGCGAAATGGAGACGATGTCCTCGACGACGGAGGAGGTTGCCGTTTCGGCCGAACAAGTCGCGGCGACGTCTGAACGAGCGACCGAACTCAGCGACGAGGGTCGGTCGGCGACGCGACGTGCTGTCGAGGAACTCCATGCCGTCGAAGAGCGGTCCCGGTCTGCGACGGAGGCCGTCAGCCAACTCGAAGACGGCATGGAGCGGATCGGCATCATTGTCGACACGATCACCGAGATTGCTGATCAAACGAATCTATTGGCGCTGAACGCCTCGATCGAGGCAGCACGGGCCGGCGAGGCAGGCTCCGGATTCGGCGTTGTTGCGGATGAAGTCAAGAGCCTGGCCGAAGAGACGAGCGAGGCCGCCGCAGAGGTCGAGTCGCTCATCGCGGAACTCGAAGAGCGAACCGACGAGAGCGTGACGGAGATGGCGGCGATCCGCGAGCGGATCGATGCGGGTGTAGACACGGTGGAAGCTGCGGAGGCCGCACTCGCCGATATCGACGCTCGCATCACAGAGGCAGATGACGGTGTCAAGGAGATTTCTGACGCGATGGATGAGCAGGCCCGCGCGGTCAATGACGTAACGACCTCAGTCGACGATGTCGCCGAAATCAGTCAGCAGACCTCGACAAACGCTTCGTCGGTCGCAGCTGCCGCTGAGGAACAAGCTGTTTCCTCGGACCGTGTCTCCGAAAAAGTCGAGGGACTCGCCGAGCGCACGACACGCCTTCGCGAGTCGCTTGCGACATTCCGGACCCGTGACCGCACGGAGCCGGCAGAGGTCGGAGGAGAATCCGACAGCTCGGCGTCAGTTGCCGACGACTGATGCGGCGTCGCTCTCGAATTCACAGGTCCGGTTGATTCCCCACACCGTAACCGCAACGTAACAACATAACCCAGCTCCCCGATAGCGTTTATATAAATACTCTCAGCTAATCTGTATGGGAAAGTACGCGGTGTTGCTCAGCGCGGGCCCGGACCGGACCGGGAGCGCGCTCAACGGGGTGGAGTACGCCCTTCGGCTCGCCGACGGTGGCCACGACGTGCGGGTGTTTCTTGACGGGGCGGCGACTAGATGGCCGGAAGAGCTTGCGACCCGGACCGATCATCCGCTCCGCGACGGGCTCGACAGGGTGGTGGCTGGAGACGTTGAGATCGCCGCCTGTGCGTACTGTGCGGCCGCCTTCGACGCGACGACGGGCTGTCAAACGAACGAAATCCCGCTTCTCGGCACGGCCGGCGAAGAGCACGGTCCGGACATCGCGGCCCTCGTCGCCGACGGCTACGAGCTGCTCACAATGTCTTGACTGCCGCGCGGTCGGGGGCGAATCGGTCTACAAACGGAGCAGACCGAGTGCTTCGGGGCTTGACCCCGACGGTCCAATTTATTATTTCGCGGTTGGTTTCTTAAGTATGCGCGCCGAACGGAGCAACTGAGTGGCACGCCGAATGATCAATAAATATTCTCCGCTTGACCAGTCGGCATGAGCGACGCGCCCGAATCCGGTTCCGTAACGGGTGATGACCCGGAGTCAGCAGTTTTTGAACAGCTGTTCGAGCACACCCCTGACGCGGTACTCGTCATCGATACAGAGGCGAATCGTATCCTACGGTGTAACGACCAGGCATGCGAGTTGCTCGGGTACGACCGAGACCACCTCCTCTCGCTCGGCCCACCGGATATCCACCCGCATGATTACGATGTTTTTGAATCGTTCGTCAAGCGCGTCAACGATAGGGGAAGCGGGTTCACCGCAGAACTGTCGTGCCATACCCGAGACGGCGATATTGTTCCCGTCGACGTCACTGCGACGGCCGTCCAGTTCGGTGGGGCTGACCGGATACTCGCGATCGTGCGGGACGCATCTACACGGACGGAACAGGAACGAGAACTACGCCGCCGATCGGCAGCGATGGCCGCGGCGGATGATGGGATCGCCGTACTCGATGCGGACGGCGTTGTCGTCCACGCGAATGCTGCCTATGCCTCGCTGTTCGGGTACAATAATCCGGACGCTATCGTCGGTAGGTGCTGGGATGAGTTGTACGCGGCCCCGGATCGGTTCGAACTCGATTGTCGACCGACCGTCGTCGATTCAGGGGAGTGGCGCGGCGAACTGACGGCCTCCCGAACGAACGGCGACGATCTGCCAGTCCGCGCGTCGGTGACGAGTCTTGAAGACGGCGAGTTCGTCTGTGTCGCCCGCGACGTGAGCACAGAGCGCCGTCGAGAGCGGCGACTTACTGGGGTGACTGAGGCAAGCGGCGAACTCCTCGCCGCTGCCGATCGCGACGACGTGAGCCGAACCGCAATCCGGACTGTCGTTGACGCGCTAGGGCACGAGGTCGCGTGCGTGCGGCTGTACGACCCCGACACCAACGAGCTGGTGCGGACCGCAACATCGGACGCAGCCGCGGCGCTCGTTAAACAGGCGGTGGCCTACGACCTCAAATCGTCGAACGCCGGTGCGGCGTACAGAAGCAAGGAGACGGTCCGAAACGAGTCGAGGGCGGACGACGCGTACACCGACGACCCGTGTCGGGCCGAGGCCCATGTACCGCTTGGCGAGTTCGGGGTTTTGAGTGTCTTTGACCGCGAGGAGCCGTTGACGGATGGAGATGTCCAGCTGATCGAACTGTTTGCCGGCGTCGTCCGCTCGGCATTGACCCGCGCCGAGCGCGATGAGCGGCTCCGGTCTCGCCAGAATCAATTGGAGCGACGTCGCGAGGAGCTAACCGCTGCGGACCGGTTCAATTCTCTCGTCACTGAAGTGATTCGTTCAGTATTACGGGTGACCAGCGGAGCAGCGGTCAAACAGTCTATTTGTGAGGATCTCGCCAAATCGTCGCTGTACGAAGCAGCGTGGATCGCGACCGTCGAGACGGGAGACGACGCCGATGCCGTAACGATCGACTCCAGCTCAGTCGCGACGGATTCGTTCAGCGAAACCAACGCGGAGTCATTGCTCACGTCACCGTTCGCGCGCCAACTAGTCCGACAAGCCAGCGAAAAGGACGCCGCAGTCGTCCAGCGGCGACGATTTGAGTCCGCAAACGAGACTGCGCCAAACGACGACATGGAGTCCATCGCCGCAGCAGTCCCTGTGGCCTGTGGCCGACAGCGGTTTGGCGTGCTCGCCGTGGCTGGGACCGAAGAGAGCGGATTCTCCGAGACGGCACAAAGCGGGCTCGAATTGCTCGGGGAGACACTCGGATTCGCCATCATCGCCGACCGGCGCCGAAATACATTGATCGAGAGCGACGCTGTTGAATTAGAATTCTCGTTTGCGAGCCCGCTGGCCGACCTGTCCGCCGCGTTCGGCTGCCGCTGTGACCATTTAGGAAGCGTCGTCGATGGCGACGATACGCACGCGTACGAGACACGAATTACGCACGGAGACTTCGACGAGATTCAGGCCTTCCTCAATAAATATCCTGAAATTCGCGAGTGCCGACTCGTTGAGTGTCGCGGCGAGACGTGTCTCGTCGAAGTCACGGTAGCGGGCGCACCGCCGGGGCTTCTCGCCGAGGCCGGATTCGGCCTGGTGTCACTCCACGCAAGCAACGGCGAGACGAGGCTGATTGCCGAAGTCCCAAGCGACGAGGATGTCACACGCGTGGTTGACGCGCTCTCAGAGTACTGGGACAATGTCGAACTGGTCGCCAAGCGCCAAACTCCGACCCGCGGGGCGGACCTCCCGATCCCGCCCGACAGTGCGGCGGGCCTCACCGACAGGCAGCGGTCGGTGCTGGAGACCGCCTACGAGAAAGGATACTACGATTGGCCCCGCGACCACACTGCTGAGGAAATCGCCGAGAGCCTCGATATCGCCTCATCGACGCTCCATCAGCACCTCCGTGCGGCGGAGCACGTGCTGGTCTCATCGTACGTCGACGATGAATGAGTTTTATATAATGTTGACCGACCACCTATGTGTCTCGGTATGCCTCCCCCGAGACACGTAGCGTGGGTGATCATATTGGTGGCGCGTGACTCTCCCTATATGAGCACTGAGCAGATCCCGCTGTCCCGACTCGACAGCTCACACGAACGCACGCAGCGCGTCCTCATTGAGGTCGCAGATGTCCTGGGTCACAAATGGCATCCAGTTATTCTCACGCAGTTGCTGAATGGGGAGCACACGTTCAGTGAACTCAGCGCGGCCATCGACGACGTGTCGAACAAGATGCTCTCGGATAGTCTCTCGACGCTCGAGGCCGAGGGACTTGTCGATCGGAAGGTGGTGAGCGAAAAGCCAGTCCGAGTCAAGTACACATTAACTCCTCGAGGTAAAGAATTAGAATCGGTTCTCGATCCAATGCTCAGGTGGGGCCGAGAATATTTATTTAATGGTGAGGTCGATGAAATGCGGAAGCCGACCGGCCCGCGTCTTCCGGATCGCTCAGGCGAGGAGGTGGCAAATGATGAGTAGTCGAACTGACTTGTCATCAGATATTTCACCCGACAACCAAGCTGAGCGCGGAATTGCGCGCCGGGCAGCAGAAGCCGACGAGACCGAAATTTCAGTAAAAAAACCCACACGCGAAGAGGTGCTCCAAACGGTGTTCGGCCTCGGAGTACAGGACGTTCGCACGTATGACGCCGTCGTGGAGATTACTGGAGCAACAGCCAGTGAGCTTAGCGATCACCTCGACCGCGACCGCAGCAATGTGAACCGGTCGCTGAAACGGCTCCGCGAGACTGGTCTCGTGACCCGGGGCCGGCGCCTGCTCGATGAGGGCGGCCACGTCTACCAGTACTACGTCGATGACGAAATGTCAGAGGATCCTGTCACCCACGCGGTTAATAAATGGAAGTCTGCTGCGCTAGACGCTGTCGGACCGGAATAGCGCTCCGTTTCCCCGGAGCACTCCGAAGCCTTCTATCACTTAATCAGTTCCACCATCAGGTGCCAGTCCAAAAGCCTTGTTGCGGACGTGGTTCTCAACAAGGAGCAGGTACGTCGCCTGACTCCACTGGAGGTTCGAGTTCCACCTCACTTGCCCGGTCCCGTCCACGCGCTCGGGCAGGAGCCCGGCGGTAGTCGTCCACTCGTGGGCGTCCTCAAACACGTGGTCGGCGACTGCGTCCGGATCCCTCCCGCCGAGCCAGCGAGCGGCGTCGGCGTATGCTTCACAAAGCGGCCAGCCACCGTCTTCGACGGTGCCAGTCGGCGTGTAGCGGTCGCCGGGATACCGCCCGAGGCAGGGGGAATCGCCCGCGACCCACGCCTCGTCGTCAGCGGCGGCGAGTGTCGCGGCGACGGAATCGCTGTCTGAATCGACGACGTTCCACGGCCAGACGGTCATGAACGCCGCCGCGTCAGGCCGAGCGTCAGCCGACGGGTCAGACGGCGTTTCAGGGCTGTCGGCCGTGACGAAAGCGTCGCCGTACGGCGTGGATTTGAAACAGTATTTTTCGAAATTATTGGCCCACACCGCCGCCCGCTCGCGACACTCCTCGGCGAACCCCTCGTCACCGTGTGCGTCAGCGAGTTCACCCATCGAACGGAGTCCAGCGATCGCCGCCGCGGTGCCCTCCGTGCTGTGGCCCCAGATCTCCTCCCACGGGTCCTGGTGCTTCTTTGGGAAGCCATACCCGTTGTCGTACGAGAGGAGGAACTCGGCTGCGCGGCGAGACATCTCGTAGTGTGCGTCAAGCAGATCGTCGTCGCCCGTCTCCTGCCAGACGAGCCAGTGGGCGTATATTGGACCGCCGATTTGGTCGAGTTGAAGTGCCCGCCAGTGAGCCTCGCCGGTGACGTAGTAGTTCTGCCACCACGTCCCGTGTCGGTCGATCCCTCGGTCGTCGACGACGTCACCGGTGATCTGGTTCTCGTCGAACCACCGGAGCGCGAGCCGCGCCTCGTGCTCGGCCCCGGCCGCGATCAGCGCCTGCGTGATGATAACCTGATCGCGCGGCCAAATGAATTTGTACGTCATGTCGCTCGGTTTGAACGCGCCGGCGATGACGCCGCAGCAGCCGTCCTGTGCGCATTTCATCGCTGTCAGCGATCGCTCGTACAGCTCGTTGACCGCGGGGTCGTCAGTCGGGCCGTCCGACACCGTCTCGTGCCACTCCTCCCATGCCGTCGCGAAGGACTCCCGCTCCGACTCGTACCCGCGGTCGAGGAGCCGGAGGGCATGCTCGACCGCAGCGTCCTCGCCGTAGCCGAACCCGACTGCCGTGAGCCAGGACGCTGCGTCGGTCTCGCCGACGTACTGCCCGACGCCCACGTCGAGATTCCCCACGCCGCGCTCGGTGTCGTCGACGAAGCCGTCGTTGCCGCTGTAAATATCTGCCCACGCGCTCCGGTCGGGTCCCTCCGTGACGCCGGTGTGACCGATCCGGCGCCCGTCGAACCCGCGGTCGCCGTCGCGCCCCTGTGCGAGTGCCAGCCATCGGTCTCCATCGGTGGCGACCACTAGCTCGGCGCCGTCGCGCTCCATAACGAACGCTTCTTGAACCGCGTTGGGATCCTCGTGGTCGTGGCCGTGGATCCCGAGGTCGGCGACGGTGTAGAACGTCCGCTCCGCGACCGTTTCGAACTCGGCATCGATCTCGATCAGCAGGCCGCAGGTGTCGACGCTCGCGACCACCCGCTGCGTGAGCGTCCCGGTCGATCCCTCCTCGTCGAAGCGATTCTCGAGAGTGATCTCGGGGACTTTGCTCGACGCGTACGAGACGTCACTCTCGATGGCGTCGTCGCGAGCGTCCAGCGTGTGCCCCTCGTCGGCGTTCCACGCGAGCGCGTGGAGGTCGTAGAACAGTTCGATGTCCGACCGGAACGCCGAGGTCTCCTCGATGATCGCCCCGTGACGGCCGCGATCGGGATTGTCATATCGGTTCGCGGTCAGCAGCACGTTCGCACCCTCCTCGCGCGGCGCGCTGAGGATCGCGTCCTTGTCGCTCGGTACCGATGGCGCGTTTGACTCGACTGGCATGGCCGAAAGACGGCGGATGAGCGAATAAGTGCGATGCGAAAATGTATCCACGTTACCATTCGGCATACAATACGAGCTCGGCTCGCGGTGAGCCGAGGGTAACCCGCTTACCCCGCGGTTTGGGAAGGAATATGCCGTTTCGAGCCCTCCGTTCGAGTATGTCATCAGACGCGGCTTCCGGCGACGACGCATCGGTCGGCGGAATCATCGACGTGGAAAGTACCGAATCATTCAACGAGGCGATCGCGGAAAACGACCAGGTCGTCGTCGACTACTTCGCTGACTGGTGTGTCCCCTGTAAGCAGCAGACGCCTATCCTCGAGGAGCTGTCCGGCACGATCGACGCGCCGGTTCTCGGCGTCGACACCGACGAACACAACGGGCTTGCCGCGGAGGCGGGCGTCCGGTCGATCCCCACGGTCGCGGTCTACCGCGACGGCGAGGAGGTCGAGCGGTTTGTCGGCGTCACAGGCGCCGACAAGATCCGGGCCGCGTTGGAGTGAGGGCGGGAGAGTATCGGACCGCTCCTGCCGGACGGCAGTAGAGTGATCGGGAGGGCCTACGCGCTCTCGTTCCGCAGATCGGCACGAACCGCCGAGGACAGAGCAACTCCCAGGACGCCGACCGCAGTCGCGACGTTCAGGTAGACTGTCGGCCGGGAGAACCCGACGGCCACCCAAACGAGAAGCGCCAGCGCGACGACTATCGCTCCCGGCCGCGCCCACCGTCGCCGCGTGTAGAGCCCGTAACAGACGATCGACGACACTACACCGAACAACAAAAATAACGCGAGACTGGGAAGGAGGAAGTTCTCGATCGGCGCGTTGTCGAGCGGCCCAGCAACCCCACAAGTTCGCCAGAAGGTACTATCAGTAGAGCTGTGCCACCGACAAGCGCGCGAACCGTCAGCTCACCGAACAGCAGGAGCAGGAGCCAGAACGAGACCTTACGGCCACGAAGCCTCATTGTTCAGGCTCGGGACGGTTCCTTCACAAAAGTTAGCAATTCTTGACAGGGTCCCACGCTCTCACAGGGGTTCTCTCGACCGGGAGGCAATGAACTGCGACGGCTCGCCGACGTTGTTCTCGGTGCGAGCGAGTTTCTCGTATCTATCACGGGATTACGGCCGGGACGACGGCTTTCCAGCGGTGTGTGACACGCTTCGTGGATGAGATCGGCTCGCGTGTGCGACGGAGGCACACGCCCGTTATGGTTACTTATAGTAACCGCACGTCTTCATTCGTATGGACGAGAGCATAGACCACACGAACAGAGACGACGGGACAAACGACTGTACGACGACGGGGTCATTCGACGACCACGGAATCGATGACGGGTCAGAACTGATCCGGCGCACCTACTACCGACTGGTCGCCGACAACCGGGACGCGTTCGAGCCGACGGATCGGTTCCTCGACCGCCTCGCGGACGCGTTCACGCGGGCATACCTCACTGCGACTGGCGCATACGAACTCCCGCCGCACGTCGCGGCCGCGATAGACGACGCCCGCGTCTGGGCAGAGGTGGAGTTTGCGGACGAGCCCGACGCCGACCTACGCGGAACAGTGATACCGGCGTTCTACCGGCACGCCGCCGGCTTCCACTGCGCGTACCGGGACTAGCGGGGCGGACGACCAAACGGGAGAGTGCGTGGACCGATTATAAATAGTCGGCGTCTGTGCGGTTCGGCAACAACGCACGTTTTTGCTCCTCGCGCGAGACGGGTGTCATATGTCTGAGGAGCTACCGACGGAGTCGTACGACGTGGTCATCGTCGGCGGAGGTCCCGCCGGCCAGACCGCGGCATTGTACAGCACCCGATTAGGTCACCGGACCGCTTTAGTTGACCGCGGCGGCGGTCGCGCAGCAATGATGCAGGAGGTCCACAACCTGATCGGCACGCGAGAGGAAACGAGCGGGAACGAGCTACTCGGTGTCGGAAAAGAGCAGCTAGAGGAGTACGGCTGCGACCTCCACCGCGACGTGATCGCGTCGTGTAATCGCACGAGCGACGACGACCGCATCGCGCTGGAGGGCAACAGTGCGGTGTACGAGACTGACGCGGTCGTCCTCGCGACGGGCTTCAACGACGTGCGCCCCGATCCGCCGCTGCCGCGGACGGGACGAGGGCTCCACTACTGCCTGCACTGCGACGCCCACATGTTCGTCGACAAACCGGTGTACGTGATGGGGCACGCCGAGAGCACCGCTCACGTGGCCGGGATCATGCTCAATTTCACCGACGACGTCGACATCCTCACGCGGGGCCATGACCCAGAGTGGAGCGACGACACAGCGGAGATGCTGGAGAACCACCCGATCGACGTGGTCCGTTCGGATGTCTCCGGCGTACAGAACGGCGAGGACGGCTGGCTGAAGGCGTTGGAGTTCGAGGACGGGACGACCCGGGAGTACAAGGGCGGGTTCGCGATGTACGGCTCCGAGTACAACAACGGACTGGCTCGCGAGCTCGGCTGCGATCTCAACGACGACGGGACCGTCGACGT
This sequence comes from Halorubrum salinarum, assembly GCF_013267195.1. Classification (NCBI taxonomy): domain Archaea; kingdom Methanobacteriati; phylum Methanobacteriota; class Halobacteria; order Halobacteriales; family Haloferacaceae; genus Halorubrum; species Halorubrum salinarum. The sequence goes on along the minus strand of NZ_CP053942.1, from coordinate 57,095 downwards.
CGGCGATCACGGCGAGACATCGGTCGACGGCGTCTACGCTGTCGGCGACGTGACGCCGGGCCACAACCAGCTCCCGATCGCGCTTGCCGACGGCGCGAAGGCTGGCATCTCGATCCACTTCGCGCTCAGGGAGTTCCCGCGAACGCCCGAGGCGCTGCGGGAGGCGGGTCCCGTCCGCGACGAGGAGGTCCCCGGCATCCCGGACGAGCTACTCGAGCAGGCGGTCGACTTCCACACGTACGGCGGGGACTGACCGAATTCAGCGGTCGTCGGACCCGACGGCTCCGCCGTCGAGCCGAGCCGCGAACTCACCGACGAGCCGCGCGTACGCCTCGGCATTCCGGTTAAGCGCGTCAACCGTTGTGTATTCATCGACCGCGTGGGCGGTGTCCGTTCCGAAGCCGAACTCCACGGTCGGAATCCCGTCGTGGCGCAGATCCTTCGCGTCGCCGCCGCCGGTGGCGCTTCGCCGGTAGACCTGCCCCTCGACGACCGACTCCGCCGCAGCCGTACTCGCTTCGACCAGCGGCGAGTCGACTGGCTCGTAGCTCCCGCGACTCCACGAGACGTCCGCGATTGAGATCCCCTCGATTCCACCGAGACAGCGCCGGATCGATCCGAGCGCGTCGCGAGTCTCGACGGTCGCGGTCAGTCGGATGTCGATCTCTGCGCGCGCCGACACCGGGACGGCGTTAACCGCGCTCCCGCCCTCGATCACGCCGAGGTTGACCGTCGGATACCGGAACAGATCGCGGACGGTCTCGGCGTTTAGCTCCTCCTCGTGGAAGCCGACCGACTCTTCGACGATGGGCTCCATCTCTGGGTCGACATCCAGCTCTCGGGTTCCGAACTCTCGTTTGAGCCGGTCGATCGCGGCCGTCAGTCGGTCGATAGCGTTGATACCGAGCATCGGCCGCGAGCCGTGTGCGGCCTCCCCGGTCGCCTCTAACGTCAGCCAGATGGCGCCGCGGTCCGCGATCGACACCGCGCAGCGGCTGTCCCGCGAGGTGGTCTCCCCAATGACGCAGGCATCGGGTGCGAACTCGATCGCCTCTCTGACGCTCGGCAGGCCGGCGTCGCCGCCGGTCTCCTCGTCGCTCACGAACGCAAACCGTAGGTCGACCGGCGGCGCCGAGTCGGACTCCGCGTACGCGAGCGCAACATGAACCATGGCGGCGACGGCGCCTTTCATATCCGTCGCGCCCCGTCCGTAGAGTCGGTCGCCGTCGCGCTCGCCGAGCGGGTCACGCGACCACTCCGTCTCGTCGAACGGGACCGTGTCGAGGTGGCCGACGAAACACAGCGTCCGCTCGGCGGTGCCGGGCAGCGTCGCGACGAGGTTTGGCTTCTCCGGGTCTACCGCGATCAGCTCTGGCTCGACGCCGGCCGCCTCCAGCCGCGACCCGATCCACGAGACCGGCGCCGCGGTGTGGCCCGGCGGATTGGCGGTGTCGTGGCTTAGGAGCGTCTCCGCGGAGGAGACGAGCGCCTCCCGGTTCGCGGCGAGGAACCTCTCGACAGAGTCCGGAAGACGTTGCCGCGTCATCGACTCACGGCACCTCTCCGTCCATCGATCCGCGGTACCAGCGCCCCGTCTCGGTCCCGCACTCGGCGCACCGGGTGACGACGGCCTCGCGGCCCGTCGCCTCGCCGTCGCCCGGTTCGGTGACGCGGTCGAACTCGCTGTCCCGATCGGCGTCGCAGTCGGGACAGTACCGGAGCCGCGGCATCTCGCCGTACTCCAACGGAGCGCCGAGCGCGAGTGCGCGGACCGGCTCTTCGCCCCGGTTCCAGCCGCGTTGGAGTTCGCCGCGGTCGAACCGCACGACCTCGTTTTCGCCCACCTCGACCGGACCCTCCTCGGTCTCGAATGTCGCGGTGCCAGAAACAACGTAGAACGCCTCCTCTTGGACTTCGTGGCTGTGGTACGCGAATGCGAAGCTGTCGCCCGGGTCGAGCTCGTAGTAGTTCACGGCCATGTCCGTCAGCCCGAGCGCGTCGGTGAGCGGTCGCATCACCGCGGCCGGCTGGAGCGAGTTCTCCACGTCGTCGACGCGGACGCGTTTCATACCTGCCTGTCCAGGGCCAATCGAATAAACAGCGCGGCGCTGTGCGGCGGCGGACCCAATCCGCGGACGACCGAATTATATTAGACGAACGCCAGTCGCCGACGTGAACGTCCGACGAGTCCTCCCCCGAGACGCGATCCCGAGCGTCGACGAGCCTCGGTTCAGCGGAGCGTACGACGGAGACGCCGACGACGCGGTCATCGCCGTGACCGACGCAGATCCGCCGCGAGCGTATCCGGTGCGGTACCTCCAGTTCCACGAGATCGTCAACGACGCCCTCGACAGCGGCGACGGCGGCGATCCGATCGCCGTCACGTGGTGTCCGCTCTGCGGAAGCGCGGTCGTGTACGACCGGAGTCACGCGGGGCGGACGCTCGAGTTCGGCGTGTCCGGGAAGCTTGCGGACGACGACCTCGTGATGTACGACCGGGAGACCGGCAGCGAGTGGAAACAGTCCACCGGCGAGTGTCTCGCCGGCGCGTTCGAGGGCGAATCGCTCGCCGTCCGCCCGGCGGCAATGCTCTCTGCTCGGGAGTTCCGCGAGTCGTACCCGGACGGCGTCATCCTCGACCCGCCGGGCGGAGAGAGCGAGGCGGCGAGCGACGACGACGAGCCCGCCCCGATCGACTACGCCGAGTCGCCGTACGAGGCGTACGCCGCGGGCGAGGGGTTCGGGCTCGCCGCGCATCGAGGCGCGGCCGACACTCGGGGGTGGGACGGTCCCACGGACCTCGACCCGAAAACCGTCGTGTTGGGCGTCGAATTCGACGGCGACGCACTCGGCTTCGCGTTCTCCCGAGTCCGAGCGGTCGGCGGCGTCGCACGAGCGACGGTCGGCGAGCAGGACGTCGTCGCCTTCGCGACGAATGACAGTATCCACGGGTACGCGGACCCCGGTCACCGTTTCGAGATGATCGACAGCGGCGTCTCCGGCGACGGGACGATGTGGGACCCGACCACTGGCGCTGCGGCGGACGGTCGTCGACTCGAACGACTACCGACGCGACGACTGTACGCGTTCACGTGGCTAGACGACCACGGCCCCAACGCGTTCCACCGGCCCGACTCGCTCGACTGAGCTGCCGGTCTCCGCTGAGTAGGTGCTCTCTGTCGAGCCCACCGTTCACCGCCGACGTTCCGTCGCTCACCGCCTCTGTCCCGCCGCGCCCACGCCCCCGTACTCGACGCCGGTGAGGTCGGCGATGTCCCGCTTCCACGTCGTCAGGTCGCGACGCCCGAACTCGGTCAGCGCGTCGTGACCGCAGGCGCGGGCCATCACTTTCATTAGTTTCACTGTCGCGGCGAAGTAATTGGCGAGCCCCTGGGCGGCCGAGTCGATCACGAGCCGGTCGCGAAGCCCCTCTTTTTGTGTCGCGATCCCGACCGGGCAGTTGTTCGAGTCACAGGCGCGCATTCCGAGACAGCCAATCGCCTGCATTGCGGCGTTCGCGACCGCGACGCCGTCGGCGCCGAGCGCCAGCGCCTTGATGAAGTCCGACTCGGTGCGGAGCCCCCCGGTCGCGATCAGCGTCACGTCGTCCGCGTCGCGCGCGTCGAGGTGGCGACGCGCCCGCGGAATCGCCGCGATCGTCGGCACCGAGATGTTGTTCTTGAACACGTCCGGCGCCGCGCCCGTTCCGCCGCCTCGCCCGTCGAGTATCAGGTAGTCCGCCCCCGCCTCCAGGGCGAAGTCGATATCGTCCTCGACGTGCTGCGCCGAGAGCTTGAACCCGACGGGGATGCCGCCGCCGACCTCGCGGACGCGGTCGGCCATCGCCGCGAAGTCGTCTGGGGTCTCTAAGTCGTCGAACCGTGCGGGGCTGACGGCGTCGGTGCCCGGTTCGAGATCCCGAACCTCCGCGATCTTTCCTTGGACCTTCTCGCCCGGGAGGTGGCCGCCGGTACCGGTCTTCGCGCCCTGTCCGGTCTTGAAATGGAACGCCTGTACGTCCGCGACCTTCTCGATGTCCCAGCCGAACTTCCCGGTGGCGTACTCGTAGAAGTACCGCGAGTTGACCGCCTGCTCTTCGGGGAGCATGCCGCCCTCTCCGGAGCAGACCCCTGTCCCGGCCGCGTCCGCGCCCTTCGAGATCGCGACCTTCGCCTCCTCGCTCAGGGCGCCGAAGCTCATGTCGCTGACGAACACCGGGATCTCCAGTTCGAGTGGGTTCTTCGCGTTCGGGCCGATCACGAGTCCGGAGTCGACCGGCGCCTCGTCGTCGAGGGGAGTCCGGTCGAGCTGGGCCGTGAGGATCTGGAGGTCGTCCCAGCTCGGGAGTTCCGTCCGCGGGACGCCCATCGCAGAGACGCTTCCGTGCTCGCCGATCCCCTCGGGTCCCTCGCGGGCGAGCTTCTGGATGTAGTGCGTGTGCGGCTCCGTCTCCCCTTCCGGTTCGCCGTAGAACTCGGGGTTCACCGCAGCGTCCACGTCGTCCGCCCCGTCGGCGTCGTCCGGGAGGTCGTACGGCTCCGGGTGGTCGGCGGCCCACTCGGCGACCGCCGCCGCGTCGACGTACACCGCCGCCTCGCCGTCGCCGTCGGCCTCGACCCACGCCGGGAACTTCTCTAACCGCTCTGAGTTGTCGTACTCGCTGATCCCGGTGTCGTACCGGTAGTCCCAGCCGTGGACGCCGCAGATGAGGTCCTCGCCCTCGACGTGCCCGTCGCCGAGGAGCACGCCCCGGTGGAGACACCGGCCGTACAGCACCGACACCTCGCCGTCGTACCGGACGACCACGAGGTCGACGCCGGCCGCCCGGGCGTGGGTGGGCTCCCGGTCTCCGAGGTCGCTCCACGTCGCGACCCGCTCGGGATCGCGTGCGCTCTCGGCGCTCATCGGGCCCGTCGCTCCTCCGTCAGGCCCGTGCGTCCGTCGCCGCTCGTGCCGCGCTTCGCGTCGCCGATCACTGGCGCCATTGACGACCGTACCCACCGGCTCGCAGAGTATAACGCTCCGGTGAGCGTGACGTAACCGCCCCGTCGAACGTCGGTCCGTGGCCGGTCGACAGTCAAGTACCGTGAAAAGAAGTCACACGAACGTAACCGGGTCACATGCCCCTCAGCGAGCGTTTATATGCGGTGTCGCGTCGTGGAGGGTATGGCAGCCGAGACCGAAGCGGCCGCGTTGGAGCCGCTCACGACCGCCGAGATGGAATCGACGATGGCCGGGATCAAGCGCATGCTCAAGATCGGGGCTGCGTTCGCCGCCGTCGGCTACCTGTTGGTCGGGTTCGCGCTCTTCGTGGAGATCACCGCGTTCCACCCACTGTTGGAGGAGTACTTCGCCACGCACACCGGGTGGAGCCTCGCCGGCGGCGGCGCGGACCGGGCGGGCGAGACCGCCCTGAATTCGCAGCTCGCGACGATCCACTCGTTCCCATCCGTGCTGTTGTGGCTGAAGCTCGGCGGCGTCGCGCACGTCCTCGTCGGGATCTTCGTCGCGCTCGCGGCGATCGTCCGGACGCTGGCGCTGATGCCGCACCGACTGGCGTACGAGATGGCGGACGAGTAGGTTCGTACCGCACGCTCCTCGTGTCACCTCGTCGATAGCGGGACGGCGAACCCGCCACCGAACGGGTTACAGTACTCGATCTCGAGGCGGTCGTACACTACTTGCGGAATCGAGAGATCGACGAGCCGGAGATCGCCGCCGACCGTCGCGAGCCCCGTCTTCGGTAGCGCGAGGGTGGCGGTGAGGTCCGCTTCGACCGCGACCCCGGGCGCCTCTCCGGTCGTCGCGTTTGTGCCGGAGGGAACGTCGAGCGACACGATTGTTTCCGCCGCGCCGTCGACGGTTTCGATCAGTTCTGCCGCGGCGCCGCGGGGCGCCCCGGTCAGTCCGTAGCCGATCAGCGAATCGACGACGAGATCGTCGAGCGCCGTGTAGGTGTCCGTATCGCAGTCGGGCGATTCAATCGTTACGTCCATCGCTTCCAGTATTCGCAGTTGTTCCGCGGTGACGCCGCTGACTTCGCTCGGTGCGCGGTCGAGAACGATTCGGACCGGAACATCCCTATTCGCGAGGTGTCGGGCACAGGCGAGGCCGCCGCCGCCGTTACCCCCGTTACCGGCGAGTACCGAGATAGGAACGTCGCTCCGGCCGTTCGATCGGACACGGAGAACGGCCTCTGCGAGCCCGCGACCGGCGTGTTCCATCATCCGCCGGAGATCGAGGCCGATCTCTTCGACGACAACGCGGTCGATGTCCCGCATCTCATCGGCTGTGACCGCCGTCACGCTTCGACCGCTCGGACCGACGAAGGTGGACGCGTCCATGTGCTGCCCTTCGAAACCGGTGTCAAAAACGGTGCGGGAGAGTCCAGGTCTCCCCAATACAAGCCAGCTACAGGGTGATGACGTGGTCGACACCGACCTCGCCGAGCGCCTCGTAGAGGTCGGGGAAACAGCCGACTGTGGCGCCTTCGACGGTGTTCGTCGGCTCGTAGCGGTCGCGTCCGTGCTCGTCGGTCCGGTCGTACTCCGCGAGCCCGCGACGGGTCGCACACTGGTCACAAAGCATGAGCAGGATCTCCTGCTCGGTCGCAACGTCCGCGAGCCGTTGTCCGAGCGGGTCGTCCTCGCGGAGCGCGTACGTGTTGTCGTGGAAAAAGAACATGCCGACGACGTCGGCGCCGTGCGCGCCGGCCTCCAGCTGCGGGAGGATCATGTCGCCGAGCACGTAGTCGATGGTCTGTCCGGCTGTCGCGAAGACGTATGCGACCTTCATACAGCAGGGACGGAGAACGGAGCAATTACGGCAGCGACTCCGGCAGGGTTCCCCGCCGTCCGTGACGCTTCAGACCACGACCGCGCCGAACGGGTACGCCGGCGTGTCGGCGGTCCAGACGGTGCCGTTCGCGACGTCGACGAGCGAGATCCCGTCGTCGTCGTAGTGAGACACGAGGAGCCGGCCGCCGCCCACCGGGGCTGCGACGAGCCCCGGCGCGTTCGTGTCGACCACCTGGCCGTCGAGCGAGCGAAGTCGAGCGGCCTCGGCGTCGAGCACCCACCAGTGACCGTTCGCCCTGAACAGGTCGACCGGTCGGGAGAAGCCGTCGTGGACCGCTTCGAGCGTCAGGTCCGGCGAGAACTCGTGGACCGTCCCGTCGGCCCGCCCCGGAACGAACACGCGGTTGGCAGTGACGACGAGGTCGTACGGGTCCGCCCCGACCGCGGCCTCTTTGCGAACGTGGCCGACTCGGGTCGCAGGTGCGTCTGGCTCTTCGTCCCCGTGACTAGCCGGCTCGAATACGACGATCCGGTCTCCTTCCTGATCGACGGCGTACCCGTGGTGCCCGTCGGGCGTGAGCGCGACACCCTGTACCCTCGCCTCCGGACCCACGTTGACCGTACCAATCTGCTCGTGAGTCGCGGTATCGACGACATCGACGACGCCGTCTCGCCGACTGCCGCTGTAGAGGCGGTCGCCGTTGGGCGCGACGGCCAGTTCGTGCGGCTCCGCGCCGACGCCGATCCGGTCGGTACGTGCCAGTTCCACCGGATCGATCACCGCGAGCGCGTCGCCGGCCGAACAGGCGACGTACAGCTCGCCGTTCGCGCTCGCGAAGTGCGAAGGGCCCAAGACGCCGGTGTCGATGCGGCTCACCTCGCCACCGGGGTCGACCGCGGTCACCGACCGCTCGCCCATCGTCGCGACGAACGTCCGGTCGGCAGTCGTCGTCGCGTGGACCGGGTGGCCACCGACCGGCACCTCGCCGAGCGAGTCGCCCGTGGCGAGCGCGAACAGCGCGAGAACGTCGGCGCCCTCGCAGGGGACGGCGACGACACGGTTCGGCGCGTCTTCCGCTCCCTCGCCGGCACCGTCCGAGCTCATCCCGTACAGGAGAAGTCGCCGCTGCTGTCGTCGCCGCCGACGCTCCCCTCGGTCTCGACCACGACATTCGTCGCCGTCTCGACCGGGTGTCGCCCGCGGTCGTCCGCGTTCGCCCACTCACCGAAGCCGCCGTCGTAGACGCGGACGTCATCGAAACCGATCGCCCGCAGCGTGAGCCACGTCGAGGTCGGGTCCACGTTGTCGTCGCCGTACACGACGACGGGGGCGCTGCGATCGAGCCCCGCTTCGCCCTCGTACAGCTGGACGAGTCGCCCCGGATCCGCCATCCGGCGGCCGGAGACGTTGCCGACCCAGTGGACATCGATCGCGCCCGGCAGGTGGCCGTGGCGCTCGTGGTCGTCGTTCAGCGCGTCGGAGCCGGCCGCGGCCAGATACGCCTCCGGCACCCGCACGTCGACCAGCCCCGGGCCGCCGTCGTTAAACGAGCCAACACGCTCGGCGAGCCACTCCCGGGTGACCCACGTTGACGGCGCCGGGTCGGCGTCGTACGTCGCCGTCGACACGTCGCCGCGGGATCCGGTTCCGAGCCGGCCGTTCCACCCGTCGAGCCCGCCGTTCAGCACCTTGATATCCCCGCGGTGGCCGACCGCGGCGAGCGCGAACGCGGTCCGCGTGACGCGGGAGCCGACGCTCGCGCCGTAGACGAGCACGTCGTCGTCGGGTGCGACGCCGATCGACTCGAACGCGGCCGCGATCGCGTCCGCGTCCGGGACCGCCCCGTCCTCAGTGCCGCGCCGACTCGTGATCGCGTCGAAGGGGACGCGGCGGGCGCCGTAGACGCGCTCCTCGCGGAACCGCTCCGCGTTCCGCGCGTCGAGCACGACGGCGTCGTCTCGGTGCTCGGCCAGCCAACTAGGGCCAACGAAGTGGGCGACGTTGCCCGTCACCTCGTACTCTGCCGCCACGTTGGCCGGCGTCGAGACGCTCAGACAGCCGGCCGTGCTCGCCGCGCCGGCCACCGTCGCGCCGGCCGCGGCGCGGAGGAGTCCGCGCCGCGTCGCGTCGCCGCCCTCGTCGCCGTCGGCCTCCGGGGTTTCGTCGACCATCAGCCACAGTAGCAGTGGTCGTCCATACACCACGACGCCTCCATCTCGCCGAACGCGATTCCGAGCGACGCGAGCGAGGCCTGAAGGCTCGATACCGCGTCGCTCTCGGGGCGGACCGTCCCGGCGGCCGCGCCCGTGGGTGCCTCTCCGACCTCAATCGTCGTCGCGACCTCGCGGTTCTCGTGGTCGATGACCGCGACCTGGTTCGCGTCCTGAACCGGGACGTACAGCTTCTCGCGGTTCGGGCCCCACGCGCCGGCAATGCTACTCCCGCCGATGTCGAGCGTTGTCGCGTACTCGTTCGTCTCCAAGTCGATCACGCCGACGCCCTCACCCGGGATGAAGAGGTACGCCGCCGAGTTGTCCGGGGCGACCTCGCTCGTTATCGGCGCGCCTGGTAGGCCATCGTCGCCGGTGATCTTCGCGACTTCTTCCGGGTTCTCCGGGTCAGAAATGTCCCAAACACTCTCCGAGCCAACGCGGGGAACCTCAGGGTCGCCGCCGAGCGTCCCCTCGCCGTTCTCCACGAGGAGCAGCTCACCGTCGAAGGAGGCGGTACACATGAACGGGAGGACGTTCCCCTCGGTGATCGGTTCGCCGGCGTCGACTCGGGTCACCGTCTCGAAGGGGTCAACGCTCAGCACGCGGATCGCCTCGTCGGCGACATCGACGACGAACGCGTAGTCTCCGTTAGGCCCGAGCGTCATGTCACAGGGCCCAACGTAGCCGGTCTCAATCTCGGCGGTCACCTCGCCGAAGGTGTTGCTTTCGCGGTCCGCGTCGACGCGGAAGATAGCGTGGTTCGCGTCGCCCTCGGGTGCCATCCCAGTCGTGCCGCCGGAGGCGATGAGCAGGTGGTCGCCGTCCGGCGTCAGGTTCGGGTAGTTCGGGCCGAACCCGGTCTCGACGTACGCCAGCTCTTCGAGGGTGCGCTGGTCGACGGCGCGGACGCCGCCGGAGACGTTGAGCCAGAGCACGTCGTGGTCGGACTCCGCGCCGGTGGAGTACTGGTTGGCCGGGAAGGAGGCGGTCGTCCCGAGGAACGCGGAGGTGACGAGCTCGTCGGACTCGGCGTCGATGACGCTCAGCGTCCGGTCGCCGTTGTTGAACACGAACATCGTCGGGACGGCTTCGCCGCCGTCGCCGCCGCCGCCGTCGCCGCCGCCCGAACAGCCGGCGAGGGCGGCGGTCGCGCCGACGGTCCCAGAGGCCTGAAGCAGGCGTCGCCGGTCGACACCGTCCGCGAAGGGGTTTTGGCGGTCGTTGTTCGCCAGTTCCTCTCCCTTCGCGGGTCGCGGGGACGCCGCCGTCTCCCCGTCCCCGGAGTCGCTCGACCCGCAGCCGCAGTTATCGCTCATACGTATCGGATGATCCTTTGTGGCTAAAGCCTCGCCGAACGCCCGTCTCGTTGCCCCGTGTCCCACATTTCGGCAACACTTACGCTAATCTGCGATAAAAGGGGTTCGTTACCGTGTCCGGCGCGGATTTAGGTGCGAGGACAGTAGAACGAGCCGATGATACTCTCGCCGAGCGCCTATATCGGCGTCTCGATCGCCGTCGGTCTCGCCTTCGGTATCTTGCTCCAGAAGGCGCGCTTCTGTTTCGTCAGCGCCTTCCGCGACTTCGTCGCGTTCAAAGACACCCGCGTGCTGAAGGGACTACTCGCCGGGATCGCCGTGATGACGGTGTTCTGGAGCCTTCAGGCGACGTTCGGTTATTTCCGCGGCTTCTGGACGCCCGCGTGGGGCCTCGGGTCGCTGATCGGCGGCTTCGTCTTCGGGCTCGGGATGACGCTCGCCGGCGGCTGCGCGTCGGGGACACTGTACCGCGCGGGACAGGGATACCTCCAGTTCTGGCTCGTCCTCCTGTTCATGTTCGTCGGATACGTCCTCTTCGCGTTCGCGTTCCCGGTCGCCGAGACGTACTACTTCCAGACGCTGAACCCGTTCGAGGGGCAGACGCTCTACCTCGCGCTCCCATTCTCGCCGGCCGTCACCGGCGCGCTCGCGGTCGCCGTGGGGACGCTCGCCTACGCCTTCGTGAAGGGTCGCAGCCAACTCCCGGACGACCCCTCCGGCGGCACCGGCGTCGCCAGCGACGCGCGGGCACAGGTCGCGCTCGGCGGCTCACGACTGCTCTCGTCGGTGGCGCTCGGCCTCCGCGGCATCGCGGACGGCACCGTTGAGTACGTCCGCGCGCTCCGCGACGACGACCGGCCGCTGAAGGTCCGCCTGCGCGATTCGTGGGACGCCCGGACCGCGGGCGTCGCGATGGCGCTCGTCGCGAGCCTCTGGTTCTCCGTCCACGGCCACTGGGCGATCACCGGCAGCGAGGCGCGCTGGGCCGGCTACCTCCTCGCCGGCGCGGGCTTTGACGTCGCGAGCGTCGACTACTGGGGCTCGGTGCTGTTCCGCGACGGCAACATCTCGCTTACCATCGACATGCTGATGATCGCGTCGCTGATCGTCGGCTCGTTCATCGCCGCGTACGCCTCCGGCGACTTCCGAATCCGGAAGCCGAAGCTGAACCGCGTTCCGAACTACGCGGCGGGTGGGCTCCTGATGGGCCTCGGCTCGCGGCTCGCGGCCGGCTGTAACATCGCGAACCTGTTCTCCGGGGTCGCGCTCCTGTCGGTCCACTCCTTCCTCGCCGGCGCGGGGATCATCCTCGGCGTCTACGTGATGACCCACTACATGTACCGCGAGGTCGGCTGCGCGATTTAATCGGGATTTCCAACCGGTTCCGAATTTCTTGTTTGAGTCGATAATACGCGTGAGTTTGACGGAGTGACTTCTGGGGGATAGATGCGGAACATCTCCAAAGCCCCAGCCTCGCGGCTTCCCCTTTGAGTCCCGTCCCGCACCGCACGGCAACCACACCTCACGCCCCCAGCCTCGTCGGCTTCCCTCCGCTTCGCTCCGGTCGGCCGACTCCCTCGCGCGTGTGACTCGCGCCCTGCGGGCGCTCGTCGGTACGCGCCATCGCGGGTTTCAGACCTAAACCGCCGCATACGTCTTTCAGACACAACCCTACTCGGATCTAAAACTCTGCGAAAAGAACCCGAGAAACGAGACTACCTGCTCAGGCGTCGGCCGCCGTGCCGGTCTCCAGTTCGAACGTCCACTCCTCGTAGCCGCCGGCCATGCTCGCGACAACCACGTCGTCCTCGACGCCCTCGTAGCTGCTGATCAGCATCGCGGCCTGCTTCGACGACTCGCCGACGGGACAGGCGCACACCACGTCGGTGTCGTCCCAGTCGATGTCGGGGACCATCGACGGGAGGTCGCCGAGCGGAACGTTGATCGAACCGGGGATGTGGCCCTGCTCGTACTCCGCTGGCGGTCGTGTGTCGATAACGCGGATGTCGCCCTTCTGGACGCGCTGGTTGACTTCATCAGGGGTGAGTTCCTCGACCATGATCACTCCTTCCGCATGAAGATGCGGTAGCGGCCGTCCCCGGACTTCCACACCTTGGCGGTCGCGTCATCGCCGACCGCCTTCGGGACGTTCTCGGTACTCGGGACGTGGTCGGTCTCTTGGACGAGCACGTCGCCGGGCGAAAGCCCCGCGATAGCCTTCTTCGCCTCGACCTGTGGGTACGGACAGACTTCGCCGGTCATATCTTGTACCTCGGTCGCGTCTTCGAAGAGCGCCTCGGCGGTCTCGTCATCGAGCTCGTCGGGCATCTCGACGACGTCGTCCCACGATAGTTCACTCATAGACTTCCATACGACACTCGTCGTGGAACCCCTTTCGTGACCGGCAGGCTTCTCCCGTATCTCGGACGGGTGTTCGCCGCGCACGACCGCTTCGAGGTCCGAGACCGCCGTTTCCGTCGGACTCTTATTCGGGAGCGGCGAACGGGGGGTATGACCGGACACGCCGTCGACGAGTCGACGATCTTCGAGACGCCGCTGCTCGAACTCGACCTCGACTTGGAGAGCGACGCCGCGGTGTACGCAAAAGCCGAGTGGTTCAACCTCTACGAGGCTCCCCACGGCGGCGGGTCGATCAAATCGCGGATCGCGAAGGGGATGCTCGACGGCGCCGAGGAGCGCGGCGACCTCGAACCCGGCGTGACTGTGATCGAGCCCACCTCGGGCAACACCGGCAGCGAGGTCGCCCGACTCGCAAGGGCGCGCGGCTACGACGTCGAGATCGTCATGCCCGACAACGCCGCCGGCGGGAAAGTCGAGGCCGTCCGCGACGCCGGCGCCGAGATCCACTTCGTCGACGCCGACCTGGGGTACGACGCGGTCATCGAGCGCTGCGAGGAGATCATCGCCGCGGACCCCGACGCCTACTACCGCCCGAACCAGTACGAGAACCCCGACAATCCCGGAACTCACGAGCGGACGACCGCGCCCGAGATCCACGAGGCCACCGACGGCGGGGTGACCCACTTCGTCGCCGGCGCCGGGACCGGCGGGACGATCACCGGAACGGGCCGCGGGCTGACGAACCTGACCGACGGGGCCGCCGAGATCGTCGGCTTCGAGCCGGAGGAGCCGCTCCACGCCATTGACGGCCTGAAGTACCTCCGAACGGGCGACCACTACCACCCGGAGACGTATGACGAGTCGGTGCTCGATCAGAAGCTGTACGTCCCGACCGACGACGCCTACGACCGCGCCCGCGCCCTGCGTGAGCGGTACGCCAATGACCCAATCCCGATCGTCGATGCCGGGCAGTACGACGCGGAGACGATTCGCGAGCACCTCCGCGTCGACGGGCAGTTCGTCGTGGGGACCTCGGCCGGCGCGGGCGCGGCCGCCGTCGCCGCCCTCGATGACGCCGGCGACCTCGCGGACGACGACGCCGTCGTGTTCATGCTGTGCGACCGCGGCGACAAGTACGCGGACATCCCGCTGTGGGAAGAGTACCTCTAAGCGTCGTAAGGAAACCGAGAACTGTCGACCGCGTTACCGACCGCCGCTCGCCGCCGGGATGACTCGCACCTGCGCGTCGTCCGGGACCTCCGCGTCGAGTCCGTCGACCGGGGTACCGTCCACGTAGACGTTGATGAACTCCTTGATCTCGCCGTCCTCGATCACGCTGTCGCGCAGCTCGTCGCCGTGTTCCGCGGCGTGGTTGTCGAACAGTTCCGCCACCGTCTCGCCGGCGACCTCGACCTTCGAGGTTGCCGACCCGCCGACCAGCGCGGCCGGGAGCTTAATCGTCGCCATACCTCCTGTTCGAGGCTCACATTCAAAAGGGGCGTGTCGACGGCAACGTCGACCACGGTCTGACACGGTCTCCGGTCGCGTCTGCGGGCGCTCCGGCGGTTCCGACCGTTGCTTGCCCCCTCGCCGACGCCAACAGCGACGGAGACAGAGGTTTCGCCGCGGCGACGAGGGATTCGCACGCCGCCTGTGCGTCCGCGGCGCACCTCCGAGATGGCGGCAGTACCCACCGGTGGACGGCCGGCTTAACCGTCCGCGGACGCTACGTACGGGCGAATGAGCGATCTCGACCTCGATCCGACGCAGCTCGACCGCTACTCCAGACATATCATCCTCGACGACGTCGGGCCGGAGGGACAGAAGGACCTACTGGACGCGAAGGTGCTGGTCCTTGGGGCCGGCGGGCTCGGCGCGCCGATCATCCAGTACCTCGCCGCTGCCGGCGTCGGCACGCTCGGCATCGCCGACGACGACGAGGTTGAGCTGTCGAACCTCCAGCGACAGGTCATCCACGGTGACGACGACGTGGGCCGGAAGAAGGTCGACTCGGCGGCGGAGTTCGTCGCCGACCTCAACCCCGACGTCGACGTCGAGCGCCATGAGCTGCGTGTCACGCCGGACAACATCGAGGAGCTCATCGACGGCTACGACTTCGTCGTCGACGGCACGGACAACTTCGAGACGCGCTACCTCGTCAACGACGCGTGTACCCTCGCCGGGATCCCCTTCTCGCACGGCTCCATCTTCCGGTTCGAGGGCCAGGTGACCACGTTCGCTGGCGACGACGATTCGCCGTGTTACCGTTGTTTGTTCCCGGAGGCACCGCCGGCCGGGATGGTCCCGAACTGCGCGACTGCCGGCGTGCTGGGTGTCCTTCCGGGCACCGTCGGCTGCCTCCAGGCGACCGAGACCGTCAAACACATTATGAGCAAAGGCGAGACGCTCGACGGCTCGATGCTGTTCTTCGACGCGCTCGACATGGAGTTCGACAAGGTCGAGATCCCCAAGCAGGACGACTGTCCGGTCTGCGGTGACGACCCTGCCATC
Source organism: Halorubrum salinarum (assembly GCF_013267195.1). NCBI lineage: Archaea > Methanobacteriati > Methanobacteriota > Halobacteria > Halobacteriales > Haloferacaceae > Halorubrum > Halorubrum salinarum. Next base: position 41,896 of record NZ_CP053942.1, on the reverse strand, counting down.
GAGTCCGTCCACGACGTCGAGTACACCGCCTCCTGTGCGATCGATGTCGGCGGCGACTCCGAACCGGAGATCGAGGCGAGCGACTGAGCCCTGCGCGACTCGCTGCTCTCCGTTACGGTTTTGCGCCTCGATTCTGACTCCAGACTAATCCGGCTACCGTTCGCTCCGGACCGACACCGTCTCCTGTTCGAACTCGTCCGCATCGTCGCGCCAGCGCCACGACCCGACGAACGGGTAGCCGTCGAGCGCACAAATGACGTACGAGTGGCCCGGCCACGTCGCCCGCGCGGCGTCCGTCTCGCTTGGGTGCGTCGGGCCGGTCGGGTGCGAGTGGTAGAAGCCGACCACGTCGAGGCCCGCCTCCTCGACAGTCTCGATCAGCTCGAACTGCTCTTCTGGGTCGATCAGGTACCGGATCTCGGGCGTCTCCGCGACGTTCTCGGCCGCGTACGTCTCCGTGACGACGCTCGGGTCGCCGTCGTCGCCGTGTTCGCCGGCGAGGGCGCCGCAGATTTCGGCCTCGCCGCCCTCGTACGCCCGATACACGATGTCGTCGTACGCCGCTCGCGTGAGTTCGATCATGTCGGGAGATGGCCCGACGGCGTCATAAGTCCGTCCCGACCGGCAACGGGCACGGCGCGTCAGAGGTAACGGCAGTTGTCGAGGGTGGGACGCGATATTTATATTCGGGCGTGAGAGCACCTCGCATGAGCGACGCGTCATCCCGATCACCGACACCGACGGCTGATGAGGCTCTTCATACGACTCTCGATATGCCGTTCGAGGACGCCGTCCCCTTCGTCCAGATCGAACATGAACTGGCTGATTTTGAAACGGTACGCGTCACTCGCCTCGATCAGATGATCGCGGGTATGCTCGGACACGACGACGTTGAGCGAACCGCGCTAATTGTGGTCTGTCACCCAGAAATCGCACACGATGCCCTCCAGATCGATCCAACCCTGGCCGGTATGTTACCGTGTACGACGACCGTCTACGAGCGCGCTGCGGACGACCGCGTCCACGTCCATCACGTCTCAGCGACAAAAGCGATACGGGACTTAGGTTGCGCGCCAGCCGACTCTGACGAGGCTGTAGAGGACTTGGTCACGAAGACAGGCGAGCTGATGGCTGTCGTCTGGGCGAACATCGAAGAACACGGTCAAAAATGATAGGCACCGCCGAGCCGGTCGCCCGGATTAGAACGTGATGATCTCGTAGTCGTCGTCGACGAGCGAGCGGATGCTCGGGTGCCCGTCGTACTCGTCGAGCGTGACGAGCCCGGAGTCGGCGACGGCGTCCTCGACGCCGAACGCGCCGGAACAGAAGTCACAGACTGCCGCGTCGTCGCGGACCGCTTGGTAGAGCTCGTGGTAGTCGCTCTCCTCGTCTTCGAGCTCCGGGATCCACTGCGTCCCGGCGCCGTCGAAGATGAGCTCGAGTTCGTCGTCGTCGTTCTCGGCGAACTCCTTGGCCGCTTCGAGCGCGTTCGCGAGGCGACCGTAGTCCGAGTGCGATTCGTTGCCGGCGAGAATCACGATTGCTGCTTTTGCCATCGTACACCCTTATAAATCGCATACGTACAAAACCCGTCCGCGGATGTGTGTCCGGGACACCATCTCGACACGTGATAGCGTGCCAGGCCCGTGGGAGCGCGTTTCGAAAGTGTAAGGAGAAATCCCCGCCCTCCAGGGCGGGGATGGATCCGACAAACGATGATACAAACCACCGATGATAGCACGGCCTGATATTCCAACAGATATTTAATATCGCATACTTGATTACAGTTGTAATGGTCACGGTGGCTGTCACCGCGAAGTTCCACAATCCATCCCTCTCACGGCGGAAAGAGTGGCAACGCGCCACTCGACTCTACCGTGACACCAAGCAATTCTGTATCGATGGATGGGAGAACGGCGACTTCGGGAAGTCCGTGACCACGGCCACCATCGACAACGACCTCTACTCGGCCATTCAGAACCAAGCCATCCGAGAGGCGAAATCCGACCACAACAAGGACGGGGAGGTTCGCTACCGAGAAAGTCAACCATTCGCCATCAACAACCAGAACTGGGAAATTGACACGACCGAGAACGGCACACTCGTCGTCGGCTTCCCGTGCGTCTCCCAATGGTGGTACACACCGATAGAGGTGTACGACGATATTGCCGACCCCGTAGACCGACTGGTGGAGGGTGACGCTGACAAGACCCGCCTACAGATCTACCGTCGCGGCGACGACTGGTACTGTACGTTCAACGTGGAATACGACACCGACACGTCGGGTGAGACGCCTATCGGTGTCGATATTGGTGAACGGCATATCCTCGCTGTGACCGCCTACGGTGAGGACGAATCAATGCTGGTGTCTGGTGGTGAGACGAAGTACGTTCGACGCAAATACCGTTCCCTACGCGATTCGCTCTCGGAAGCGGGTGCGCTTCGCGCACGTAACCGTGTAGGTGACAAAGAACAGCGTCGAATCAAAGACCTGAATCACAAACTCTCTCGTCGCCTCATCACGTTCGCGCAACAGTTCGAGAATCCCGTCATCCGGATGGAAGACCTCGAAGGTATCCGCGAGGACAGCTCGTGGTCAGGCGTTCACTCGTGGTTTTTCCACCAACTCCAACAGTTCATCACGTACAAAGCCGAGCGAGCTGGGATTCGTGTTGAGCAGGTCGATGCGTACCATACCAGCCAGCGGTGTTCAGCGTGTGGTTCGATGGGAACCCGTGATGGCGACCACTTTTCGTGTTCGGAGTGCGGTCGAGGACGCCACGCGGACCTGAACGCTTCAGAGAATATCGCACAACGGGAGGGTGAACCATGTACGGCGTAGCAGTTCGGCTGACGCGAACCGTACTACCTCGCTGGTTGAATAGCCAGCCGTCTTCGACGCCCGCAGATTGCGGGGAGGAAGGCCCCATTGACAGGGCTACACGCGCTGAAAAGCACACCGTTGGTCACAACTCGGTGGCGACCGTTGACGGCCCACGCGAAAGCGTACTTGAGGCCCGAGGAAACGCGCAACCTGAATATCCCCTTCGGGGAATCCTCGCGTTTTAGCGCGGGGAGGATGTCAAGAGAAGTCCTCGGCGTCGAACGACCGCGGCTCGGGTCCCTGATCAATGAACTGAACCGACCCGTCGTCGATGGCAACGAGTGCCGCCACCCCGCCGTACCCATGCGTCTGGTCGTGGCCGCGGACGACGACACGGGCGACGTCGTCGGGAACCGCGACCGTCTCTGACCGCGTGAACGGCTGCTCGGAGTGGGCGTGGAGCAGCTCTCGGCGACCGAGCCGCGTCCCGTCGAGCCGCTCGACCTGCCACCAGTTCGCGTACCCCTCCTCGCCGTCGTCGTCGTGATGGAGCGTCACGTCGAACGCGTAGCCGCCGTCCGTAGCCTCGAATCCGACGTCGACGACGTTCGCCTCTTGGAGATTGAGGTCTTCGGCAGCGGGTGGTTCCGATCCCGTTTCGCCGGCGGTGTTGGCGTCGCCCCCAGAGCCGATATCGACGCCGCCCTTGGCGTCAGCATCGCCGTCGGTACCGGTGTCGCTCTCGGTACAGCCGGCCAGCGCAACCAGTGCGCCGCCGCTCGCGAGGCCGGCCAACAGTCGACGCCGAGAGAGATGACCGCGGTCGTTCATAAGAGGAGTTCGGTAGGAGATAATAAAACCGCTCGGCCGACCGGGAAGTCGCCGTGTTCGGCCGCAGCGCTGCCTTGACGGCTATCCGTGGTGATGATGTCCGTGGTCGTGTCCGCCGCCGCGTGAGAACTGCCCGGAGAAGGCCCGGTCGACGACCTCGGAGAGCGCGGGGTGGATGTGGACCGCGTCGCGAATGTCCGCGACCGTTCCCGAGCCGGCAGTCATCGCCACGACGACCTCCTCAATCAGATTAGACGCCTCAGGACCAATAATGTGACAGCCCTGGATGTTCCCGTCAAGGTCGATGAGGACCTTCACGAACCCCTCCGCGCCCATTGCGCTCCCACGGGCCGTCTCCTCGTACGCGTACGTGTTCGTGGCGTACTCGATATCGGCCTCGCGGAGGTCTTGCTCACGTGCCCCGACGCCGGCGACCTCGGGCGAGGCGAACACCGCGAACGGCATCGCCGAGTAATCAACCGGCTCTGGCTCGTCGCTCAGCAGGTTCCGGACCACCGCCTTCGCCTCGTGGTTCGCGCTGTGTTTCAGCAGATACTCACCGACCACGTCGCCAAGCGCCCACACGCCCTCTGCGTCCGTCTGAAGGTACTCGTCCGTCTCTACGAAGCCGTCCGCGTCAGTCTCGACGCCTGTCGCATCAAGATTCAGCGAGTCGGTGTTCGGGCGGCGCCCCGCCGCGACGAGCAGCTCGTCGCCCGCGACGGTCACCGGCTCGGCCTCCTCGGGCGGGCCGACCGGCTCGTCGCCCGCGCGGACCGAATCCGCCTCGGGGTACGGGCGAGCCTCGACGGTCACTTCGCCGTCGGCCTCCTCGGCGGCGACGGCCTCGTACCCCGTGTACACGTCGAACCGGTCGGCGTAGCGGTCGGTGAACGCCTCGCCGACCTCCGCGTCGGCCTCCGGCAGGAGGTGCTCGCGCCGGCCGACGATCCTCACGTCGGTGCCGAACGTCCCGAAGAAGTGGCCGAGTTCGGCCGCGATGTACCCGCCGCCGACGATCACGAGGCGGTCCGGCGCCGTCTCCAACTGGAGCGCCTCCGTGCTCGTGAGGTAGTCGACGCCGTCGATCCCGTCGATCGGCGGGACCGAGGGACGCGTCCCCGTGGCCACGAGGACGGTGTCGGCCCGCAGCGTGGCGCCCTCGTCGTCGCCGTCGACGATCTCGACCGTGCGGTCATCGACGAACCGTCCGGTTCCCGAGAACAGGTCGTGGCTGTTTGAGGACTCCAGCCCGCGACGGATCGAATCCGAGCTTCCCGCCACGTCGTCGTTTACCTTCCGAACGATCTCCGCGAAGTCGATGTCGGTCACCTCCGCCTCAATCTCGAACGCATCGGCGCCCTCGATCGTCTCCAGCACCTCTGCGTGATAGAGGAGCTGTTTCGAGGGGATACAGCCACGGTTGAGACAGGTCCCGCCGAGCCGACCCTCCTCGACGACCGCGACCGAGTTCCCCCGACCGGCCATCGCGTTCGCTACGTCCAGTCCTGATCCAGACCCAATAACGAGGAAATCAAACTCTTGCATGGATTGGCCGACGGGACCCACGGCCATCAACCCCAGTCCGTTGTGGCGTGAGTTGTACACGACCGCCCAGAACCGGTGTGCGACCGTTTAGACGCCGAATATTGTCACGAGAACGATCCCGCCGACGATCCCGAAGACGATGCCGAGCCCGCGCTCCATCAGCCCGCTCGGAACGTGTTTGCCGACGCGGGCACCTATTGTTCCACCGACGATCACGCCCGGGATCGACCAGACCACCACGTACCACACGGGTGTCGCCGCCAGCGCGTGGACGGCGGCCCCGGCGACCGCGGCGATCGCGAGCACGAACACCGACGTGGCGACCGCAACTCGCGGTGGCATTCGACACCGCGCCACCAGTTGGGTCGTCACAATTTCGGGGAGACCGGCGCTGATCAACCCCGTGAACGCCCCGCCGAGTGCCGCGAGCGCGACACCCGGCGGGCGCCAGCAGGTCGGGTAGACGAACCGCTCGCCGTCGGTAGCGTTAACAACGGTGGTACCGCACTCCGCGTTCTTTTTTTCAAGGAACTCGCCCTCGCGCTCGCCGGGTTCGGTCTCTTCCGGAGAGTCAGAGTACAACAGAAATCCGCCGAGCACGAACAGCCCGACGCCGAACCCGCCGCGCAACAGCGTGTCTGGGACGTAATGTGCTGCGAACGATCCAATCACGATCGCCGGCAGCGCGCCGACCAACAGCCACTTCGCGGTCGCGTAGTCGACGACGCCCTGCTTGACGTACGACCGGAGCCCGTTCCCCATCCCGAACACCTCGGTCATCAGGCCCGCGCCGACCGCCTGGGCGGGGCCGAGCCCGACCGCGAGCAGGAAGAACGGGCTGAAGAAGAGCGCGCCCGAGACGCCGGCCGCGATGGCGACCATCGAGAACAGCACCGACGCGGGGAACACCCACCAGTGATCGAGGACCTGATCGACCGATACCGCCGAGAGCAGCGGCAGCGGGTCGACCCCGCTCGCTAGTGCTAGTGAGCTTGGCATCGCTTACTCCGGGTGGTGAGCGCCGTGTCCGACCCACAGCAGCAGCAGATGCGTTGCGATCGCGAGCGGAAGCCAGCCGACTGGCAGCACCGCCGCGACGGGATCGACCGCTCCGAAGACGTAGACTGCTGGGAACGCGATCGACATCCAGAATGCGACGCGTCGAACGGTCGCTTCTATTCCGCGACCGACTGCCGATCCGGCCGCCGCGGTACAGCTGCGTACCGGGCGGTCGTCACGCAGGCATCCTGGGCCACGACCGTCCGCGTTCGTGTTCGTGCCCACGCCTTACACCGGGAGCAGCGCGATTCCCGCGCCCAGTACGACGCCGTAGACGACGTGGAAGAAGCCGAACGCAGTCATCGTCTTCGGATCGGGTTCCATCGCGAGGACGATTCGCATCCAGAACATCATTCCGCCGACCATCAGGACGAGGCCGAAGGCGAGCCCCCACAGGACGCTCCCGACGAGAGCCCCGGCGCCGACAGCGAGCCCGAGTGCGGTCGCACCGACTGCGAAGGCAGCCCCCGCACCGACCCCGTACAGCATGTGGAGCAGCATGCCCTGTTTCATATACGCCTCGGGCCCCTCGTCGCCGACGTACTTCGCCCAGAGGGCGGCGGTCGGCGGCGGCGAGTCGTCTCCCATCGTCATCATGAACATCGTCATGACGACGGTCGCGATCAGTCCAGCGATCAGTCCGGTGAGTATGCTTACCATGATGTGTGACACGCGCCGGCGAGCCGACGCAGGTTACCTCTGGTAACCTAGATGCGAGACTATCGGATAAAGGCGCGCGAACGGATCGGTAACCCGGTTACCGGCCGGTAATCGTTGTCGTCGGTAGTACTCACAGATACGACTTCCCGTCCGGCAGTTCGCACTCGTCACCGTGACACCGCGCGGCGTGTTCGACGGCTTCGAGGTCCGGTTCGTCGTCGGTCTCCTCGCTCCGCCACGCGTACTGGACGGTGCGGTCCGGATCGACCACGAAGACCGCCGAACGCGCGACCCCGCGGTGGTCATCGATCTCTTCGGCGCGCACGCCGTACGCCTCGGCGACACGGCCGTCGCTGTCTGAGAGCAGCGGGAAGTCGATGCGATGCTGTTCGGCGAACGCGCGGTGACTGTAGACGCTGTCGGTCGAAATACCGAGGACGACGGTATTCTCCAACAGCGACAGTGCCTCGCTGTCCCGCAGCGTACACATCTGGCTGGTACACACCGGGTGGAAGTCGAACGGGTAGAACACCACCACGACAGCCCACCCGTTATCGACGTACTCGGCGAGGCCGTGCGTGTCGATCCGTCCGCCGCCCGCACCCGGGAGTTCGAACGTTGGCGCCGTCTGTCCGGTTTGGAGCATATTTGAATAACGACGGCCGACGGGTATGAGCCTCGGCCGTTCATGCGGGGTGATCGCACACACCACATTACGCGTCCGACCACCCGAGAGCCGCCGTCAGCATACGGCCGACCTCGCGGCCGTGTCTCGGCGCCACACAGTCAGCGGTCATTTATGAATAACCGCGTCATCTCAAGCGTATGACCCTCGCGCTTTCCGTCGAACTGGTGGCGACGATCGCCGTCGTCGTCGGGGTCGCGGGCGCCGTCAACGGGGTCGCAGGGTTCGGATTCGCCGTCGTTGGGACCATGGTACTCGCCGCGACACTCGATCCCGCGACCGCCGTCACGTTCATGATCATTCCGATGTTCGCCGTCAATCTCGCGCTCGTCGGCGATCTCACGCGCGAGGAGCTCCGCACGTGCGGAACCCGGTTCGCGCCGCTGCTCGTCGCCGCTCTCATCGGCACTCTCCTCGGGATGGCACTCCTCGACCGGCTCCCGGAAGCCCCGCTCCGGATCCTGCTCGGGTTCGTCTCGCTCGGCTTCGTCGCGACGAATCAGCACGCCGTCCCGTTACCGTCACTCCCTGTCCTGAGCGAGCGGGAGTTTGCCGATACGCCGCTCGTCATGGCTGTCGTCGGCGTCGTCTCAGGCGTCCTGTTCGGCGCGACAAATGTCGGAGTCCAGCTCGTCGCGTTCGTTCGGAGCTTCGACCTCTCACACGGGCTGTTCGTCGGCGTCGTCGCGCTCGTGTTCGTCGGCATCAACGGTCTGCGGGTCGGCGCTGCTGGAGCGCTCGGACTGTACCCGGATCTCGGTCTCGTCCTCGCGTCGGTCGCCGCCGCGGTCCCGGCCGTCGCGGGCGTCGCAGTCGGAAAACGCCTCCGCGAGCGCGTGAGCGAACGCCTCCGGCGCGGGGTCGTCTTGGGGCTGTTGACGGTCATCGGCGTTCGGCTGATCCTCGGCGGCGCGGGAATCCTGTGATTGCTGGCAACGATACTGCCCCATTCTGCCGTTTTTATCGATTGAGCCGCCACCGGATCGCTACGGCGGCGACGAACACGGTCGCGAACGTGACGCCGCCCGAGATCAGCGCACCGCGAGCGCTCGACGCGCCCGTAGTGAGGACGGTGGCAGAGGCGCCGCCGCCGGCGAGGACCGCACCGCCCGCCATCCCGCCGACCCCGATACAACAGAGACTCAACAGGCCGACGACCGACAGCGATCCTAGGAGGCCGTCGTCGCTCATCGGCTCTCCTCCTCGGTCCGGAACGCATCGAGCGCGAGCGACCAGTCGTACTCGTGGTAGCGGATCCGCGAGATCGAGTCGGGATCGATCGCGTCGTACTCGCGGAGGAGCGCACGGATGCCCGACCGCCCGCCGAAGTCGCCACGGTACCACAGGAGGTGGCGCGGCACGCGAGCGGTCCCGTCCTCGACGACCGTCTCGCTTCGCAGATACGAGCCGGCGGCGACGTCGAGCTGTTCGTCCACGTCGTCGGCGTCGTAGGCCGCGACCGCGGGACAGGAGGCGGCGCCGCAGTTGAGCGCGAAGTGGATTCGGGGATCGGTATCGGCGACGCGGTGCCGACGGACGAACGCCGATGCGAAGGGATTCGGGACGTAGCCCAGCCCGTACTTCCACTGTGAGCCGCGGAGAATCCCGTGTTCAATCTGATCGAGACTCAGGTCAGTCCCGGCGACGGAGACGATCGGTTCGCCGAAGAACTGCCGCCGGTCCTCGAACCGCTCCGGCTCCGCGAGCAGCGCGCCCCCGGTCGCCGCGTTGTAGACGTTGAGCCAAAACGCGAGTCGCTCATCGGGGCCGAGCGCGTCCAGTTCGTCGGGCGAGGCGTCGGCGAGCCGCTCTCGGGCGGCGTCGAGTACGTGTCCGCGATCGTCGGGGGCTCGGACCGCGCGGAGGAATCGCTGCGAGGCAGCGACAAGGGAGGGACCCTCGGTAGATGTAGAGTCGGGATCGTCTGAGAGTGCCCGGTCGGGGTCCGGTACGGACGTCGACTCGGGTGTTAACATGATAGAGGGTTACTCGCCGCGTGAGAATAGCTGACGGGGTCTGGTACCTCGCGCACCAAACCGACCCGGCGTTATCCCGCGGCTCCGCGTATCGGAGGCATGAGCGATACGACTGCGTCACCGACGGCGGACGGCGTGCCGGACTTCGAACTGCCGAACGCCGGCGCCGGTCCGGATCCATTTTCTCTTTCCGCCGCCGCCGCGGCCGATGCCGACACGGACGCTGTGGTGCTGCTGTTCCAGCGGGACTACCACTGTGGGAATTGCCGGAAACAGGTCCAAGCGATCGGCGACAGGTACGACGAGTTCGGGGCGCTGAACGCCGCCGTTGTCTCGATCCTCCCGGAACCCGTCGAGCGAGCCAGCGAGTGGCAGGAGTCGTACGACCTCCCGTTCGCGCTGCTCGCCGATCCGAACACCGACGTGAGCGACGCGTACGACCAGCCCGTGCGGTTCGGCGTCCTCGGTTCGCTCCACGACCTGGTCGGCCGGATGCCAGTCGCGATGGTCCTCGACACTCGGTCTGACGAGCCCGTCGTCGCGTACACCTACGAGGGACGGATGCCCGCGGACCGCCCGGAAATCGACGACCTGCTCGACGAGATCAGGACGCTGCGTGGCGAGTGAGGTGAGCGAGACCGGACCGCGCCACGGAGGCAAGGACGGCGAGCCGGAGCGCCGTGTCGTTCTTGTAGCTCTCTGGCAGATGTCCCGACCGGCGCAACTCGCGCTGATCGCGCTCGTGTACGCGCTCGGCGTCGCGATGGCGTTCGGTCGAGGCGCGGAGGCGGAGGCGGGAGCAGTCGTGGTCGGGCTGGCAGCGCTGCTGCCGACCGCCGCGAGCGTTCACTACGCGAACGAGTACGCGGACGCCGAGACGGACGCGCTCACCGACCGGACACCCTTCTCGGGCGGCAGCGGTGCGCTGGTCGAGAGCGGGCTTCCCCGGTCTCTCGCACTCCATGCCGCAGTCGCGTCGGGGGCAGTCGGAGTCGCGCTGCTCATTGCCGGCACGGCGCCGGTCGACGGTCGGGTGCTGGGAGCGGTCCCGGCGGCGGTCCTCGTCGGGATACTCCTCGCCGGCTGGCAGTACTCAGTCAGGCCACTCCGACTCGCGTGGAAGGGACTCGGTGAAGTGACGAACACAGTGCTCGGCGGGGTCGCGCTGCCGCTGTATGGGTTCTCGGTCGTCACCGGCGGCGTCACCGTCGCCGCCGCGCTCGCGACCCTTCCCTTCGCGCTCGTGGTGTTCGTGAACCTCTTGGAGACGCAGTGGCCCGACCGCCGCGCGGACGCAGCCGTCGGGAAGCGAACGCTCGCGACGCGGTGGTCCGCCGGTCGACTCCGGCTGGCCTACGGCCTCGGAAGTCTCGCCGCCGCGGGGTCCGCCGTCGCGCTCGCATTTCTCGGTGCCGTGTTCCCGCTATTTGTCACGCTCGGGACCATACTGCCGATGGTCGGTCTCGTCCCCGGGTACTACCGATTCACGAGACGCGAGACGCCCCTTCCGGCCGTGGTGACGATGGTGCTCGTCGCCGCGGGATCGACCGTCGGGTGGAGTCTTGTCGCCACAGGAGCGGTCTCCGGATAGCGCTCGTGGCGGCGGAGACGCAGCGATTCGATCGGTCGCCCCGGACCCGATCGGTGATCAAGATTCGATCGGCCGTCCCGGATCGATCTTCGTTGCGACGTACGCGAGGCTGGCGAGAAGCAGCGCGACCCCGATCGGTAACAGCCAGACGAACGCCGTCAGGACGACGGCCGTCGCTTGGACGCCGATCGCGAGCAGCACGACCGGGCCGCAACAGACCGTCCCGGAGAGGAGGGCGGGAACGGACGCGAGCAGGCCCGACCCGGCTCCGATCCCGCAGGCTGTGGGCCGTCGAACCGCGAGATACGTCATTCCGAGGTTGATCCCGACGAGCCCGGCGACGATGGCACCGATCGCGACGTTGACCGGCGAGAGAAGCAGTCGAACGATGCCAGTGTCGACCGTGGCGATCGCGCCGAACGACGCCGGACCGGTCCGGGCGAACAGGCGACCGAGCGGGTCGTCGATCACGAGTACGCCGGGTGCGACCCCTGTGCGAAGGGACAGATCGCCCGTCGCCCAGAGGTACGCCAGCAGGTAGCCGACTGTCACGGCGGCGACGACCGCCGCGCTATCGCGGCGACCGATGGCCAGTCGCACCGCCCCGTCGATGTCTCTAATGATAACATAAAACGTCGCACGTGTGCTGCGAGCGCTCATCGGTGGAGGTCGGTCATAGGGTAGTAGCCGTACCAGGCGAACCACATGGCGTCGAAGACGATCTCCCGCTCGAACGGCAGCGAGTCGGGAGCGTGAACGGCGCCGTCGACGACGACGTCCCCATCCTCCCACGAGAGCGTCGCGGTTTCGAGGTCGACGCTATCGGTCCCGTCGCTCTCGGGGGCATCTCCGCTCCGGTACACGTACCCGGTGTCGAGCGGTTCGTCGTAGACGGCCGCGTGGCGGACACCGCCGAGATCGAACTCGATGACCCGCTCCTCGCGGAGCGTCTCCTTGCGGACAGCGACGGCGCCGTTCGCCGAGCGCATCCCGATCACGACGGTTTTCGGGGCGAGCCGGTTGTCCTCCGTGAGCGGTGGAAACAGGAAGGAACCGCCGGCGTAGTACCCGCTTCGGGGATTGTACCCGCCGTACGGATCGCTGCCGTAGTTCCGGGCGAATCCGGTGTCGTCGGTGAGCACGACCGTCTCGGGATGAGCCGAACGCCACCGTTCCCACGTCGTCCAGACGACCCGGAACTCCTCCAAGTGATCGCCGGGGTCGTCGCCGGTGATCCGCGTCGCGAGCATCTGCGGCCACCACTCCTCGGTCGCCCGGTCGAACATGACGAGGTTCGCGTTGATCAGCTGTCCCGAGACCCCGAACGTCGTCTCGCCGCGGTAGAATCCCTGTGCGGTGCCGGTGAGCGGACAGTACGTCACGGAGACGGGCGTCCCGGCGATAGCGTCGTTGACGATCTCGTGCCAGACGAGGACGGACTGCGGGTACGCTTTCGCCTCGCCGTCGAGGACGACGCCGAACACCGGATCACCGCCATCAAGCAACGCCGGGGGGTCCGTCGCCTCGGCGAACTGCGGGTCCTCGATCGCGGGAATGCCGTCGGGCGGCGGCCCGCCGGATCGGGTCGCCGCTTCGAGCTCGGCGGCGGTGTACGCCGCCGGGAGCGACCGCCCGACTGTCGGCGGTCCCTCGACAGCCGACCCGGTCGATCCGTCAGAGCTGTCGGTAATCGACCCAGATTCGGCGCCGACGTCGGAAGATCCGAGACACCCCGAAACCGAAGACATCCCGACCCCGAGGGCGCCGAGAAGGGATCGTCTGTCAATTTGTACCATACAGTAGGTTGGCGTCAACGGATGTTAACAGCGTTCAGATCGTGCGGCGAGAGCGCACAGGCGGTTCGACCGAATCAAAAAATGCTCGATTGTCGAGTGGTGATCAACCCGTCATCGACCGATGGCTGCTAACACTTGATCCCGGATCGTCTGCCGGTCTGGAAGCGGCGGCAGTGTCGACGAGAGCGCGCCGACGAGTCCGCCCCAGAGGAGGTGACCGACGAGCGAGGCCGGGCCGAGATTTGGGAGCGGCGTCGCGACTCCCACGGCGTTCAACCAGAGGCTCATGACTACTCCCGCCATGACGAACCACAAGAAGAGCCCGTACGCGACCCCCGCGGCGACGTTGGCGCCGACGGACTCACCGAGCAGCCTGCCGAATATCTCCGAGCGGACCACGGTGAACACGGTCGCGAACACGGCGCTGTGGAACAGGTGCGCGACCCACCCCACCGACGAGACGGACGCCCCGTACAGCGCGCCGATCACCGGCAGTGTTCCGGTCGTCACCTGAAAGAACACCCCCATCGCGACGCCAGCCGCTAGCCCGATACCGAGCGTCCGCCATAGCGTTCCGCTCGCGAGTCCCGGCGTGTCGTCGTCCGCGCCAGTTTGGCCGGTCCGCGGGAGCCGCACCCGGAGGGTAGTCGCCTCGTCGGTGTCGTCGACCCTGACATCCCCGCCGTATCTCGCGACGAGAAGCCGGACGACCGGGACGCCGTAGTCCACGTCGTTCCGCTCCTGTTCGGGGATCCCCTCGACGAGCACGTCGCACTCGCGAGTGCTGAGCCACGCTCCGGGGGCCGTGACGGACAATTCGACGTACCGGTCCCCGACGTCGACCGCGAGGGGATCAGCCCCGGTATCAGCCCAGTCGGGGAGTGCGACGAGTTCGTCGAGCAGCCGATCAACGTATCGGTCCGCTCTGATCGTCACCGACGGGACCGCCACCACCGACTCGTCACGACCGGTGCGCTCCACGTGTCTCCGGATCGCGTCGTCGAGCCGTACCGGCCCGAGCGCGCTGCCACCGTCGACAGTGCCGACCGTAAGAAAGCGTGTCTCGTCTACCGCCCGTTCGATCCGCGCGATCGCGTCGGTGATCGCTGTTTTGCTCCGGTCGGCGGTCTCTTCGCGGTTCTCGAACAAAATTTCCGAGTGGCCCCGGAGGATCGTGACGGAGTTCCGGACCTCGTGTCTGAGGATCCGATTGAGGAGTCGCGCCTGTTCGATCTGCCGGTCCACGGTGGCCTGCCGTCGGTCCGTCTCCGCGCCGCGGATCCCGACGAGCAGTCCCGCGCCACCCCCGACGATCCCGACGGCGGCAGCTGTGGCGGTGGCGTCTCCCGACGACGACGCAATCAGCAACGGACCGAGCACGAGTCCGACCGCCGCGGCGCCGTTAATAAACCAGACTAGAACGGTCTGGGTGTACGTCCGGTCTCGGGTGCTGACTGCGAGGTTGATCCCGTACAGGACAACGCTGAACCCGACCGCTAACACCAGTACCGCGCTCACCTCCGTTGCGAATCCCCGTTCTGTCACCAACAGGTCGGCAACCGTCCCCCGCGTCAGTGCGAACGCGACGACCGCTATCACGACGCCCTCGGGTTTGAACGCGAGACGGTCGCTCGGAGACGGTCGGTCCATACGTTCGATTATTGTCCGTTTATAAAGAGTTGTACTGGTTGTGTGACTCGACCGCGCGACCTCGTGAGAAGTCGCATCGGTCGGACGTGTGTCGGCCACAAACGACTAACGTGTGGAAGGACGCCGCGTAGCCGAGTTCTCCTACGACGCCGGTCCTACTCCGCCGCCGCTAGCCGCTCGACAACGTCGTCAGTCTCGGCGGTCTCGTGGGCAATAAACCCGTAATTCGTGAGCGCCGCCTGAAGAGCCTCCTCGCCGGCGGCCGCCGTAGCGTCAGTGACGGTGAGCACTTCGAAGCCGTTCTCGACTGCGTCGCGCAGGTGCGACTCCACACAGAGATTCGCACTCATCCCCGCGAGCACGATGGTATCAATACCGCGCTGCCGGAGCTGAATCTGCGCGTCGTTGCTCCAGAACCCGGAAAGCTGCTTGTGCGGTGAGAGCACAAACGTGTTGTCGTCGGGTTCGAGCTCGGGAACAAAATCGGCGCCGTCGCCGGCGATATCGAACATTCGCGTGTCGAACATTATTTGATCGATCGTGTTCAGGTGCTCCCAACTGTCGTACTCGGCATCCTCGTACTCGTGCGGGGAATAAAAGACGGGTACGTCGCCTTCGCGAGCAGCGTCGCGGAGTCGGCGGATCTTATCGACCACGGCGTTCTCCTCAACGGTCTCGCCAACCTTGTCCCACACAACGCTCTCAGGCTTCAAAAAGTCAATTTGCGGGTCGGTGATCAGGACGGCCGTGCTGTCGGCATCGATTTCGAGTTCGGTCATAGTTACCTACAGTAACTTCATATGGAGAGGTAACTGATAAGCTCGCGCGAACCGACAGGTAACCGGGTAACTGAGGGGTAACACCGGTTTCGTTTACTCACCTGGTTACTAAACGTATCTTTATTTTAATGGAGTCCATAGAAAGGACATGAGCACCGATTCAGAACCGTTAGAGGTCTGGTGTGCGGGCAGCGACTGGTGTCCGATTACGACGACTGCGACACTGATTGGCAAAAAGTGGCATCCAGTTGTCATTCACCGCCTCTTAGAGAACGGACCGCTGGGATTCAACGCGCTCAAAGAAGAGGTCGACGGGATCTCAGGTAAGGTCCAGTCGGACGTCCTCGAAGACCTCGAAGAACACGGATTTATTAATCGGACCGTCGTCAGCGAAAAGCCATTCCGCGTGGAATACTCGCTGACCGACCGCGGGCGGTCGCTCGAGCCCGTAATTATCGCCATGCGTGACTGGGGACGAGAACATCTCACCGCTCCGGAGGACCAGTGAACGACTCGAGCGACTCGGCGATGAACGTGATTTCAGTCCTACCGAAGGACGCGATCCCGAGCATCGACGACCCGACGTTCGGTGATGAATACTTCGGCGGTCCCGACGACGAAGTACTGATTGTAGACCCCGGCGACGAGGCATCCCCAGCGCGCGCCTACCCGATCCGGATCCTCAACTACCACGAGATCGTCAACGACACGGTCCCGGTCGCCGACGGCGACGCGGATTCGATCGCCGTCACGTGGTGTCCGATCTGCGGCAGTGCGGTCGTGTACGAAGCGATCGTCGACGACCGACGGCTCACCTTTGGCGTCTCGGGGAAACTGGCCGACGACGACCTCGTGTTGTACGACCACGAGACCGACTCCGAGTGGAAGCAGTCCACCGGCGAGTGTATCGCAGGCGAGTTCGCCGGCGAGCGACTCCGCGTTCGACCCGGGCCGATGACCACGTACAGGGCCTTCCGCGAGGCGTATCCGGACGGGATCGTGCTCCAGCCCGCGTCAGAGGGGTCGGCCGCGGTGAGTGGCTACGACCCCTCCGGGTACGAAGCTTATGAAGAGCGCGAGGCGTTCGGCCTCCGTGGGATGCGCGGGGAGGGTCCGGAGCGTGAGTGGCACCGCGATGACCTCGATCCGAAAACAGTTGTCCTCGGCGTGACGCCGACTGACGGCGGCGCGCTTGGCTTTCCGCTTCCGGTCGTTGAGGCGGCGGGCGGCGTCGTGGAGGCAACGGTGGGTGACACTGATGTTGTTGTCCTCGCGACCGACGACGGTCTCCATGCCTTCGAGCAGCCGGAATTCGAACTTCGAATTGAGAGCGGCTTGGTCAGCGGTGATGGCGCGACATGGACACTCACAACAGGCGAAAGTAACGACGGCCGCCAGCTCCGGCGTGTCGAAAGCCGTCGTCTCTATGCGTTTGCGTGGCAGGACGACCATGGACGTCGTTCGTTCTACTCGCTGTGAGCGTATCGCGGTGCGTTGGACTCATCGGCCTGTCGCTGGCGGCGCATTTTCACGCCATATTTAATATCGTTTGAATCTCAGATTTTGACGGAGGAATCTGGGACACACGCTCCCTTCCTCTCCCCCATGACCAATAACCCACTCTCGCTTGGTCATTGTCCTACCTGTAATCGTGAAATTTCACAGGCATGGAAACTTATTGAATACGAACGAGCAGACGGTGATATCGGTGTTTTCGCTGAGTGTCCAACATGCGATGAGGTTATAAAACCTCAAGAAAATAAAAACAAAGGCGACTAACAATAAGGCTGGGTCGCGTTAAAAATAATTAATTCCAATTTGCTTTTCAATTGTTTTGTCCGTGGACCTCTCAGCTCATCGCGTCCTGAAACCCCTCACGAAGCTCGTCCACACGCTTCTCGAACTGGTCGACCTTCTCCAATAAATCGTCGCTGACGCGCTCGATGCTCGCCAGCGCTCGTTCGCTGGCTAGCGAGGCCTGTGACCCATTGTCCCCTAGCTTGGCTATAGCTAATGGAAGAACATCGCACCGTGGGTTACAATTTTACCTATCAAATTTAATTCACAGGCCGAGATACGAGCGTGGTATGCAATGGAGACATGGGAGTTTAGCGAACACGCACCAGGAGAGCGCATACCCTACGGCCAGCGCTCGTACTACAAGCCCGAACCGCTCCCATCAACACGTGAGTTAGTGACTGATGAGGAACTCTCGGGTACAATCTCGGATGCGTCCTTCTGGCTCGGGAAACTGAGTGGCCTCAGTGAGATGGTTGACTACCCGCCGCTTCTCTACACGTCGCTCGTGCGGAAAGAGGCTATCGAGTCGGCCGAGATTGAGGGTGCGGACGTGGATATGGACGATAATGTCGTTTCGGCGAGCGAACCGCCGAACGGCTTGGTAGCGGCTGTTCGAGGGCTGCCCCATCGCGACGAACAGGCCGGTGTCGGCGATGTGGAGCCGGCTCACGTGTCGTCAGCCGTCGCCGTCGATGTCCAACTCGTTGAGTCCTGCTCCTGACTCATCTATCTCGTAATGTTCGTGGACGACGGGCCGGAGCACCTGTAAGATCATCTCCGCTGCCATCGGCGAGATGTCCAGGTCCTCCGCCATCAGGCGGTGGGTCACCCTGCCCCGTTCGCGGGCGATCGCGTAGGTGAGCGCGGTCGCGAGGCCGGCGACGCTGTGGCGGTCGATGTAGGTGTCGATGTCGGCGTCCGTTTCGCGGCGGCCGACGGCGTCGATCAGCGCCGGTGTAATCGTGTACTCACGATCGCGAGCAGCCATGGTCACAGTCAGGTCAATCTCTCGGGCTGCGTACCGCCGCGGCTGCTCGTCGTCGATGATGTTGACGACGCCGGCGTCGACGAGGCGGTTGACATAGCTGTAAGCGGTCCCCTGTACGATCTCGAGGTCGTCCATCACGTTCTGGACGATCGCTTCCCCTTCCCGAGCAAGGTACGCGTACAGCTGGGCGAGCTGTGGCTCTTCGAGGAGGTCCGCGACCGAGAGAAAGTCCTGGACGATGTCGCCGTCGGCGCGGTTTGAGGTGCGTGACACGATTCGTTCTTGATTACAGTTTACAGCGAATCAATAAAAAGTGGTTGGGGCCACTTTGCCGGCGTCGCGACGAGATGCTCCTCGAGATTGCGCGTCCATTACGTCGCGAGCTCATCCGGACTACAGCGGGCGCACAGCTGTATCGGGCCGTCCAGATGCCCGAGTTCGACCCGGAATCGCGTGAGCGGTGCGAGCGTGTCGACGACCAACCCACAGCCGTCACAGGCGACGTGATCGCGCTTGTCGGGACCCGGCTCCATCTGAATCGCGCAGTCGACACGATCGGGTGGGTGACCTGCTCGTCTTGCCCCCAGGTGTGGGCCTCGCCAGTCTCGGTACCGGGCGGGGGCATCACCGAGCGTGGTTCGGTTGTCAATTAGACATCGGTGTTAACCAACAATTCCGACGATATCGAGCCGGCGTTGGTTAACCACTAAATCTGACGCAGCCACCCATACGGAGAGACCCGTAATCTCAAGTTGAAGAACGTAAGATAGGAAATATCACCATGGAAATCTCTGAGGAGCTTCAGACACTGTATTCTGCGACTGTCGAGGAACGGGACGGAGAGTACTATCTGTCGGTGCCAGCCCGAGAAATCGAGACGGGATCGCTCGAAGTCGAGGAGTCTGTCCGTGTAGCGCTACTCTCGCCAGCGTCATCGACAACGACACTTGGTGATGCCGCATCGAGCCCAGAACCGCCGACGGAACCTGCTGAGCCAACTGGACCGCCGGTTTCTGTGGGCGAGACACGAGAGGTTGACATCGAGAGTATTGGCGATCAGGGAGATGGCATCGCGAAGGTGGATCGTGGCTACGTAGTGATCGTTCCGGATACGGATCTCGGTGAAACGGTCACTGTCGAGATCGAGCAAGTACAGGATAACGTTGCGTTCGCCACGGTCGTTGATCGAAACCTTCGCCAGGCCCAGTAATTCAGCTTGACACTGAGTTGGTTAGTACGGACCGCTCAGATGTGACTTGCTTGATATTGTTTAAGATTCGATCTCGGCCTCGGTGCCATCAATCTCAATGATGTCACCGTCCCCGACGTCCAACGCTTCACGGAGCTCTTCAAGATGTGTGTCAGCCTCCTCTCGGAGCTCCTTTGCTGTCGGCAGATCGACTTCCCCGTCCTCAAGCGTTTCTGCGATCTCCTCGAGTCGCTCGATCCGCTCTGCGATGTCGACATCGTCCTCGCTCATACCCGATGGTTGGCCGGGGCTGTCTTGAATATCCGGCTTCCATCACAGTACTCCGGTAGCCCACAACGCGATACCGAGCAACAGGAGGCCGAGAAGGACGAGAACGACTATCTGTAGTCTCCGAGCTTGCTGCTGTGCCGCCTGAACGTCTGTGCTCGTTTCGATGTCTTGATACCCTCGTTCGATCCTGCGTTCGAGGGCCACAACCTCTCGCTGGACGTGCGTCTCGTACGCTTGGTCGATCCGTGCTTCGAGGCCAGCGACACGACCGCGTGCTGCGGTGGCCGTTACAGCCTCCGTCTCTGCGGCGTGTTCTACCCCTTGGAGGGCGCTCTCGATCCGTGAATCGAGCTCGTCGAGTCGAGCTGACGTGAGTGTCGCGTAGATGGTGTCGACTCGCTGTTCGAGATCAGCGGCGCGCTGAATCTGCGCTCGTCGATTGTCTGCTGCTCGTTCGATACTGACGATCGCGTTGTCGACCCGACGGGTAATAGCGTCCAAGCGGTCGGTGACAATCGCCGCGTATCCAGTTTCTAGTCGGCGTTCGAGTGCGACTACTTGGTCACGGACAGCACGCATATCAGGCGTCGCCACGACCCCAGCCTGAGTCGGTGTGATCGCCGCTTTGTCTGCGACACGTTCGGACAGCGTCTCATCGTCCTCATGGCCGATCGCGACGACTGTGGGCGTCTGACAGTCCGCAATGGCCCGGACGACGGGCTCTTCGTTAAAACACCACAGCGTGTCGTCTGCGCCGCCACCACGGGTGACGACGATACTGTCGATGTCCGGATCTTGGTCGGCTTGCCGAATTGCGCCGACGAGCGACGGCACCGCGTTGGTGCCCTGAACCGTTGCGCCGAAGAACGTGAGCGTTACTCCCGGTGCGCGTCCCCAGGCAGCCTCCCGGAAATCTTCCCGTGCGGATCCCGTGAGTGAGGTGACGATGCCGATATTCGACGGAAATGACGGCACCGGCTGTTTGCGATCATCAGCGAAGAGGCCCTCATCGGCCAGTTCAGCACGCAATGCTTCTAATTGTTGAGACCGCTCAGAGTTGCCGACCGGCCAGTAGTTTTTGACGTTGAGCTGGGTCCGGCCGCCATCTGTGTAGAAATCGACGTTCGCACGGACGATCACCTCCTCGCCCTCTGTGATATCCCCCTCAATCCGATCACGGTACGATGACCAAATAATACACTGGATTGTTTCGTCGCCGTCGACATCACGTAGCGTAAAGAACGTTCCATACCCCTTCGCTGTCGCATCCGATACTTCGCCGACGACATACGTTGGAAATCGGTCAGCTGCGGATTCGAGGGTTGCCGCGATCTCGTCGTTGAGCCTGGCTACTGACCACGCCGTTTCATTGGCTTCCGCGTTCCCACTCCCAATTTCATCGTCAACGGCCATTCGCTCACGCCTATGACAGCAGGTGGTTTAGTTCATGGGCTTGCTCCGTCGTGTCGACTCAGCCATCCCTGCCGGAGGCTCAGAGGCACCGCTGTTTCGGTCGTACTCATGTCAGGTTGGCCACCCCGTGCGGCTATAGTCCCTGAGTGATAGAGTTGCGAGCGCATACCCCCGTCTTTAGGCGGGGGTCGAGCGGACAATAGCGTACATCTCCACCGACGACGCTACGGCTGGATTTCCCACCGATTCACCGCCGGTATTAAGATACGTTGCCCCATAGTGTGTGGCACGGATGAAGACCACACGTCACGCGACCTACAACCTCAACTACCACATAGTGTGGTTGCCGAAGTACCGACAGTCGGTACTTGTCAACGAGGTCGCAGACCGTGTGCGAACCATCCTCCGCGAAATAGCCGACGACAAGGGCCTCGAAATACTTGACCTGACCGTTCAGCCCGACCACATCCATCTGTTCGTTAGTAGCCCGCCGAAGCACGCCCCTTCTCTCCTCGCTAACTGGTTCAAGGGTATTTCCTCGCGGAAGTACAACCACCGCTACGCTGACCACGACGGTGAGAAAATCGGATGGGCGCGCGGATACTACGCAGGAACGGCGGGACACGTATCCAGCGAAACGGTCATGAACTACATCCAGAGGCACGAAGGGGACGATTCGTGACCGAACTCACGAAGACGCTGGAACTCAAACTGGTAAAGCCGAACGCGCACAAACGGAGGAAACTCCGTGAGACGCGAGAGGCGTACCAACAGGCCCTTCACGATGCCTTCGACGCCCAATGCACCACGCAGACCGAAGCGAACAATGTGGTGGTCAACTACGACCTGAGCGGGTACGCGAAGAACGCGCTCAAGAAGTACGTCCCGCAACTCACGACGACGTACAACGCGGGCGAACTTCACGACGACCACCCTGTTCGCTTCACGAACGAAGGGCTACGGCTCGACCACAAGCCCAAGAACGCAATCGAATGGTACGTCAAAATCCCGCACCACGAGGACTACCACCTCTGGATGCCAGCACAACCGAATCCCGAACAGAGGGACTGGTTGGAAGCGTTGAACGCGGGAGACGCCACGATGGGCGAGAGTCGGCTATTTGAGCGGGACGGAACGTGGTATCTCCACGTCACCGTGACCCGCGACGTAGAGGATGGTTCCGAGGCGTCCGCCGAAGAACGGACGCCCATCGGAGTCGATATTGGAGAAGCGTCACTCGTCACGGTGTGTCACCGCGACAGGCACGGTTCTCCGACCGCTCCCGAACTGTGGACCGACGAGGGCAAAACCGTCCGTCGGCTCAGAAAGACCTACTTCACCGCCACACGGCGACTCCAGACGCGCGGAAGTGAGCGTATCGCGGAGTCCTTCGGGGACGACCTGTGGGACCAGATAGACGACGTGTTCCACCGCGTCACCCGCAAAGTCGTGGAGTACGCCGAGTCCGTCGAGAATCCCGTTCTTGTTCTGGAAGACCTGACGTACATACGGGAGTCGATGGACTACGGCGAGTACATGAACCGCCGTCTCCACGGATGGGGATTCGCCAAACTCCACGCGCAGATACGCTACAAAGCTGTCGAGAAGGGTATCCCTGTCGAAACGGTGAACCCGCGCAACACCTCGAAAGATTGCCATGCGTGCGGTGAGGTAGGATACCGCCCACGACAGGCGACATTCAAGTGTACGAACGATGCGTGTTGGATGGGTGAGTACCAAGCGGACGTGAACGGAGCGGTGAACATCGCAGACCGCTACCTCAGCGGAGAGAGTCGTTTCAGAGAACACGAAAACGACGATGACTCGGCTGAGGATGGGGGGCGTTTGACCGCCCCACAAGACAGCCAAGCCGATGCTACCAAGCAAGAGACGCTTGGAACGTATGCGTCTTGAAACCGTAGGGCCACGCCCGGCCTGAAATCCCGTGGTGGGATTCCCGCGTCTTCAGGCGCGGGAGGAGGTCAAATTCCGGACTATGACAACGCCAATCCACGAACGGCCGGGTGACCTGCTGTCGGAACTCATCCAATTTGAGACGGTGAACCCGCCAGGCGACGAGCGTGCCTGTATTGAGTACATTGACGGGCTTCTCACTGAAGCGGGCATCACTACTGAGACCCTCGCGACTGAGGCTGCGCGACCGAATCTTCTCGCCCGTCTGCCTGGTGGCGATGCGCCACCTCTGCTACTCCAAGGGCACGTCGACGTCGTTCCAACGGACGGCCAAGAGTGGGACGAGCCGCCCTTTTCGGGAATACAAAAAGACGGATTCGTTTGGGGCCGTGGTGCGCTGGACATGAAAGGAGGTGTCGCAATGATGGTCGCGGCGCTGCTCCGGGCTGCTGAAGAGGAGATTAACCCCGCGGGCGATGTGTTACTGCTCGTTCTCGCAGACGAGGAGACTGGCGGTGATATCGGTGCGAAATATCTGGTCGAACACCACCCAGAACGCTTTGCGGACGTGGAGTACGCGATCGGAGAGTTCGGTGGCTTCCCATTGCGCATCGATGGGACAGAGTTCTACCCCATTCAGGTCGCTGAAAAGCGGGTCTGTTGGCTTGAAGCGACAGTAACTGGGCGTGGTGGTCACGCCTCTCGACCCCAGTGCGATGGCGCAATGAACACGCTTGGGAAACTGCTCACACGGCTGACCGAGCAGCGCCTCCCCGTTCACATCACACCGCCAGCCCGCAAATTCATTGAGGCACTCGCCGCCGAAGCCAATTCCCAGCGGGCCGAGCAGTTGCGGGGCTTGCTGGATCCCGACCGTACTGATGACATTCTGGACGAGCTCGGCCCCATTTCGGAGCGGTTGGATCCGATGCTTCACAACACGGTGAGCCCGACAGTCGTCAACGGCGGCGGGAAGGTGAACGTTCATCCGGCAGAGGTCGACCTCCGCCTCGACGCACGGCTGCTTCCGGGGGTGACACCGGATGCGTTCCTCGAGGAGGTATGGGAGGTTATTGGTGAGCTTGAGGGTGTGGAATTTGAAGTCACACGATTCGATGGCGGTGAGAGTGCGTCCATCGATATGGGGCTGTTTGATCTACTGAGCGAGTCCCTGCGGACGAATCACCCAGCGGCGATTCCAGTCCCCTTCCTTCTCACTGGCGCCACTGACGGGCGATTCTTTGAACAGCTTGACGTCCAACCCTACGGGTTCACTCCGTTGAAGCTGCCGCCGGCGTTTGAGTTTGAATCCTTAGTCCACGCAGCAAATGAGCGAGTTCCTATCGAAGCTGTCGAGTTTGGGACTGAGACATTGTCGACCGTGATTCGAGAGTACGATGCTGCCTGACACCTTTCAGGGCTGAAGTGCTGGAACTCCTCCGCTCCTGTTTCCCGGCAGCTGAACGTGTTGTGGACGACTGTGGCATCGACTCCACAATCACTGGCGGTCGGCTGAACTATTATACATCTCGTCGAAGTCACCTTCACCACGAATCAACTCATCTACGCCGCGTGTGAGCGTCACTTCTCCGAACACCGTCGCTCGGTAGTACGTGTACAACCCATTTTGGCCTCGCTCTGTCTGTTGACGTTTTTCGACGAGGCCCACATCAACGAGTTTGTTGAGGTGATAGTGAAGTGTGCTATCATCGATCTCAATCACTTCGTCTAGTTCTTTCGGACTCATGTCTCCGCCGTGGACGAGTCGGTAGAGAATCTCATATCTGGTCCGATGCCCTACGGCCGCGTGCATCGCAAGATACTCGTCGAGACTGAGAACGCTCTCTTCTGGGAGCAATTCTTCGGGATCTTCCGGGAACTCTCCGGGAGCCGCCTGTGTGTGATTCGTCGCCATCTTAGGCTCTTGTTGGTCGGAAAAGCTCTTAGTCTTTCTCAAGCCAAGATATCTCAAAATATGGGTGTTTTAAATACTATCAGCGAACACAATTGAATATGAATGAGGAGATAACACGTGACCTAATTGCTGACCGATTAGGCCACGTACCGTACGACCGGTTTCTCTTCTACTTAATGGGCCCATACAAGTCGTTCAATCTCAACTACATCCTCACCGAGGAGGAGCGTCAGGAAATTGCGGTGGACGACCTCCCAGGGCCGCTCCGGCGATTGTTCCAAAACAAAGACGAGATCGACGCGGCGCAGGCATTGCTACGACGGATACAGGGCGCACTTCGTGTCACCCCCGGAGTGAACGCCTTTCTTGCCGTCGACGTTGATGTAGATACTGACGAGGTGGATGCGGCGACACAAAGTATCGAGTATACGCAGTGTAGTAACGCAACTGCGTTCATTTTACCGTTTCTCGGGCATAATTTCGGTGTCGGGGAAGAAGCTGGGAGCATCCTCGAAGCACTCTCAGAAACACATAGTGATCGTCTCATCTTCTTCCATGAAGACGATGTGACGAGTGCGATGATTCGGTCAGCACAGGTGCGATGGGATCTCCGGGTAGGAACGTATGAAACTGAGTCAGAACTGATTTCGAAACTTCGGCTATTCACAGCTGGTATTATGCACCAAGAGCGTCGCGGAGACCTCGACATGTTGGATTGATTTCTAGTATGTGATCCCCGTGTTCGCGGCGCTGGCGGGCTGGCTCGTGCTCGGACAGGAAGTGACGCCTGCGACCGCTGCCGGCTTTGTATTTATTCTACAGGATTTGTCGCCGCAAAGTAGTGGGCGTTGCGAGAGACAGACTGGCGTGTAGTAGTGCCAGAGTGGCTGTCTTTTCGTCTTGCTCTCTCAGATGGTTTTTTGAGAATTGAGTCCGCAGATATCCCATGGCGACGCCAGGCCAGTTTGGTGAATTTGGTGGGCGACATGTTCCGGAACCCCTTGAGGAACCATTGGCAGAACTCGCTGCTGCGTACGAAGAAGCGATCGCTGATGACGAGTTCATGGCCGAGTTCCGCGACCTGCTGGAACACTTTGCTGGGCGTCCAACACCAGTGTTCTACGCAGAAACGCTCAGCGAACGATATGGTGCGGATATCTATCTCAAGCATGAAGACCTGCTCCACGGCGGAGCGCACAAACTCAACAACACGCTGGGGCAGGCGCTGCTGGCAAAACGAGCTGGGAAAGACCGGTTGATCGCAGAGACAGGCGCCGGTCAACACGGCACCGCAACCGCGATGGTTGGTGCCCTGTTGAACCTCGATACAACCGTGTACATGGGCCGCCACGACATGCAGCGGCAGGAGATGAACGTCTTCCGGATGCGGCTCATGGGCGCTGAAGTGAAGCCCGTCGACCGTGGCAACGAGGGGCTTGCTGAAGCAGTCGACGCAGCTTTGGAGGACTTTGCTGAAAACGTTGCGTCTACGCACTATCTCGTCGGCAGTGTCGTCGGCCCTGACCCGTTCCCGCGGATGGTGCGCGAGTTCCAGTCTGTCATCGGCAAGGAAGCTCGCGAACAAATCCAAGAGCTCCACGGCGACCTACCGGATGCGTGCGTTGCGTGTGTTGGAGGCGGATCGAATTCGATCGGTCTCTGGCACGCGTTCAAAGACGATGATGTCGCGTTCTACGGTGCCGAGCCAGGTGGGACTGATGACGCGAACCACTCGGCGCCGCTGTCGAAGACAAAGCAAGAGGAGCCACAGATCTTCCAGGGGATGAAAACGAAGACCATCGGCGACGAGACTGACAACCACTCGATCTCGGCTGGGCTTGACTATCCGGCGATTGGCCCCGAGCATGCCGCACTCCAAGAGATGGGACGAGCTGAATACCACGCTGTTTCCGATGACGAGGCGTTGGCTGCCTTCCGTGAACTGAGCGAAGCAGAGGGGATAATCCCCGCCTTAGAACCCGCCCATGCGCTTGCGTTGGCTGCGAAGCTGGCTGAGGAAGATCGCCACGATACACTGCTTGTGAACCTCTGTGGCCGTGGCGATAAGGACATGCAAACGGCTGCGGAGCACTTTGATCTCTCAGACTGAGATTTCTCCCAGGGAACTCGCCGCTGTCCGTTGACTACAGCTGCTTTTCAAAATGGACGAGCTCGTATGATCCGGCGGTTGAGGTCCCTGTCTGTTCATACCCTTGCCCGGCATAGAAGTCAAGCGCGGCCGATTGTCGCGTTGACGTCGTCGCGAGAAGCGTCTCAAAGCCAATAGCAGCAGCTCGCCGCTCAAGCTCACAAAGAATTTGCTTCCCATACCCCCGTCGTTGATGCGGTGGGGCGACACGCATTCGATGGAGTTCTGCGGCCCCGGGCCTATCTCGTTCGTCGCTGTGACCAGCTTGATTCGGTAGAACCCCGCCCATTGCGACGAGGAGCCCGTCGTAGGTTGTAAGGTCCGATAGTGTGTACCCCGGTTGCCCGGCCTCAGTTGAGTGGTCGCTTTCTGACTTCTCGCCGTCGACGGTGCCGACAATGAATGTCCCTCCAGTCTCAAGATACGATGTTTCTACCGTCCGGAGATCTTCCGTCCCAGGAACGTCAGCCGGATTGACGCCCGTTTCCTCTATCGCCCATTCATGGAGCGACCAAATGGCATCGTCATCCCGCGTGTCGTAGGATCGGAGTGACAATTCGTTCGATTCCACACTCTTGGGTGGCGGCTGTTCCTGCTTGAAAATGTGGATCGCAAGCCTGTGTTTGACTACATTGGGATGGAAAAATCATGACGCGGCGTATTCTAACTGAGAGATCCCTCGTACGGAGGAGCCGCCGACACTGAGAGGCAGCAATGGGGTCCGACTGCGCCGGCTCAGTCGAGCTCTTCGCGCCACTCCAGCGAGTTTCGGTTTAATTCCACCACCGCCGGCCGCCCCGCCTCGAGCATCCGGTCGGCGATGTCGATGGCGGCCCGCAGTTCGTCTCGTGACAGATGTCGGTAAGCGGGGCGGCCGTCGACGTGGCCGTACCACTCGTCCCCGAACAGGTTATCGAGGACGACGCGGCCGAAGCAGTGGTCGTGGCGAATCGGCCAGTCGCCGCTGCGCTGTGCCCGCGCCGGCAGCTCCTCGTTGACCTTCCGCTCGTACTGGGCCCGGAGCGCCGAGAGGTCGTCTCCGCCGAGCGTCTTTTGTCCCATGTCCGTGATCGGGGCCGACTCGGTTTGAGCCTGTTCCCGCCGGCGTCGGGACCGAATCGCCGAGCTCACTCGACCAGGACCCGGTCGGTGAGCCAGCACCCGGCGAGCGGTCCGGTAGCCCCTTCGGAGAGGCCGAAGAGGTACGTCGCCGTCCGGCCGCCGGGGCCCGTGAGCCTGACCCGCTGCTCCGCGCGGTCGCCGTCGCGTTCAAGCGCCCCCGTCACCGCCTCGACGTGGTCGATCATCACGGCGTAGCGCGGCTGCTCGACCATCCGGACGAACCGTGACAACGGCCCGGTCGCCCGTCGGTTGGCGGGCGAGGCGAAGTTGTACGCGGCCTTGATACCGGCGTTTTCGACGGGATCGTCGTTGTCCGCGAGCGCTGTCAGCTGTATCTCGACGGCCCGGCCGGGGCCGAACTCCTGAGTCGGTGTCGGGACTCCCTCGACGGGGTACTCGTCAGACGATGATGGGGAAAACACGGCACCATCGTTACGAGTCGGGGCCGCTTCAATCACCGGTCGAGCAGAGCCCCGCAGTCCGGTCGCTTGCCTGGGGCGGCATGTCGGGCGTTCAGGTGATCAGTTCGGACACGGTCCAAGAAGTACTCACACTGATGCGGCGAGAACTAATCGAGCAGTTTCGAGAGAGTCCGCCGGATTCAGTCCGGTCGCTTGGTCGAGATCTGGGGCGAGACAAGGGGCAGGTGAGTCGTGATTTAGAACAAGATCCCGACTTACAGTCGCGTGATCCGGCCGTCAGTCTCCGGCGCGATCGGCGACTGCGCTTGGATCCGGTCGATCACCAACTGCGAAATCGTCGTGTCGCCAGTGCCGGTCCGCGTCGCATCCGGCAGCATGCTGTACCCGTCACCGCCATCAGCCATGAAATTGTTCGTCCCGAGTGTGTAGGTCGCCTCTAGGTCTAGAGGGTCACCCCCGACAGTGACATCGGCCGGGGCAATCCGGTCGCCTGGCTCACCATCAGGATCCCAGGCGAATTCTATCCCACTAACCTGCGGGAACCGACCTTCAAGACTCTCAACTTCGCTCACACCGTTTTCAAGAGCATCGTGAATCGTCTGCCCGCTCACTTCTAATTCAATCGTCGTATTCCCGAACGGGAGGATCTGCCGAATGAGCAGGTCAGTAATGTCGCCAGGTGAGTACAGCGTGTTTGTTCGGATCCCACCGCCGTTTTGAATAACGACATCAGACCCGAGGGCAGCTCCAATCGCATCGGCAACGAAGTTCCCCATATTCGTCTCGCCGGTGCGGAGGTCCTCGCTCACACAATTGAGTTGGACAGTGGCTTCCCCAATCACTTCGCTGTCGACTTGTCGACGGTAGAAGTCGGCGACCGCCTCGACGGCTTCGTTCGGCTCCATGTCCTCCTCACTTACATCGTAGACAGACCGATCGAAAGACTCGATCCCGTCTTCACCCACTTCGAGGGTTACCTCTCCCAGGAAGTCGTACTCGTCGCCAACGAACGAGAGTATAGTATCGTTCACCTCGACGGCCTCATCGAACTGTTCAGCGGCGTCATCACCAACAATGACGTCAATGCCGTCGACGTTGGGGGCGATCTCATTGCGCGCTAAGTCGTTGGCCACGTGTGACATCACAACGACCACCTCAGCACCGTCGTCTCGCATCGCTGGGACAACCTCGCTGAGGGCGTCGGTCGGCGGTCGGACCGTCGCATTCCCGAGACTGGTGACCTCTCGCGCTCGTGGCGTCAGGACGCCCGTGACACCGATTGAAACGCCAGCGACGTCCACGATGTCGTAGCGCTCAGCGCCTTCGGCGCTGGCAAACACTTCACCAGAGGGTTCGTCGACATTCGCAGTGACCCACAGGAAATCCTCAGTCTCACTGACTCGTGTGCGGAGGACATCTGGCCCGAAATCAAAGTCGTGGTTGCCAAACGTGTCGTGGGTCAGGCCCCCTGCCTCAAAGGGATCAATGACGTGTTGGCCTTCAAACTCTGATGACAGCGCCGACGACCCCAGATCATCACCAGCGCCCAATCGCAGCGTCCGATCCGGTGCTTCGAGGTCGTCCATCAGTCCGAAGTAATTCTCGATATTCTCGTTATCTTCAGCCCCGGCGTCCCCGAGTCGGCCACCGACGTGGGTGTCGTGAAGCAATGTGAGTGACTCCGTGGAGGGCTCTGGAGACATCCCACTGTCTGTACTGTTTGTCCCGTTGGGCTGTGAATCTGTGGAGTTGGTCCCATTCTCGCTGAGATTACACCCAGCGAGCGAGACGCTGACACCGGTTGCCCCAAGATACGTGAGTACCGACCGTCGTCGGAGATCTTCATCTCCCATGGTAATTTCAAAGTTTCCGAAGGTTGTTAATTCTACTTGCGGCGCTGAATGTTCTCAGGGGAATATGAAGGGTAGGACAAAGTAGATTTCAGTCAGGGTCTGGGCTAGCAGTTCAAAAGCGACTGGCCAGCGGTCCTCATGGCCCGGGAAATATTCGAGGCTAGGCCGATTCGATCGCCGTTGACGTCACTGGCTAAGGCGGCTTTAGGTCGGTTGAAGACGAGCGACGCGACCTCGTCCAAGCGTACTGAGACTGAGAATGGTCGGAGGAGTAGGAGTAGTAGTGGATTCAACAAAGAACTCTGTTGATATTTTTAGCCGCTGATGATTTGTCGAGGTCGTGCTGGATATATCCTGTAAACGCCAAACGAGAACTGGACTGGTTTGGGAAAGAAAAGGTGGTCAAGTATAGAACATATGACTAGCAGGCGCACTGTTCTGACTGGGTTTTATTTACTGTAGTTTTGAATTGTGTAGTATGACAACGCTCACCAACAAGGATCGGGAGCAACTCCAAGCTGAATTCGACCGGCATCTCGAAGTTGGCCTTCACCACGGTGCCCAACTCGCCGTTTACGTTGATGGAGACCTCGCTGTGGATTTCGCCGGCGGGACGACTGGCCCGGATGGCGCTGAAACGACGACAGACACTCGGCATCTCATCTTTTCGTGTACCAAACCGTACGCGGGCGTTGGCCTTCATCAACTCATCGAGCAAGGTGAAGCCGCCTACGACGACCAAGTTATCGAGCACTGGCCAGAGTTCGCTGATAGCGGGACACAAAAAGCTGAAATCACCATCCGACAGGTGCTTAGCCACACTGCCGGGATCCCATACGGCGACTTCGACGACCAGCCCGAAAAATGGGGTGACTGGAACGCAGTTGTCCAGGCCATGGAGGACATCGAACCAGTATTCGAACCGGGCGAACAACCCGCCTATCACACCTTCAACTACGGATGGATCGTCGGCGAACTCATCCACCGGATTTCCGACCAGCACGTCGATGAGTATGTCGCTGACCACGTGTTCACGCCGCTCGGGATGGACCACTCGTCGATCGGACTTCATCCAGATGAAGACGACGACGTCGCTGCCTTATCCGGATTCGAGATGTATGACCGCTGCCGCGATCCCGGCGAGGGGTTAGGGATCCCGGCGTCGGACTCAGCGGATGCGTTCAACGATGAAGCCGTTCGACGGGCAGTGATCCCAGCGGCAAACGGTATTAGCACCGCGCGAGATATGGCCCGGTTCTACGCGTGTATGGCCAATGGCGGCGAACTCGATGGGACGCGCCTGCTCGATGCGGAGACCGTGACCGAAGCGACCCGAACTTATGCTGAAACAGACGCAGATGGCACACTCTCCCGACCGGCACGGTATGCGCTCGGGTTTTGGACTGGCGGACTGGCAAATGACATGTTCGGATCCTTCAGTCGCGAGCGGATGTTCGGTCATGCTGGACTCGGGAGTATCTTCGGCTGGGGGGATCCGGAACTCAACGTTGGCTTCGCATACGTCACCAACGGCATCCGCGAGGAATCATGGGAGCATGCCGCTCGTATCAGTGGGATGTCTGACGCTGTCCGGTTGGCGCTTTGTGAGTGAGGTATCGTGGGATTTGACTTTCCTTGAGAGGATATCTTCGGACGATCTGAGCTTGTTGAATCTCCTAGCGTGGTGATATGATTTGGCAGTCCTGCTGGATACAGGGTGCGAGTCGGTCACGGGGTCAATTGGGTGTAGCCGTCTGGAGACCGAAGGAGTTACTATTATTTAGGTGAGCCTAAAACGTATGTCCGGAGATAGCGGTTGACACGAGGCACCGACGCGCAGAGACTACATGAAGTACGGCGGAGCGGTTGTTGGCGGGACGCTACTCGCCGGCTGTACCGGTAGTTCGGATGACGGAGCGACGCCTGACCAGTCAGAGACAACAACAGAGACACCATCGGAGACAGGGGGAGAGAACGGGAGTGAGACCGAAACCTCAACGTCCGAGCCGAGTTACACGGCCGATCTCTCACCTGTCGGCACGGTAAGCTTAGAAGAACCCCCGACAAACGTATTTACCCATTTCCCATGGTTTCCGGACATGGCCAGTGCGCTCGGCCAGGGCGGATCCGTCAACTATCTCTGGTGGGACGGAACGGTCGCGGGCCTCAAGTACTTCACCGCCGGGTTCGACGACTTCGAGATCGAGTGGGCCGATAACGCGGGAGAGTATGGTTTCGCGAAAGAGCAGCTGTACGAGCTCGACAGCGACCTCCACCTCGTCGACCCGTCGTGGGTGACGACGCAAGAGAACTGGACTCGAAACGACATCGACGAGGTCGCTAACAATGTCGGGCCGTGGCTCGGGAATTACTACAGCAGCTACCACGCCACCCCGTCTGAGGAGTGGGCTGACGGGTACGAGTACTACTCGTTGTGGGACCTGTTCGATCGCGTTGCCACTCTGTACGGGGAGCGAGAGCGGTACGAAGCGCTCGCATCTGTTCACGACGACCTCCTCGGGACCATCGAGGACGGACTTCCAGCGGAATCGGACCGACCGACCACGGCGTACCTCTCTATCTCGGAGGACCTGTCGGCGATCTATATGCTCCGGCTGAACGCCCCGGGATATTTCAACGCCCACACTCGGCCGCTCGGTGCGGTCGACGCCTTCGGTGGCGAGGAGTTCTCGGGGGCGTTCAAACAGGTCGACCTAGAGGCGCTGCTTGAGGCGGACCCGGACGTGATACTTGCACTGTGGACCGTCACCGACACCTTCGACTTCGGAACGCTAACACAGAATCTCGCGGACGACCCCGTCGGCGGCGAGTTATCCGCTGTTCAGAACGACCGAGTGTACCCGCAGGGAACCCGGTGGCAAGGGCCGCTGATGAACCTCTTCCAACTCGAGATGACCGCCAAGGAGCTTTACCCCGATCAGTTCGGGGAGTGGCCAACCGACGACGACACCGACGCGTACCCCGAGTTCACGGACGACGAGCGGCTGTTCAACCACCAGCGCGTCGAGGATATCATCAACGGCGACATCTGACCGTAGAAGTCACTCGAACGGTAATATTGTGGCGTCCGATTCTCCCGATGCCGACGACGAGAGCTTTGACAACTGTCAGTACGTGTTGAACGCGACGGGGACCGACTCGTCAAACGGTACGATGTCTCCACACTTCGACGTTGTCTTCGATGTCAACACTCGCCACGGGGACCCGGAAATCCCGACGCTGGATCGTGAGCCAATCGCGATCCGGGACCGATAGGTGAGCATAGCAAGGCTACCATCGGTCTAGCATTGATCGGCCGTGTGAAAGAATTACCACCGTGAACGTGCGGACAGACCGTTCACTGCCTCCCTCCAGTAGCGATTACGTCCGGCAGGTCGAAGAGACGGATATCGTCACGGGCGTCGGCGGCGCGCTCCAGATCATCGGTGTACCCGGAGCGGCTGAATAAGACGTATAGTGCCGCCCCATCTGCCGGTTCCGCTCCCCACCGTACCTCTGACGCCGTCCGTTCGAGGTCTGCGAGGACGCCTTCGCTCACGGGGCGCGAGGTGAACTTACACTCGCCTGCGACGGGTCCCTCGTCGGTAAGCCCGAGCACGTCTAACTCGTGTTCTTTGAACCACCACTGCCCGAGGTCCGTGAACTGTCGGTCGATGAGTGCCGGGAGCGACTGCTGACAGAGCCGTTCGAACAACGGACTCACGTAATCCGCGAGCTCCGGTGCCACGAGTTCGTCGTACGCGTCGTCGCCGAGCAAGCGGAGCTGATCTTGGTTCCCATACACGAACCGGAACCAGAACCGGAACAGCGGCGCGGCGATACGATACCGCCCGCGTTTCGACGATGTCGGTGACTCCGTCACGGGGATGTGGCGTTCGACGAGCCGGAGGCGGCGGAGCTTCTGGAGATACGTGCTGAGCGACCCTGACTCGACGCCAGTCATACCCGCGATTTCGTTCGGCGTTCGACGGCCGTGTGCGAGCGCCCGGAGGATACTGAAGTACGTGTTCGGGTGCCGGAGCTCGGTCCGGAGCAGAAACTCGGGCTCGGAGTATAGGAGCCCACGCTCCGACAGGATCGCTCGTTGAACGTTCGTTCCTAACTGTTGGTCGGGGTCAATCGTCTGGAGGTAGTACGGCGTGCCGCCGTAAATCGACCACGCGGCGATCGCAGTCTCCGGGTCGTACCCCGGGAAGAACTCGCGGGCGTCGCCGACTGAGAGCGGTTCGAGGTCGATCGTCGCCGTTCGGCGCCCGTACAGCGGTGCGCTTCCGGAGAGCACCTTGTCTTCCATGACGCTGATCGACGACCCGACGAGCACGAGCGTCATTCCGGTGTCCCGTAGTTCCGTGTCCCAGACGCGTTGGATCCGAGACGGGAGTGACTCATCCTCGCCGATAAGGAACGGGAACTCGTCGATTACGACGACAGCGTCCTCTGTACCCAATGCTTCGAGAAGCACCTCCCAGTCACGGCGAACGTTTTGTAGCGAGGGGAACTGCGCAGTGACGGTCTCGACGAACTGCTCGCGCTGGTTTTGCGCGGTGGACTCGACTGCCTGGTAGTAGACCGCGTCCTCCCGATCGGCGATTGACTGGCGGACGAGCTCGCTTTTCCCGAGACGACGACGGCCGTAGATCACGACGAAGTCCGCCGTCTCGGAGTCGTAACAGGCCGTGAGTTGATCGAGTTCGGCGTCCCGATCAACAAATCGTTCCATACTGTTAGTCCTCGCTCCACACAGATAGAACTCCCGATTTTAGAAACTGTAATTTCAGAAATTGCGATTTCTGACTACTGTTCAACTACGCGCCTCCCAAACGGGATCACACACTCAACCGAGGACGAGGCGCATGCGTGGCTCACCAAATTGATGCGCTTTGGAGTTCTCCCCGGGAATAATAGCTCGACGAACGGACATACTTTGCAGTTAGTAGTTTCTGACAGTCACTAATTTCTTGTCAGGGCATCTGGTAGATACGAGCATACTGATGTCTGATCTGTATGATGCGATTGGGACGTTGGCATCGGCAGCCCACGCGAATGGAGACGAGATCGATGAGAACACCTACCCTAGCGACCAAAACAACACTCGGCACGGACTGGATGTGTTTGCCGACGGTCACTACGTCATGTTCCGCGCTGTCCCGGACGAACCGCGGTTTACTATCGGGTGTCCGTATACGTTCGTCTCTCGACTACGGTCTCAGTACACCACCGAGGAACTCTCTGAACGCGCTGATGTTGACTTCGTCTCGCTGCCGAGCGATCGGCAAGAACAGGTGATCGACCAGACGATCCAAGCGGATCTTCAACTCGCTGAAGAACACGAAGCCGAATTCAAAACGGCAGTCACAGACGAACTCGGTCCTGGATCACCTGACGTGATTCGTCTCGAATACGGCGAACACAATCGTTGGAACGGCGTCTTAGTCCGGGACCGCGTGTTCCCGCATCGTGCTGACTTCGGACATCCAGAATACCGTGATGCGATAGACCAGATCAGGCATACAAAGATGACTATCGCCGAACTCCTCACGTCTACTATCCCCCCGCTGAACGATGACGAAGACCACACCGCTCCCTCAGCGACCCAAACCAAAGAAGACGCCCGCCCAATCGGGTTCCAATAACCCGCTGTATTGGCAAAGGCTCTCCGACCCCCCACCTATATCAGCTACACGCTAGTTGACGGGATAATGGCAGTTTCGCTTGCCGAGCCAACGGTGCTCGCAGCCGCGAAAGATACGCTGTATCCCGATATTGCCACAACCTCTGATCAATACGCAGTCACGGAAACACAGTTCACACAGTCCACTTGGGGCGGGTGGACCATTCCAGAGGGACTGCGAGAGCGGCTTGCGCCGTATAACACGATTCGACTCGCTGCTGGGGAACCTGACCTCCTCGGCGTTGGAATGCCGGCTACTGAGGTGTTGAACGAGGATGCGGCCACGACACCAGTCACGGTGATTGAAGCAAAAGGCCACAACTCAGACCCGGCCGCAGCGGACGTCACTCGTGGCATCACCCAAGCGCACAATCACCTCCCTGAGGTCAACATTGGATACGTCGCTGCGCCGGCTCCCAGTATCACTGACGCAGCACGTGCCCAGGCGCGCAATCTCAACATTGGTGTCATCGCTGTCGAGGATTCTGACTCGGCACGTGTCGTTGAGCCCGCTCGCGTCACTGGGGCCGGTGAGTTCTCGACGACGATTGATGCGGTGCGTCTTCAGGCGACGACGCATCGACTCACCGATGGGAGTTTTCCGGTGAATCATCCGAAAAACTACCTCGGGTACGCACTCGCGCTCGCTGCTGACGGTGATACCGCCGCTGTGTATGCTGATCACGTCATTAACGCAATCTCTGGCGGGCGACGCGGTGCGATCCTGTTAAATCTCGTCGACGACCGTCTCACCGGGG
This sequence comes from Halorubrum salinarum, assembly GCF_013267195.1. NCBI lineage: Archaea > Methanobacteriati > Methanobacteriota > Halobacteria > Halobacteriales > Haloferacaceae > Halorubrum > Halorubrum salinarum. Next base: position 4,991 of record NZ_CP053942.1, on the reverse strand, counting down.
ACTCACTGACGCACCTCGGTGCGGAGGTTGTGCGCTTTGCTCGGGAGCAACACGAGAGTGTGACGGCTGCGCTTGAGGTGTTCGACAGCTGGACTGGTCGCTCGACGCGGTTCACCGAGTTGGCGCCGCGTTGGGCACAGCTCGCCCGGTCAGTTACGATTCAGTACGCGCCCACCCAGCTGATTGTTGAGTCACTTGAACGACTCCACGATAGCGGGTCCCAGGCGGTGTCGTTAGCCGATGTTGCGCTTGAAGCAACTCGTATCAACCAGCCGCTCGCTGTTGAGGTGTTCTTCACCCGAGACCAGCGCGACGATGTGCTCACCGCAGATGGAGATATCAATGAGTCGGTGTTGGCTGACCCGACGATCTATAAATCTGGGGTTCATTTCCAGTTCAAATACCAGCTCTATCATCTTGGCATTCTAACGACGGGTGGGACGGATACCAAAGACGATGTGTTGAGCAACGAGTGGCGGTTGGACCAATCAGTCGGCCGTCTGACGTAGGTGGTTACGATTCTATTTTGATTTCTCAGACGAGATTCATCGCCTGTTCAGTCAGCCGGTAGCGATACGCCGGTCGAACAAACACGATCTGCCCGTAATCTTCTGATTTCGTGACCTCTTTGGAGGACTCAATCACCTTAACAGCCGTATTGAGTCGATCCACTGCGTCGCCAGACCGAAGAAACTCGACGACCTGTTCTGGCTTGATACCAAACTCCGCGGCCAAGATACTCCGAATTGTTCGACCAGCCCCGTCAGCGACCGCGACAGACGGCGCTGATATCCGGGCCTGCGGGCCATCCCGCTCCGCAGCGTCCTCAGAAAGCGCTGTGACCTGTATTTCATCGTCGATGTGCGCGATCAGCGCATCCAGGTTCGCTTCCGCTTCCTCAGTCACCTGCCCATTCACAATCTCATCAATCCGTTCGCTAATCGCAAAGACATCCGGCCCGGGAGGAGCGGTTTGCGCAAGCACTTCAGCATCAACAAGGTGATTCAGTACCGTCTGCGGTTGATACTCAATGTCGACATCAAGCGAGTCCAGCAGCTCAGTTCGCTTGATACCCTCTTTTTCGGGACCTATCTCCGCGTTGTAGAATGCCTTTGCGACGGCGACCTGATCATCAACGCTGTGTGTATTCCCCTTTCGCTCCCGGATGTGTTGCTCCAAGCGGTCGAAATCAGTGCTGTCATCTTCATCAACCGTGAGGGCACCTCTGACCTTGTCTGGAAGTTCCGGGCGCGGCGCGTCACGGTGCCGTTGTGCTTTTTCGGACAGGCGCGTGTTATCGTAGAGAGCACGCGCTACGGGGAGGCCACGGAGATAATTGTACTCATAGAGAACCTCAACTCCGTGTTCAGTCAGACCGTAAAACTGACTGGGAAGATCGCGCGCGTCCTCATTCGGCGGGTACCGATAACATTCGATGATATCGTTGTCACTGAGAACCTCCAGCTGATCTCTGACTGCGGCCTTGTTCTTCGGCATCATGTACGCCAACTCATCGAGCGACGGGAGATGCTCCGGATGGCCAAGGATGAACTGTAGGATCAAGTGCCGCGTCTCCTGGGATAGGAGATCGTAGATCTGCCGCTGCTCTTCGAACGGGCCGTCACCCTCTGCGGCAGGTGCGTCACTCATGGTCTCACTTGAGAGTACTTCAGCGGCGTGAATAATACTTTGGGTCAACTAATGTGGTCAAAAACCGTATTAGGCATACTGGTCAGTAACCTATTTGTTCACTCGCCAAGGAGCACACAGTATGACTGACCCCGGCCCGCCTCCAAACGCGGCAGAGATTATGGAGAGCGTGAACGACACGCTCCAAGGGCTCGAATTAGAACCTCGCGAAACCTCTGAGATCCTGTTGTTCGCCAACCGAGAACTCCCACATCTCCACACACCTGAAGACTCGTATTTCATTCTTGGCAGCTACCGTGACCCGTACCTTCGACGCCTTCGCATCGTCCAGAACGAATTGGACAAGCGAATCGGCACATACCCCTTCCTGATGGCTGATCTCCCCGAGTTGGATATCGATCGGCTCCCAGTCTTCCGCATCCGTTTCACCCTCCTCGCCGCGCACGCTGATACCATCGTCGCCGTGTACGAACAGGATGCTGGCGGTGAAGTCACCGAACTCGGGAAAATCAGCACGACACCATACTTCGACAAATCGTACGTCCTCCCACGAGACTACACGTGGATGACTGACCAGAACCTCGATACAGAGGCAGATGTCATCGCAGCTGCCGCGACCATTTACTTCAACGACGACCTCGACCAGGCCACCGCCGAAAAAGAGCTTGACTCACTCCTCGCCGCAGCCAATAAGAACGACATCAGACTCACGAAGTCCGATGTTATTGACCGATTAGAGGAACGAGAGGATGACGAACAAGCACCTGTCTCATACAGTTGGGTTCACCTCAACGAATTCCGCCTCTTCGAACTCCACAACCGATGCTTCGCCTGGTCCAGCCAAGATGACCTGCGCAATATCGTGGACAAAGTTCCGTAGCGCCGGGTCACTGATTCGTCGCCGCGAGATCCTTGTCGTTCTCGATCGGCGACGAGAGAGGCAATTTCTCTGGAATATAGTAGGGGGGAGGATGCGACTGTTGATAGTGCCCCGGGGCATCTGGTGGCAAATCCTCTGTTCTTATAGAAGGTGCGAGGCGAAAACCCACGGCTTTAGCCGTGGGATGAAGCCGACAACTGGGTGACTTACCACCCTCGAACAGTCGGCCGGATATTCCACGCCAAACACAGTCGTTAATATGCTCTTACTCATAACTAGTTATAACCACAGTCGATGCTGGAGACGACCCGCACCTACGTCGCACGCATCACGAACCACCAACAGGTTCGTGACGATTTCGATCAGTGCGGGTTCTCCGCGTCGAAACTGTGGAACGTCGGCCGCTACTACATCCAACAACGGTGGGATGACGACGGCGAAATACCTGACGAAGCCGAGTTGAAGTCGGTGTTGAAAGACCACGAACGCTACAGTGACCTACATTCGCAGTCAAGTCAGCGAGTTCTCGAAGAACTTGCTGAGGCGTTCACCGGCTGGTACAACTCCGACGACGGCAACAATCCGCCGGGCTACCGGAAACGCGGCGACCGACACCCGCGTTCCACCGTGACGTGGAAGCAGAAAGGCATCACACACGACGCCAAACACAACCGTGTCCGCCTCTCGAAAGGGTGGAACCTGAAAGAGTCACGGTCTGACTTCATCCTCGCCGAGTACGAAACTCGACCTGACGTACGGGTCGAGAACATCCAGCAGGTGCGTGCCGTCTGGAATGGCGACGAGTGGGAACTCCACCTCGTCTGTAAAAAAGAGATTCCCGTCGAAGACGCGCCGGGCGACAAGACGGCGGGTATCGACCTTGGCATCAGCAACTACCTCGCCATCAACTACGAGGACGGGTCGAGCGAGTTGTATCCGGGGAACGTGCTGAAAGAGGACAAGCACTACTTCACCCGTGAGGAGTACCAGACAGAAGGTGAGAACGGCCCGTCGAAGCGAGCGCGAAAGGCTCAACAGAAACTCTCCCGGCGCAAAGACCACTTCCTTCACACCCTCAGCAAGCACATCATCCATCGGTGTGTCGAAGAAGGTGTGGGGAAGATAGCGGTTGGCGACCTCAGCGACATCCGCAAGGCCGAGAACGGCGGCTCGCGGAACTGGGGTACGTCGGGGAACAAGAAGTTACACGGGTGGGAGTTCGACCGGTTCACGACCCTGCTGGAATACAAGGCGGAAGAACACGGGATTCTCGTTGACCGTGTGGACGAGGAGAACACCTCGAAGACGTGTTCGTGTTGCGGGCAGATTCGAGATGCGAACCGGGTGGAGCGCGGGTTGTACGTCTGTTCGTCGTGCGAGACGGCGATGAACGCGGACGTGAACGGTGCGGTGAATATTCGTCGCAAGATAACTCAGAGTCCCCCGACGGGGGATATGAGTAACGGCTGTTTGGCCCAGCCCGGAGTCTTCCTGTTCGACCGCGAGAGCGGACGGTTCACACCGAGAGAACAGGGAGACTGCAAACCGTAATATCCCAACGCTCGGGAATCCCACCCCTTCAGGGGTGGGAGGAGGTCAATTTGAATAAGTTAGTTTCTGCCGCAGCTTAGTCATACGGCTTATAAACAAATTTGGATAAGATGGATGGAAGACCACTCTAAATCAAATTATAGCCATATAGTTGTGCTACAACCGGACCCGCTTGATCTAGCTGACGTCAATGATCTAGCCCCATAGGCGGCTCAGAAATCCTTCACTTCCCGCTTGTTCGTTGCTTCCTCCCAACTCAGCAAGCTCAATCCACTCTTCGAAGCCGTCTGGGTTCTTGATGATGATGCTCCGACCGCTCTTTTCGGGCCGCATCTTCGTCGGGAGGGTCTTGCGATAACTGTAGAGCTCGTGTGGCTCGAGATCGAATTCAGCAATAAGTCGATTTTCGCGCCGATCGAATGTTACGTCACCGCGCTCGTAGGCTTGCTTCCACTTGCGCTTGCCAATGTTGTATCTCCGGTTCGCCGGCTCTTTCGGGAAGAATTTTGGGACCTCACGGTCAGCACGCTCGTAAAACTCGAGAAACACCTGGCGAACGTCGTCGACAGTTCCACCGGCATCGAGATACCGCTCATCCCTCAAGATGCGCCGTGACACGTACGAGAAGATGGGGTTGCGAGCGTCGAGGATTGTATTGAGATCTTCTTGCGCTTTGTAGAACCCCTCGTCTTCGGGGTTCGAAGGGAACGCAACGTCGAAATGAAGCATCTTCGCACGGTTTCGGAACCAATCGTTTGGCCGAGAGTCGTTACTGGTGAAGATGAGCGTTGGATACGCGATCTCGTTTGATGGGTGCCACGAGTCCTGCCAGAAGTTCCGGAGCGTATCGATTCGCTCAATCTTCTGTTTGGAGATGTCTGAGACGACGTACGGGAACACCGTGTCGATA